>NZ_JBNRIJ010000010.1:149913-193594 GCF_053557675.1 Pseudomonas sp. XP1 | reverse complement strand
CCCGCTCCCACAGGTACTGCACAGGTCTCAGCGCCTGTGGGGTACCTGTGGGAGCGGGCGTGCCCGCGAAGAGGCCGGTACAGGCTACCTATTGATAACTGTCGATCACTTCCTGTGCCGCACGGAACGCGTCAATCGCCGCCGGCACCCCCGCATACACCGCGCAATGCAGCAGCGCTTCGCGAATCTCCTCCACCGTACAGCCATTGTTCAACGCACCGCGCACATGCCCCTTGAGCTCCTGCGGGCACTTGAGTGCGGTCAGCGTAGCCAGGGTAATCAGGCTGCGGGTTTTCAGCGGCAGCCCGTCGCGGGCCCACACGCTGCCCCAGGCATGTTCGTTGACGAAGTCCTGCAGCGGTTGGGTAAAGTCGGTGGCATTGCCCAAGGCGCGGTCGACGAACGCATCGCCCATGACCTGGCGCCGAATCTGTTCGCCGGTTTTCTTGCTGTCAGCCATGTTGTTTTCCTTAGTGTTGGCGGCGCCAGGCTCGTGCGGTGGTGTACAGCAACACCATGGCGAGCACCGGCAGTACGTAGAACAGCATCAACCGCTCCAGGCGGCCGGCCAGTGGCATGCCCATGGTGAACGCCGCCACGTGCAGCCCATAGGCCAGGTACAGGCAAAGGAACACCAGGCCTTCGGCGCGGGTGATGCGGTAACCGGAATAGAACACCGGCAGGCTCAGCGCAGCAACACCCAGCATTACCGGCAGGTCGAAGGCCAAGGCGTTGGGCGAGATCGACAGCGGCTCGGGAGCGACCAGTGCTGTCAGGCCCAGCACCGCCAGCAGGTTCAACAGGTTGCTGCCTATCACTGTTCCCACGGCGATTTCTCGTTCACCGCGCAGGGCGGCGATCAGCGCAGCAGCCAGTTCTGGCAGGGAAGTGCAGATGGCAACGACGGTAAGGCCGATGATGCGCTCGGACAGCCCCAGGTCGGTGGCCACCTCCACGGCGGCTTCAAGCAACAAGTGACCCGCCAGGCTCAGCAGACCCAGGCCGGCCAGCACCTGCAGCAGCGTGCCTGACCAGAAACGCCCGGTGCTGCTGGTGACAGTGGCCGGTGCGGGGTAGGTGCGGGCGTAGTGGCGCGACTGGTGCCAAAGCATTGCCAGGTAGCCGGCCAGGCCGATCAGCAGCAACACCCCTTCGGCCCGGCCCAGGTGGCCGTTGGCGGATAACGCGTAGACCAGGCCGCTGGCGACGATCATCAGTGGAATGTCCAGGCGCACCAGTTGCCGCGACACGCGCAGCGGGATGATCAGTGCGGCCAGGCCGAGGATGACCAGTACGTTGAAAATGTTGCTGCCGATAACGCTGCCCACCGCCACATCTGGCGCGCCCTGGTAGGCGGCCTGCAGGCTCACGGTCATCTGCGGGGCAGTGCTGCCGAAGGCCACCAGGCTCAGGCCGATGATCAGAGGGCGTACGTGCAGGCGCTGGGCCAGGCGCAGCGCTGCGCGTACCAGCAGTTCGGCGCCGCCGATCAGCAACAGCAGGGCGATGCCCAGTTGCAGGAGGCTGAAGGTGGGAAGGATAGCCAGGTCGAAAATGGTCGGACTCCTGTCGCGTCAGTCGCTAAGCCCTTGTACTCGCACGCGCGCGGTTCCGCTACGGATCATGCCGATTTTTTCTGCGGCGGCACGTGAAAGATCGATCAGGCGGCCGCGGGTATGCGGGCCACGGTCGTTGATGCGCACCACGACGCTGCGCTGGTTGGCCAGGTTGGTCACCCGTACCCGGGTGCCGAAGGGCAGGCTGCGGTGGGCGGCGGTGAGCCCGTGCTGGTTGAATGGTTCGCCGCTGGCGGTGCGTTTGCCGTGGTGACGCGCGCCGTAATAGGAAGCGGTGCCGGTCTTGTCGTAACCGTCGGGGTCGATGTCCTGGCTGGCGCAGCCGGCCAGCAGGGAGAAGAGGGCGAGGGTGCTCAGGGATCGCTTTAGCAATTCGAATGCTCCGGTGCGGCCATTCGCGGCTAAAGCCGCTCCCACAGGTACGGCGCTATACCTGTGGGAGCTGCTTCAGCCGCGAACGAGGGCGAAGCCCTCGCAGGACTACAGGGGTAAAACAATCACCCTTCGAGCTTGGCCTTGAGCAATTGGTTCACTTGCCCCGGGTTGGCTTTGCCTTTGGAGGCTTTCATCGCCTGGCCGACGAAGAAACCGAACATCTTGCCACGCTTGGCCTCGTCGGCTGCGCGGTACTGTTCGACCTGCTCGGCGTTTGCCGCCAGCACTTCGTCGAGCATCTTGTCGATCGCACCGGTATCGGTGACCTGCTTCAGGCCTTTGCTTTCGATGATGCTGTCGGCATCGCCTTCACCGGCGGCCATGGCCTCGAACACGGTCTTGGCGATCTTGCCGCTGATGGTGTTGTCGCGGATGCGCAACAGCATGCCGCCCAGCTGTGCGGCGCTGACCGGCGCCTGGTCGATCTCGATGCCCAGCTTGTTCAGCAGGCTGCCCAGCTCGACCATGACCCAGTTGGCAGCCAGCTTGGCATCGCCACCGATCTTCACCACTTCCTCGAAGTAGTCCGCCTGTTCGCGGCTGGAAGCCAGCACGTTGGCGTCGTAGGCCGACAGGCCGTACTGGTTCTGGAAGCGCTCGACCTTCTGCGTCGGCAGTTCCGGCAAGCCGGCGCGGACGGTTTCGAGGAAGCTGTCCTCGATCACCACTGGCAGCAGGTCCGGGTCGGGGAAGTAACGGTAGTCGTTGGCTTCCTCCTTGCTGCGCATGGAGCGGGTCTCGTCCTTGTTCGGGTCGTACAGGCGGGTTTCCTGTACCACCTTGCCGCCGTCCTCGATCAGGTCGATCTGGCGCTGGATCTCGCTGTTGATCGCGCGCTCGATGAAGCGGAACGAGTTGACGTTTTTGATCTCGCAGCGGGTGCCGAACTCGGCCTGGCCTTTCGGGCGAATCGACACGTTGCAGTCGCAACGCAGCGAGCCTTCGGCCATGTTGCCGTCGCAGATGCCCAGGTAACGCACCAGCGCGTGGATCGCCTTGACGTAGGCCACGGCTTCCTTGGCACTGCGCATGTCAGGCTCGGAGACGATTTCCAGCAGCGGGGTGCCGGCGCGGTTCAGGTCGATGCCGGTGGAGCCGCTGAAGTCTTCGTGCAGGCTCTTGCCGGCGTCTTCTTCCAGGTGCGCGCGGGTTACCCCGATGCGCTTGATGGTGCCGTCTTCCAGGGCGATGTCCAGGTGGCCCTTGCCGACGATCGGCAGGTCCATCTGGCTGATCTGGTAGCCTTTGGGCAGGTCCGGGTAGAAGTAGTTCTTGCGCGCGAACACGTTGCGCTTGCCGATCTCGGCATCGATGGCCAGGCCGAACATGCACGCCATGCGCACGGCTTCCTGGTTCAGTACTGGCAGTACGCCAGGCATGCCCAGGTCAACCAGGCTGGCCTGGGTGTTCGGCTCGGAACCGAAGGTGGTGGCGCTGCCGGAGAAAATCTTCGACTGGGTGGCGAGCTGAGTGTGGATTTCCAGCCCGATCACAACTTCCCATTGCATGTGTGAATTCCTCAGAAGCCGTTGGGGGCGCGGGTGTGCCAGTCGGTCACTTGCTGGTAGCGGTGCGCGACGTTGAGCAGGCGGCCTTCCTGGAAGTATGGCGCCAGCAGCTGCACGCCGACCGGCAGGCCATCGACGAAGCCGGCCGGCATCGACAGGCCCGGCAGGCCCGCCAGGTTGGCGGTGATGGTGTAGACGTCTTCCAGGTACGCGGCGACCGGGTCGCTGCTCTTGGCGCCGAGCTTCCAGGCCGGGTTTGGCGTGGTCGGGCCGAGGATCAGGTCGACGTCGTTGAAGGCGGCCATGAAGTCGTTCTTGATCAGGCGGCGGATCTGCTGCGCCTTCACGTAGTAGGCGTCGTAGTAGCCGGCCGACAGGGCGTAGGTGCCGACCATGATGCGGCGCTGCACTTCGACACCGAAGCCTTCGCCACGCGAACGCTTGTACAGGTCGGTGAGGTCTTTCGGGTTTTCACAGCGGTAGCCGAAGCGCACGCCGTCGAAACGCGACAGGTTTGACGAGGCTTCAGCAGGGGCGATCACGTAGTAGGCCGGGATGGCGTGCTGCATGTTCGGCAGGCTGATTTCCTTGACCACCGCGCCGAGCTTTTCCAGCTCCTTGACGCTGGCCTGGACCAGGTCGGCGATGCGTGGGTCGAGGCCGGCACCGAAGTACTCCTTCGGCAGGCCGATGCGCAGGCCCTGCAGCGAAGCATTCAGGTTGGCGCTGTAGTCAGGCACAGGCTCTTCGATGCTGGTGGAGTCCTTGGCGTCGAAACCGGCCATGCCTTGCAGCAGCAGGGCGCAGTCTTCGGCAGTACGGGCCAGCGGGCCACCCTGGTCGAGGCTGGAGGCGTAGGCGATCATGCCCCAGCGCGACACGCGGCCGTAGGTCGGCTTGAGGCCGGTGAGGTTGGTCAGTGCCGCCGGTTGGCGGATCGAACCGCCGGTGTCGGTGCCGGTGGTGGCTGGCAGCAGGCGTGCAGCCACTGCCGCGGCCGAACCGCCCGACGAGCCGCCCGGGACGTGTTCGAGGTTCCATGGATTCTTCACCGCGCCGTAGTGGCTGGATTCGTTGGCCGAACCCATGGCGAATTCGTCCATGTTGGTCTTGCCCAGGGTGACCATGCCGGCTTCCGCCAGCTTGGCAACCACGGTGGCGTCATACGGCGCCTTGAAGTTGTCGAGCATCTTCGAGCCGCAGCTGGTGCGTACGCCGTTGGTGCAGAACAGGTCCTTGTGGGCGATCGGTGCACCGAGCAGCGCCCCGGTTTCGCCAGCGGCGCGACGGGCGTCGGCGGCACGTGCCTGGCCCAGGGCCAGGTCCTCGGTGACACTGATGAAGCTGTTGATCTGCGGGTCGAGCTGCTTGATGCGCGCCAGCAGGGCGCCGGTCAGCTCTTCGGAGGAAAACGACTTGTCGGCGAGTCCGCGGGCGATCTCGGCCAGGGTCAATTGATGCATGGCAGGCTCTATCCCTTACTCGATGACTTTGGGAACCAGGTACAGACCGCTTTCGGTCGACGGCGCGATGGCCTGGTAGGCGTCGCGCTGGTTGCTCTCGGTGACCTGGTCGGGACGCAGGCGCTGGCTGGCCTCCAGGGGGTGGGCCAGTGGCTCGATGCCGGTAGTGTCGACCGCTTGCATCTGGTCGACCAGCCCGAGAATGCTGTTCAGTGCGTCAGTAATGCGTGGCAGTTCGCCATCATTCAGGCCCAGACGGGCCAGATGGGCGATCTTTTCCACGTCGCAGCGTTCAAGCGCCATGGGGATCTCCAGGGGAAACAAAGACCGGAATTTGGGTCCGCAGTGAGGAACATGTCAGCTTTCTGGCGGTCTAACGGCCGCGAAATTCTGCTGGCGTGCTCGGAAAAACAGCCAATTTAACATATTGGCTCCTTGCCCAAAATCCCTGCCATTGTTAGAGTTTGCCGCACTTTTTTACCCACGCTTTCCCCAGGGTCACTTTCCCATGTTCAAGAAACTGCGTGGCATGTTTTCCAGCGATCTGTCCATCGACCTGGGTACTGCCAACACCCTTATTTACGTGCGTGAGCGCGGTATCGTCCTGAATGAGCCCTCGGTTGTTGCCATCCGTACCCATGGCAACCAGAAAAGCGTCGTCGCCGTCGGTACCGAAGCCAAGCGCATGCTGGGCCGCACGCCTGGCAACATTGCTGCCATTCGTCCGATGAAGGACGGCGTCATCGCCGACTTCAGCGTCTGCGAAAAAATGTTGCAATATTTTATCAACAAGGTTCACGAGAACAGCTTCCTGCAGCCGAGCCCGCGCGTGCTGATCTGCGTGCCGTGCAAGTCCACCCAGGTAGAGCGCCGCGCCATCCGCGAGTCGGCCTTGGGTGCCGGTGCCCGCGAAGTGTTCCTGATCGAAGAGCCTATGGCTGCCGCCATCGGTGCCGGCCTGCCGGTCGAGGAAGCCCGCGGTTCGATGGTCGTCGATATCGGTGGTGGTACCACTGAAATCGCGCTCATTTCCCTGAACGGCGTGGTCTATGCGGAATCCGTGCGCGTTGGCGGCGACCGCTTCGACGAAGCTATCGTCACCTACGTGCGCCGCAACTACGGCAGCCTGATCGGCGAGTCCACCGCCGAGCGCATCAAGCAGGAGATCGGTACCGCCTACCCGGGTGGCGAAGTGCGTGAAGTCGACGTGCGCGGCCGCAACCTGGCCGAGGGCGTACCGCGTGCCTTCACCCTGAACTCCAACGAAGTGCTCGAAGCGCTGCAGGAATCCCTGGCGACCATCGTCCAGGCGGTCAAGAGTGCGCTGGAGCAATCGCCGCCCGAGCTGGCCTCGGACATCGCCGAGCGTGGCCTGGTGCTGACCGGTGGTGGCGCACTGCTGCGTGACCTGGACAAGCTGCTGGCCCAGGAAACCGGCCTGCCGGTGATCGTCGCCGAAGACCCGCTGACCTGCGTCGCCCGTGGCGGTGGTCGCGCCCTGGAGATGATGGACAAGCACGCGATGGACCTGCTCTCCAGCGAGTGATCCCGCTCGCTGTTCACGAGCGTCCGGTTTACAGGTAGTACGCACAGTGCTACCTGTATGTGCTGGGCTGGCGCCCGTTCGGGGCGCCGTATCCATCAACCCGCAACCAGGCTGGTGCGTTGTCCCATGTCCAATGACCTCCTGAGTCGTCCACGAGGAACGGCCCATTAAACCGCTTTTCTCCAAGGGCCCTTCGCTGGGCGTTCGCCTGCTCGTCCTGGTGGTGATGTCGGTCGCGTTGATGGTTGTCGACGCGCGCTTCGACGTGCTCAAGCCCGTGCGCAGCCAGATGGGCCTGGTACTCATGGAGTCGTACTGGATCACCGACCTGCCGCAACGTGCGTGGCAAGGTGTGGCCGGCCAGTTCGGCAGCCGCACCGAACTGATTGCCGAAAACGAAAAGCTCAAGACCGAAGCCCTGCTGCTGCAGGGGCGCCTGCAGAAGCTGGCGGCCCTGACCGAGCAGAACGTGCGCTTGCGCGAATTGCTCAACTCCTCGGCGCTGGTCAACGAAAAAGTCGAGGTGGCCGAGCTGATCGGTGTCGACCCCAACCCGTTCACCCACCGCATCCTGATCAACAAGGGCGAGCGTGATGGCGTGTTCCTTGGCCAGCCGGTGCTCGATGCCCGTGGCCTGATGGGCCAGGTGGTCGAGCTGATGCCGTACACCTCGCGGGTACTGTTGCTGACCGATACCACCCATAGCATCCCGGTGCAGGTCAACCGCAACGGCCTGCGCGCCATCGCCAGCGGCACCGGCAACCCGGAGCGCCTGGAACTGCGCCATGTGGCCGATACCGCCGACATCAAGGAAGGCGACCTGCTGGTCAGTTCCGGCATGGGTCAACGGTTCCCGGCCGGTTACCCGGTGGCCACGGTCAATGAAGTGATCCACGATTCCGGCCAGCCGTTCGCCATCGTTCGTGCCATCCCCACCGCCGCGCTCAACCGCAGCCGCTACATGCTGTTGGTGTTCAGCGACCGGCGCAGCCCGGAACAGCGCGCCACCGATGCCGCCATCGCCCAGGAAGAGGCTGACCGCAAGGGGACCTCGGCTGCAGGCCAGCCGGCTGCGACGGTCGAGCAAGGCGCACCAGCTGGCAGCGCACCTGCCACGCCGGCTACACCAGCGGCCCCGGCAGCCCCGGCAGCGCAACCTGCAGCCCCGGCTGCTGCACCTGCCACGCCGGCTACCGCGCCTGCCGCACCCGCTCACACCCGGAGGCAATGATGGCTGCATCACGCCGCAACAACGGCTGGGTCATCTGGCTGACTTTCGCCATCGGCCTGCTGCTCAGCGTCTCGCCCATGCCGCAGTTCATGGAAGTGTTCCGGCCCATGTGGCTGGCCTTGCTGGTGTCGTTCTGGACCCTCGCCGTACCGAACAAGGTCGGCATGACCACCGCGTTCGTGCTGGGCCTGGCCGAGGACGTGCTGTACGGAACCCTGCTGGGGCAGAACGCGCTGATTCTCACCCTTATCACCTTCCTGGTGCTGTCGTTGCAGCAGCGCCTGCGCATGTTCCCCATGTGGCAGCAGAGCCTGGTGATCCTGGTGATCTTCGGCATCGCCCAGCTGATCCAGCTGTGGCTCAGCGCGCTGACCGGCAACCGTCTGCCCACCCTGGCACTGGTCTGGTCGGCGGTGATCAGCGCCTTGCTCTGGCCGTGGATCAGTTTCGCCCTGCGCGATCTGCGCCGACGCTTGCATATCAACTGACGGCGCCGCCGCGACTGACAGGGAGATGTCTGCATGACCCCGCTATACCTGGCCTCAGGCTCGCCTCGTCGTCGTGAACTGCTGACCCAGATCGGGGTGCCGTTCAGCGTCGTCAGTGCCCCCATCGATGAAACTCCGCTGCCCGATGAAAGCGCCCCGGCCTACGTCGAGCGCCTGGCCCGGGCCAAGGCCGCCGCCGGCCTGGCCTGCATCGAAGGCCAGGCTGTGGTGCTGGGCGCAGACACTGCCGTGGTGCTCGATGGTCGTATTCTTGGCAAACCGGAAAACCGCGAAGATGCTCTGGCCATGCTGGCCGACCTTTCGGGCCGCGAGCACCACGTACTGACTGCGGTCGCCCTGAGTGATGGACCGCGCGTGCAAAGCCTGTGCGTCACCAGCAAGGTGCGCTTCCGTGCGATCAGCGCCGAGGAAGCGCAACGCTACTGGGCCAGCGGCGAGCCCGCGGACAAGGCCGGCGGCTATGCCATCCAGGGCTTGGGAGCGGTGTTCGTCACCGGCCTTTCCGGCAGCTACTCGGCGGTGGTCGGCTTGCCCCTCAGTGAAACGGCCGAACTGCTTGGCCAATTCGGCATTGCCTGCTGGCAATCGCCCGCGCATACGCCAGAGGTAACAAACCAGCGGTAGCCAGCACTGCATACGCCATCCATCATTACCAAAGACCTTTGACGAGAGCCTGCCATGAGTGAAGAGATCCTGATCAACATCACCCCGATGGAGTCGCGCGTGGCGGTGGTGGAAAACGGGGTGCTGCAGGAAGTGCATGTCGAGCGCACCCAGCGCCGGGGCATCGTCGGCAATATCTACAAAGGCAAGGTGGTGCGCGTGCTGCCGGGCATGCAGGCGGCTTTCGTCGATATCGGCCTGGAGCGCGCGGCATTCATCCATGCCTCGGAAATATCCCAGCGCGAAGGCTCTGCGGTAGAAAACATTACCGCCCTGGTGCACGAGGGTCAGGCCTTGGTGGTGCAGGTGACCAAGGACCCGATCGGCACCAAGGGCGCGCGTCTGACCACCCAGCTGTCGATCCCGTCGCGCTACCTGGTGTACATGCCCCGCAGCAGCCATGTCGGCATTTCGCTGAAGATCGAGGACGAAGCCGAGCGCGAGCGCCTCAAGCAGGTGGTCAGCGACTGCATGGAAAGCGAGAACATCAAGGACGCCGGTGGCTTCATCCTGCGTACCGCTGCCGAAGGCGCACGCGCTGAAGAGATCCTGCAGGATATTCGCTACCTGCGCCGCCTGTGGGAGCAGATTGGCACCCAGATCAAGACCTGCGGCGCGCCCACGGTCATCTACGAGGACCTGGGCCTGGCCCTGCGCACCCTGCGCGACCTGGTCAACCCGAAGATCGAGAAGATCCGCATCGACTCGCGGGAAACCTTCCAGAAGACCACGCAGTTCGTTGGCGAGCTGATGCCGGAAATTGCCGATCGCCTCGAGCACTACCCGGGCGAACGGCCGATTTTCGACCTGTACGGCGTCGAGGACGAGATCCAGCGTGCGCTGGAACGCAAGGTGCCGCTGAAATCCGGTGGCTACCTGGTGGTCGACCCGGCTGAAGCGATGACCACCATCGATGTGAATACCGGCGCCTTCGTCGGCCATCGGAACCTCGAAGAGACCATCTTCAAGACCAACCTCGAGGCCGCCACCGCCATCGCCCGGCAGCTGCGCCTGCGCAACATCGGCGGCATCATCATCATCGACTTCATCGACATGGAAGACGAAGAGCACCAGCGCCAGGTGCTACGCACTCTGGAAAAGCAGCTGGAGCGCGATCACGCCAAGACCAACATCATCGGCATCACCGAGCTGGGCCTGGTGCAGATGACCCGCAAGCGCACGCGGGAAAGCCTGGAACAGGTGCTGTGCGAGCCCTGCCTGGCCTGTCAGGGCCGTGGCAAGCTGAAAACCCCCGAGACTATCTGTTACGAAATCTTCCGCGAGATCCTGCGCGAGGCCCGCGCGTACCAGGCCGAAGGCTACCGCGTGCTGGCCAACCAGAAGGTGGTCGACCGGTTGCTGGATGAAGAGTCCGGTAACGTCGCGGAGCTTGAGGCCTTCATCGGCCGAACCATTCGTTTCCAGGTGGAGTCGATGTATTCGCAGGAACAATACGATGTGGTGCTGCTCTGAGGCCTTCTGAAACGCGCCGCAGGTGGGCCGGGCTGGCAAAACCGGCACGACGGGCCATCATGGATAAACGACCTGGAGGGCCATGGCCATGGGACGTCTGACCCGCGTTCTTGTCGCCTTGACCCGCTGGGGGCTGGGCTTTTGCGCCCTGCTGGCGGTGTTGGTGGCGCTGTATGTCAGCCTCGGCCGCGAACTGGTGCCGTTGGTGGCCGAGTACCGCGCCGATGTGGAGAGCAAGGCCGAACAGTCTTTGGGCCTGCCTGTGCACGTTGGTGCCCTGGAAGGCCGCTGGAGCGGCCTGGCACCGGTGCTGAGGGTGCGCGACCTGCAACTGGGCGAGGGGGCCACGGCCCTGCGCCTGGACGACGTCAAGGTAGTACCCGATGTCTGGGCCAGCATCACCGCCCGCGAGGTACGCCTTGCACGCATTCAGTTGGGCGGCCTGCAACTGATCCTGCGCGAGAACGAGCAGGGCGCCTGGAGCCTCGAAGGCCTGCCGAAGAAAGATGATTCGCCGCTCGATCCTGCCGAGTTGTTGCAGCGCCTGCGCCAGTTGGGCCGTATCGATGTGTTCGACAGCCAGGTCACCCTGCACCCCTGGCAGCGCGACCCGTTGACCCTGACTTATGTGAGCGTCGGGCTGCAAGCCGGGGCTTCGCGCCATGCTCTGGACCTGCGCGCGACTCTGCCCGATGGCCAACCCCTGTCGCTGAACCTGCGCGGCCGGGCCACGGCCAACACCTGGCGCGACGGCCAGGTCGAAGCCTACCTGAGCCTGCCGCAGAGTGACTGGGCGCGTTGGCTGCCGCCACGCCTGCTGGGCCAGTGGCATGCCGACGCCCTGCGGGCCGGCGGCGAGTTCTGGGTCGATTGGCGCAAGGGGCAGTTGCAGCAGGCCGTCGTACGCCTCAATGCACCGGAGCTGCAGGGCGCCTATGTCGGGCGAAAGGCGGCCAAGCTGACTAACCTGGCGCTGGGTGCCTGGTTCCAGCGACGGGAGCAAGGCTTCGATGTGGTGGTCGACTCCCTGGCCATGGACGTTGGCAAGACCCGTTGGGAGTCGCACCTGCAGTTGCAGCAGCGTGCAGGCGAGGACGCTGCCACGGAAAGCTGGCAAGTGCAGGCCGACCGCCTTGACCTCACGCCGTTGACCCCTCTGATCGATGCTCTCGCGCCGCTGCCGGACAAGGTCATGGCCGTGATCGATGGCCTGAAAGTGACCGGCGCGCTGCGCAATGTGCGCCTGGAGGCGCGGCCCAAGGCCGAAGGTGACCAGCGTCTGCAATTCGAAGCCAATCTGGAGAAGGTCGGTTTCGATGCCTATCACAATGCCCCGGCAGCCGGTAATGTCAGCGGCAGCATCAGCGGTGACCTCGGCCACGGTGAACTGCGCCTTGATACCGATGCGTTCATGCTGCACCTTTACCCGATCTTCGCCAAACCCTGGCACTACCAGAAGGCCAATGCGCGCCTGACCTGGGCCTTGGACAAGGAAGGTTTCACCCTGGTCGCGCCTTACCTCAAGGTACTCGGCGAGGAGGGCAAGATCGCCGGTGACTTCCTCATTCGCCTGTTGTTCGAGGAGGGCCGCGAGGATTACATGGACCTGCGCGTCGGCCTGACCGAAGGCGATGGCCGCTACACCGCCAAGTACCTGCCCGAGGTGCTCAGCCCCGCCCTCGACGAATGGCTGCGCAGTGCGATCGTCAAAGGCACGGTGGACGAAGGCTACTTCCAGTATCAGGGCTCGCTGAACCATGGCGTCGCGCCGGAAGCGCGCAGCATCAGCCTGTTCTTCAAGGTGCGTGATGCCGCCCTGGACTTCCAGCCGGGCTGGCCGCAGGTGCAGCACGTGGATGGCGATGTGTTCATCGAGGACAGTGGCGTGCGCGTCAAGGCCGAGCGGGGCGTACTGCTCGACACCAAAGTCAGCGATGTGAGCGTCGACATCCCGCATGTCGACGAGGGCCAGCAAAGCCACCTGTACCTCGATGGCAACTTCGACGGCAGTCTGGGCGATGGCCTGAAGGTTCTCAAGGAAGCGCCAATCGGCACTGGTGAGATATTCGCAGGCTGGGAGGGCGAGGGGCCGCTCAAGGGCAAGGTCAAGCTCGACATTCCGCTGGCCCACGGGCAGCGGCCGAAAGTGCAGGTGGACTTTGCCACCGACGATGCGCGGCTGAAGGTGGCACCGCCGAATCTGGAGTTGAGCCGCCTGAAGGGCGACTTCAGTTTCGATTTCGACAAGGGCCTGAGCGGCAAGGGCATCAGCCTGCAGGCCTTCGGCAAGCCGGTGACGGCGCAAATCACGGCCGAAGGCCAGCCAGGGCAGATGCAGACCCGCATCAACGCCAATGGCCAGGTCTCGCTCAAGGCGCTGACCGACTGGCTGCAGTTCAAGCAGGCCTTGCCGGCTTCGGGCGACCTGCCCTACCAGTTGCAGGTCAGCCTGGGTAGTCGAGACAACCGACTACGTGTCGACTCCAGTCTCAAGGGCCTGGCCATCGACCTGCCGGCACCGTTCGGCAAGGCTGCGGCGGATGCCCGTGATAGCCGTTTCAGCATGAGCCTGCAAGGCCCTGAGCGGCGCTTCGACGCGGCCTATGGCGACCTTGCCCGCTTTGCCTACGCCGCTCCGGCCGACAAACTGGCCCAGGGCCGTGGCGAGTTGTTGCTGGGCGCAGGTGACGCCCAGCTACCTGCCGGGCAGGGCCTGCGAGTACGCGGCCGCTTGGAGGCACTGGACCTGGCGCCCTGGCAAGAACGGGCGGCGCAATTGGTGGGTGGCGATCCGGGTGGCAGCGCGCGGCAGAACCTGCAAGGAGTCGACCTGAGCATTGGCCAACTGAAAGCCTTCGGCATGGATCTGAACCAGGCCGTGGTGCGTCTTGCCCGTGGTGGCGCTGCCTGGGATCTGCGCCTCGATAGCAGGGAGGTTATCGGCAACGCACGGGTGCCGGATGCCAAGGGCGCGCCCATGGTCGTGCGCATGCAGACCCTGCGCCTGCCCGCTGCCACCGATGCTGAAAAGCAGGCCGAGGAGGGCCCGGACCCATTGGCTTCATTCGACCCGCGCAAGGTGCCGGCGCTGGACCTGAGCATCGACAAGCTCTATCGCGGTGACGACCTGTACGGCAGTGCGTCGCTCAAGTTGCGGCCGACCGCGCGTGGCGTGACCGCCAGCGACATCGACCTCGACTTCAAGGGCCTGCGTATCGATGGTGGCGGCGGCTGGGAAGGCGAGCCGGGCAGCACCAGCAGCTGGTACAAAGGGCGCCTGGACGGCAAGAACCTGGCGGATGTGCTCAAGGCCTGGGGCTTTGCCCCGACCGTGACCAGCCGCGACTTCCGTCTGGATGTGGATGGCCGCTGGCCGGGTTCGCCGGCCTCGGTGAGCCTCAAGCGCTTCTCCGGCAGCATGGATGCAGCGCTGCGCACCGGTCAGTTCGTCGAGGTCGAAGGCAGTGCCCAGGCGCTGCGGGTGTTCGGCCTGCTGAACTTCAACTCCATTGGCCGGCGCTTGCGCCTGGACTTCTCCGACCTGTTCGACAAGGGCTTGGCCTACGACCGGGTCAAAGGCTTGCTGGTGGCCAGTGACGGTGTCTACGTGACCCGCGAGCCAATCGCCGTGACCGGCCCATCGAGCAACTTTGAGCTGGACGGTACCCTGGACCTGGTAAGCGACCGGGTCGATGCCAACTTGCAGGTGAGCCTGCCAGTGACCAACAACCTGCCGCTGGCGGCCCTGATTGTCGGCGCGCCGGCCGTGGGCGGGGCGCTGTTCCTGGTCGACCGGCTGATCGGCGACCGCGTGTCGCGCTTCGCCAGCGTCCACTACCGTGTCGAAGGTCCTGTGAAAGAGCCTAGAATCACATTTGTGAAACCTTTCGAGAAATCCCGCTAGGAGTGCCCATGAAGGCAGCTGTCATACAGATGGTCAGCCAGGACGATGTGCTGGCCAACCTGCAGCGCGCCGGTGCCCTGCTGGAGCAGGCCGCCATTGGCGGTGCAAGGCTGGCTGTGCTGCCGGAAAACTTCGCCGCCATGGGCCGCAAGGACGCCGCTGCCATCGGCCGCGCCGAAGCGTTGGGTGAAGGTCCGATCCTGCCATGGTTGAAACGCACCGCCCGCGACCTCAAGTTATGGATTGTCGCAGGTACCTTGCCATTGCCACCGGTCGGCCAGCCCGAAGCCAAGGCCCATGCCTGCTCGCTGTTGATCGACGAACACGGTGAAGTGGCGGCACGCTATGACAAGTTGCACCTGTTCGATGTGGACGTTGCTGACAACCGTGGCCGCTACCGCGAGTCCGACGACTACGCCCACGGCGCCCAGGTGGTGGTGGCCGATACGCCGGTGGGGCGGCTGGGGCTGAGCGTGTGCTACGACCTGCGCTTCCCCGAACTGTACAGCGCACTGCGCGCCGCCGGCGCGGAACTGATCACTGCGCCGGCCGCTTTCACTGCGGTAACGGGCGCGGCGCACTGGGAAGTGCTGGTGCGTGCTCGGGCCATCGAGACCCAGTGCTACCTGCTGGCTGCGGCACAAGGCGGAACTCACCCGGGGCCACGGGAAACCCATGGCCATGCGGCGATCGTCGACCCCTGGGGGCGCATCGTCGCGGAACAGGCGCAAGGTGAAGCGGTACTGCTCGCCGAGCGCGACATTGACGAACAAGCGTCCATCCGGGCGCGCATGCCGGTGGTATCGCACCGGCGCTTTTTCTCGCAGGGCGCGTTGCGGCCTGCGCACACCTCGGAGTGACTATGAGCCAGATGTTATCCACCGTCAGCGAGCAGCTCCTGGCCCCAGGCGGCTTGACCCTGGACAGCCTGCAGAGCGTGCTGGGTGAGTTGGCCGGCCCCGGCATCGATGCCGCCGACCTGTATTTCCAGGGTCAGATCTCGGAAACCTGGGCGCTGGAAGACGGCATCGTCAAAGAGGGCAGTTTCAACCTCGACCAAGGCGTGGGCGTGCGTGCCCAGTCCGGTGAAAAGACCGGCTTTGCCTACAGCAACGCAATCAACCTCGAAGCGCTGACCTCGGCAGCCCGTGCCGCCCGTTCAATCTCCCGTGCCGGGCAGAACGGCAAGGTACAGGCCTTCCGCAGCCAGGACGTGACCGCCCTTTATCCGGCGGACAACCCGCTGGATGTGCTCAGTCGTGCCGAGAAGGTCGAGCTGCTCAAGCGTGTCGACGCCGCCACCCGCGTCCTGGACCCGCGTATCCAGCAGGTCAGTGTGAGCATGGCCGGGGTCTGGGAGCGCATCCTGATCGCTGCGGCCGATGGCAGCCTGGCCGCCGACGTGCGCCCGCTGGTGCGCTTCAACGTCAGCGTCATCGTCGAGCAGAATGGCCGCCGCGAGCGTGGCGGGCAAGGCGGTGGCGGGCGTACCGACTACCGCTTCTTCACCGAAGAGCGGGTCATGGGCTATGCCCGCGAAGCGCTGCGCCAGGCCCTGGTGAACCTGGAGGCGATCCCGGCACCGGCTGGTACCCTGCCGGTGGTGCTGGGTTCGGGCTGGTCGGGCGTGCTGCTGCACGAGGCTGTCGGCCATGGTCTGGAAGGTGACTTCAACCGCAAGGGTAGTTCGGCGTTCAGCGGCCGCATTGGCGAGAAAGTGGCATCGAGCCTGTGCACCATCGTCGACGACGGCACTCTCGAGGGCCGCCGCGGCTCGCTGAGCGTGGATGACGAAGGCACCCCGACCGAGTGCACCACGCTGATCGAGAACGGTGTGCTCAAGGGCTACATGCAGGACAAACTGAACGCGCGCCTGATGGGCATGGCGGTCACCGGCAACGGCCGCCGCGAATCCTACGCGCACCTGCCGATGCCGCGCATGACCAACACCTACATGCGTGCCGGCGAAAGCGACCCGCAGGAAATCATCGCTTCGGTGAAGAAGGGCATCTACTGCGCCAACCTCGGCGGTGGCCAGGTGGACATCACCAGCGGTAAGTTCGTGTTCTCGACCAGTGAGGCCTACCTGATCGAAGACGGCAAGATTACCGCGCCGGTGAAAGGAGCGACCCTGATCGGCAATGGCCCGGAAGCGATGAGCCGGGTGTCGATGGTCGGTAACGACCTGGCGCTGGACAGTGGGGTAGGGACTTGCGGCAAGGACGGGCAGTCGGTGCCGGTCGGGGTCGGGCAGCCGACCCTGAAGCTGGATGCGATTACCGTGGGCGGTACAGGGGCGTGATGGCCATCTGGGACCGCTTTGCGGTCCTTTCGCGACGCAAGGCCGCTCCCACAGGGACCGCGCCGTGCAGAAATGGCAGCGCACTTACTGTGGGAGCGGCCTTGTGTCGCGATTGGGCCGCAAAGCGGCCCCGGCGATTCAGCGCAAGCCGCGCTGCAGCTCGTCGAGATCGCGGATGTACTTGAACACCTTGCGTGCGGCGGCAGGCGGTTTGTTCCGCGCCTTCTCGTGCTGGGCATGGCGCACCAGCGAGCGCAGTTGCTGGCGGTCGGTGTCGGGGTATTCGTTGACGAAGCGCTCGAGGTCTTCGTCGTTACCGTCGATCAACCGGTCACGCCAGCGCTCCAGGCTGTGGAAGCGTTCGTTGTACTGGCGGGTCGAGCTGTCCATCTGTTCGAGCAAGGCGTGGATGGCATCCAGGTCCTGTACGCGCATCAGCTTGCCGACAAACGACATGTGGCGTTTGCGGGCACCGTGAGCGGTGTGCTTGCTGGCTTCGGCCAGGGCCTTGCGCAGCTCGTCGGTCAACGGCAGGCGAGCCAGGGTATCGGCCTTGAGCGTGGTAAGGCGCTCGCCGAGTTCGACCAGCGCATGCAGCTCGCGCTTGATCTGGGTTTTGCTTTTTTCGCCGTCGAAGGCGTCGTCGTTTGAATCAACCATGGTGGCAGTCCGCTAGAAATCGCCGCCATGATAACCAGTCGGGGGCCGCTTGTCCGGCCCGGTCGTAGAATGACCCTCGCCGAACGCAGAATTTGAGTGGAGAGAACCATGAGTGCAGTCCAGAGCGTAGGTCCGAAAGACCTGCCAGCATTGCAGGAGCAGGTCGAGGCGATCATCGCCGAAGCGCGCCGCCAGGGGGCCAGTGCCTGCGAAGTGGCGGTGTCGCTGGAGCAGGGCCTGTCCACCACGGTACGCCAGCGAGAGGTCGAGACGGTCGAGTTCAATCGCGACCAGGGCTTCGGCATCACCCTGTATGTGGGCCAGCGCAAAGGCTCGGCCAGCACTTCGGCCAGTGGCCCGGAAGCAATCCGCGAAACCGTCGCCGCCGCTTTGGCGATTGCCAAGCATACCTCCGAAGATGAATGTTCCGGCCTGGCCGACGCGGCGCTGATGGCTCGCGAGATCCCGGACCTGGACCTGTACCACGACTGGAACCTCGAGCCGGAGAAGGCCATCGAGATGGCCCTGGCCTGCGAGGCGGCGGCATTCGACGCCGACCCGCGTATCCTCAATGCCGACGGCACCACCCTCAATACCCACCAGGGCTGCCGCGTGTATGGCAACAGCCATGGTTTCATCGGCGGCTACGCCTCGACCCGGCACAGCCTGAGCTGCGTGATGATTGCCGAAGGCGACGGCCAGATGCAGCGTGACTACTGGTACGACGTGAACCGCCAGGGTAACTTGCTGGCCGACCCGCGTAGCATCGGCGTGCGCGCTGCCCAGCGTGCCGCCAGCCGCCTGGGGGCGCGGCCGGTGCCGACCTGTGAGGTGCCGGTGCTGTTCTCGGCCGAGCTGGCCGGTGGCCTGTTCGGCAGCTTCCTGTCGGCCATTTCCGGCGGCAACCTGTACCGTAAATCCTCGTTCCTGGAGGGGACCATTGGTCAGCGCCTGTTCCCTGGCTGGCTGACCCTCGACGAGCGCCCGCACATTCCGCGGGCACTTGGCAGTGCCGCGTTCGACGGCGATGGTTTGGCTACCTATGCCAAGCCGTTCGTCGACAAGGGTGAGTTGGTGTCGTACCTGCTGGGTACCTATTCCGGGCGCAAGCTGGGTTTGCCAAGCACGGCCAACGCTGGTGGTGTGCACAACCTGTTCGTCAGCCATGGTGTCGAAGACCAGGCGGCGCTGATCCGGCGCATGGGCCGAGGGTTGCTGGTGACCGAGTTGATGGGGCATGGCCTGAACATGGTGACGGGGGATTATTCCCGTGGCGCGGCGGGGTTCTGGGTCGAGAATGGCGAGATTCAGCACGCGGTGCAGGAAGTGACCATTGCCGGGAACATGAAAGACATGTTCCAGCAGATTGTCGCGATTGGAAGCGATCTTGAGACCCGCAGCAACATTCACACCGGATCGGTGCTTATCGAACGGATGACCGTTGCTGGTAGTTGATCTTTAGCCTGTACCGGCCTCTTCGCGGGTGAACCCGCTCCCACAAGTATTGCGCAGTCTTCAGGTGTGGCGCGGTCCCTGTGGGAGCGGGTTTACCCGCGAAGAGGCCGGTGCAGGCAGTAGAGATCTCTCAATGCAACAAAAGAGACCCGGCCCCCACGCCGGGTTTTTGTTTCATCACTTCCCACTTGAAGTGATTCTGTTTATCAATTAATAATGAATATCATTATCCAGTAACCCGGCGATGATGTTCATGAAACCCGTCCTCCGCGAACTGCCCTACCTGGAAAACTGGCGCTGGCTCAGCCGACGCATCCGCTGTGCGCTCGAGCCCGACGAACCGCGCCTGATCGAGCATTACCTGGCCGAAGGCCGTTACCTGGTGTGCTGCACCGAAACCTCGCCATGGACGGTGGCGCTGACCTCCTTCCGACTGCTGCTGGATACCGCCTGCGACCGCATGCTGCCCTGGCATTGGCGCTGCCTCTGCCTGGACCAGGCCTGGCGCCCGCTGCTGGACCTGCGCAACCTCGACCGCGAGGCCCGGAACCAGCGCTGGCAGCCCTACGCCCTGCAGTTGGCCAACTGCCGCCTGCTGCCGTCGATTTCCCCCGATGAACTGATGCAAGGATTTGATGATGAGTGATACCCGTATCGAGCGTGACAGCATGGGCGAACTGCAGGTGCCGGCCCAGGCCCTGTACGGTGCCCAGACCCAGCGCGCGGTCGACAATTTCCCGATCAGCGGACAGCGCATGCCGGCCCAGTTCATTCGAGCACTGCTGCTTGCCAAGGCTGCCGCGGCCAAGGCCAACGTCGAACTGGAGCAGCTGTCGACTGCGCAGGGCCAAGCCATCGTAACGGCTGTCGAGCAACTGCTGGCGGGGGACTTCATCCAGCATTTCCCTGTGGATGTGTTCCAGACCGGTTCCGGCACCAGTTCGAACATGAACGCCAACGAGGTTATCGCCACTCTGGCCAGCCGCGTGTTGGGTGAGGCTGTCAACGCCAACGACCACGTCAACTGCGGCCAGAGCAGCAACGACATCATCCCGACCACCATTCACGTCAGCGCCGCGCTGGCCCTGCACGAGCAGCTGCTGCCAGCCCTGGCGCACCTGGTGCAGGCGATTGAGGCCAAGTCGGCGCAGGTGCATCAGTACGTGAAGACCGGCCGCACCCACCTGATGGATGCCATGCCAGTGCGCATGAGCCAGGTGCTGGATGGCTGGGCGGCGCAGATCAATGGCGCCAAGGCTCACATCGAAGCGACCCTGCCAAACCTGCAGGCGCTGGCCCAGGGTGGCACCGCCGTGGGTACCGGCATCAACGCCCACCCGCAGTTCGCTGCCGGTTTTGCCCGCCAGCTCAGCAGCCTGACCCAGGTCGAGTTCACCCCCGGGCAGAACCTGTTCGCCCTGATCGGCTCGCAGGACACCGCCGTGGCCCTGTCTGGCCAGCTCAAGACTGCCGCCGTGGCGCTGATGAAGATCGCCAATGACCTGCGCTGGATGAACTCCGGCCCGCTGGCCGGGCTGGGCGAAATCGAGCTGCAAGGCCTGCAGCCGGGCTCTTCGATCATGCCGGGCAAGGTCAATCCGGTGATTCCGGAAGCCACTGCCATGGTCGCCGCCCAAGTGATCGGCAATGACGCCACCATCGCCATCGCTGGCCAGTCCGGCAACTTCGAGCTGAACGTGATGCTGCCGGTGATCGCCCGCAACCTGCTGGAAAGCATCGAGCTGATGGCCAACGTCAGCCGCCTGCTGGCCGACAAGGCCATCGCCAGCTTCAAGGTCAACGAAAGCAAGCTCAAGGAAGCCCTGGCGCGCAACCCGATACTGGTCACGGCGCTGAACCCGATCATCGGCTACCTGAAGGCCGCCGAAATCGCCAAGACCGCCTACAAGCAGGGTCGCCCGATCATCGACGTGGCGCTGGAGCACACCGACCTGTCGCGTGACCAGCTGGAAGCGTTGCTGGATCCGGAAAAACTCACCGCCGGAGGTATCTGACCCCGAGTCACGGCCCAAGCGCCAGCGGTGACCGCGTTGGTCATCGCTTACCCCATGTCTACGGAATTCACTGATATGCCCCATACCTTGCCTGCATTGCCTTACGCCTACGCTGCGCTGGAACCGCACATCGACGCGCAGACCATGGAAATCCATCACACCAAGCACCACCAGACCTACGTCAATGGCCTCAACGCCGCCATCGAAGGCACCGAGTGGGCTGAGTGGCCGGTGGAGAAACTGCTCGGCGCGGTCGGACAATTACCGGAACTCCTGCGTGGTGCGGTGACCAACCATGGCGGCGGGCACGCCAACCACAGCCTGTTCTGGACCGTGATGTCACCGCAGGGTGGGGGAGAGCCGCAGGGCGCTCTGGCGCAGGCCATCGAGGAACAGCTGGGCGGCTTCGATGCCTTCAAGGAGGCCTTCACCAAGGCTGCGCTGACCCGCTTCGGTAGTGGCTGGGCCTGGCTCAGCGTGACCCCGCAGAAAACCCTCGTAGTGGAAAGCAGCGGCAATCAGGACAGCCCGTTGATGCACGGCAACACGCCAATCCTCGGCCTGGATGTGTGGGAGCATGCGTACTACCTGAAGTATCAGAACCGTCGCCCGGAATACATCGGTGCCTTCTACAACGTGATTTACTGGTCGGAAGTGGAGCGCCGCTACCTCGACAGCCTGAAGTGAGCCTTTCCGGTATGCGCTCCAAGGTGATGACTGTCAGCCGTGTGCGCCTGTTTCGGCTGGCGCTTGGGACTTTGCTGTTGCTGGCAGGCACTGCGCTGCTATTGGCGCGCGGCTTCGCCTGGTTGGACCTTGCCTGGCCAGCTTGGGGCTGTGTATCGGCTTGCGCCGGATGATGATGTTTTCACCGGCTTCGCTGTGGGGAGCGGCACATAACTCATTGAATCAGCGGGGACTTTGTGGGAGCGGCTTTAGCCGCGAACACCGGCGAAGTCGGTGCCATGCACCGCGTTGGATTCTTCGCGGCTAAAGCCGCTCCCACACGGGTACGCGTACCGCTTGCACAGGCGATTTGTGCTGAAAAGCTGTTCCCACACGGACCGTGCAGGCCTGCAAAATTCATTCGCCTTCGTCGAAATAATTGTTGATCAGCTCGACCAGCGCTGCCATCGCATCGTCGTCCTGCTCACCTTCGGTATGAAGGTGCACCTGCGTACCTTTGCCGGCCGCCAGCATCATTACCGCCATGATGCTTTTGCCATCCACCAGCTTGTCCGGCGCACGGCCAACCCTGACCTGGCAGGGGAAGCGGCCGGCAACGCCGACGAACTTGGCTGCCGCCCGGGCATGCAGGCCCAACTTGTTGATGATGGTTATTTCACGGGCGGGCATCGTGGGGCGGATCCTTGGGCTAGAGGTCGCGGTGGCGGACCTGGACGTTTTTCAGGGATTGCTGCAGCAGCGTGCCAAGGCGTTCGGTGATGTACACCGAGCGGTGGTGACCGCCGGTGCAGCCAATGGCAATGGTGACGTAGGCACGGTTGCTGGCGGCGAAGCGGGGAAGCCACTTGAGCAGGTAACTGGAAATGTCGTTGAACATCTCTTCGACATCCGGCTGTGCGGCCAGGTAGTCGATCACCGGTTGGTCGAGGCCGGAGTGCTCACGCAGCTCGGGCTTCCAGTAGGGGTTGGGCAGGCAGCGCACATCGAACACCAGGTCTGCATCGACCGGCATTCCGCGCTTGAAACCGAACGACTCGACCAGGAACGCGGTGCCAGGCTCGGGCTGGTTGAGCAGGCGCAGCTTGATCGAATCACGCAACTGGTACAGGTTCAGGCTGGTAGTGTCGATTTTCAGGTCGGCCAGGTCTGCAATCGGCCCTAGCAATTCGCTTTCCACCCGAATCGCTTCCGCGAGCGAGCGGTTGGCGTTGGTCAGCGGGTGGCGCCGGCGGGTTTCCGAGAAGCGCTTGAGCAGCATGTCTTCGTCGGCATCCAGGTACAGCACGTCGCACTGGATATGCCGAGCGCGGGCTTCTTCGAGCAACTCGGGGAAACGCGTCAGGTGGCTGGGCAGGTTGCGCGCGTCGATCGACACGGCGACCTTGGGTTGCAGCAACTCGGTATTGATCAGCGCATTTTCCGCCAGTTGTGGCAGCAGCCCGGCGGGCAGGTTGTCAATGCAGTAGAAACCGTTGTCTTCCAGGACATCGAGGGCGGTGCTCTTGCCGGAGCCGGACCGGCCGCTGACGATGATCAGGCGCATGTTCAGTGCTCGTTCTGTACGTCCAGGACAACCTGGAACAGGGCCTCGCTGCTGGTGGCCGCACGCAGGCGATCACGGACCTCCTTGCGATCGAGCATGCTGGCAATCTGGCGCAGCAGTTCCAGATGGGCATCGGTGGCGGCTTCTGGCACCAGCAGGACGAACAGCAGGTCCACCGGCGCGCCATCGATGGCGTCGTAGTCGATAGGGGCTTCCAGATGCAGCAGGGCGCTGACCGGAGCGGAACATCCTTCAAGCCGGCAGTGCGGGATGGCGATGCCGTTGCCGAAACCGGTCGAGCCGAGTTTTTCCCGGGCGATCAGTTTTTCGAAGACGTCTTGCATCTCCAGTTCGGGCACTTGATCGGCGATGACGGTGGCGACCTTTTCCAGGGCGCGCTTCTTGCTGCCGCCCGGCACGTTCACGAGGGAACGGCCGGGGGTCAGGATGGTTTCAAGTCGGATCATGGATGAGGGGGATCAGCGGGCAGCTGCACCTTGCAGCAGGCTTTGCTGTTTTTCCTTGTGTTTTTTCAGTTGGCGGTCGAGCTTGTCTGCCAAGGCGTCGATCGCTGCATACATGTCTTCGTGTTCGGCGTTGGCAACCACTTCGCCGCCGGGAATCTGCAAGGTCGCCTCGACCTTCTGCTGCAGCTTCTCGACTTTCATGATGACCTGCACGTTGGTGATCTTGTCGAAGTGACTTTCCACGCGAGCGAGCTTTTCAAGCACGTAATCGCGCAGTGGCTGGGTGACTTCTACATGCTGTCCACTGATATTGACTTGCATACAGCTTCTCCTTTGTTGCCCGTGCATAAAGAGGCAGATCTTGCACCTGCCCCACAAACGCTGTGGCACATCTCAGGGGCTACATCAGTCGCTTGCGCTCGCTCGACGGTGCGATGCCGAGGGACTCGCGGTACTTGGCGACGGTGCGACGGGCTACCTGGATGCCTTGTGCCTCCAGTAAACCAGCGATCTTGCTGTCACTCAATGGCTTTTTCTGATTTTCCGCCGCAACCAGTTTCTTGATGATCGCGCGGATCGCCGTAGACGAGCATTCTCCGCCTTCGGAGGTGCTGACGTGGCTGGAGAAAAAGTATTTCAGTTCGTAGATGCCACGCGGCGTGTGCATGTATTTCTGCGTGGTTACCCGCGAAATGGTCGACTCGTGCATGCCCACCGCTTCGGCGATGTCATGCAGCACCAACGGCTTCATCGCTTCGTCGCCGTGATCGAGGAAGCCGCGCTGGTGCTCGACGATCTGCGTGGCCACCTTCATCAGGGTTTCGTTGCGGCTTTGCAGGCTCTTGATGAACCAGCGCGCTTCCTGCAACTGGTTGCGCATGAAGGTGTTGTCGGCGCTGGTGTCGGCCCGGCGCACAAAACCGGCATATTGCGGGTTGACGCGCAGGCGCGGAATGGCCTCCTGGTTCAGCTCCACCAGCCAGCGGTCGCTGTCCTTGCGCACGATGACGTCTGGCACCACGTACTCAGGCTCGCTGGACTCGATCTGCGAGCCGGGGCGCGGGTTGAGGCTTTGTACCAGCTCGATGACCTGGCGTAGCTCGTCTTCCTTGATTTTCATGCGACGCATCAGCTGGCTGTAATCACGGCTGCCGAGCAGGTCGATGAAGTCGGTGACCAGGCGCTTGGCTTCGGCCATCCACGGCGTGCTGGCGGGCAGCTGGCGCAGTTGCAGCAACAGGCATTCGCCCAGGGTG
This sequence comes from Pseudomonas sp. XP1, assembly GCF_053557675.1. Lineage (NCBI taxonomy): Bacteria > Pseudomonadati > Pseudomonadota > Gammaproteobacteria > Pseudomonadales > Pseudomonadaceae > Pseudomonas > Pseudomonas sp. XP1. The sequence continues at coordinate 168,900 of NZ_JBNRIJ010000010.1, read as the reverse complement.
CGGGCGGCAACACCGGCTGGTTCGAACTGCTGGATGCGGTGCAGTACCGCTTCGACCTCGTCCAGCTCGATATCCAGCTCCGGGTCGAAACCGGCGCAGATTTCCTCGAGGGTATCTTCCAGGTAGCCCTGGCCGTTGATGCTGTCGATCAGGGTGACGGCGATCAGGCGGTCGGTGTCGGACATCGGAGCCAGGTTCAGTTGCCACAGCAGGTGGCTTTGCAGGCTTTCGCCGGCCGATGTGCGGGTGGTGAAGTCCCACTCGTCGTCGTCGTTGCTCGGCAGGCTGCTGGCGCTGGTCTGGTAGATGTCTTCCCAGGCGGTGTCGACCGGCAGTTCGTTGGGGATGCGCTCGCTCCACTCACCGTCTTCCAGGGTGTCGGCACTGGTAGTGCTTTCCTGGAAGCTGTTGTCCTGGACTTCGGCGGCCGGCTTGTTCTCGGCGTTGTCCGCCATCGGGTCGCTGTTGTCGAAGTCGTCGCCGTCTTCCTGACGTTCGAGCATCGGGTTCGACTCCAGCGCTTCCTGGATTTCCTGTTGGAGGTCCAGGGTGGAGAGCTGGAGCAGGCGGATGGCCTGTTGCAACTGCGGTGTCATCGTCAGTTGCTGGCCCATTTTTAGGACGAGCGATGGTTTCATGGCTGGGGCTTAATACCTTGTTCGCCGGCGCGCATGCGCCATCCACTACACGAGGGCGCCGGGGCGCCAGATCAAGCAAGTTTTATGCCTTAAATTGTAGCGTTTGCCTAGAGCACTGTAACAACTTTACCCCGGCCTTCAGGGCGATTTGCCAGTACTCCAGGCGCGTGCCGGGGTCAGAGCCGGAACTCGTGGCCCAGGTAAACCTCTTTGACCAGGTCGTTGGCCAGGATGGTTTCGGAGTCGCCTTCAGCGATCAGCCGGCCATCGTTGACGATATAGGCGGTTTCGCAGATATCCAGGGTCTCACGCACGTTGTGGTCGGTGATCAGTACACCGATACCCTTGGCCTTGAGGTGATGGATGATCTGCTTGATGTCGCCGACCGAGATCGGGTCGACACCGGCAAACGGTTCGTCCAGCAGGATGAACTTGGGTGCGGTCGCCAGCGCGCGGGCAATTTCCACGCGGCGGCGCTCACCACCGGACAGGCTCATGCCGAGGTTGTCGCGAATGTGGCTGATGTGGAACTCCTGCAGCAGGCTTTCCAGTTCTTTGCGCCGGCCGTCGCGGTCGAGGTCCTTGCGGGTCTCGAGGATGGCCATGATGTTGTCGGCCACCGACAGCTTGCGGAAGATCGAGGCTTCCTGCGGCAGGTAGCCGATGCCGGCGCGGGCGCGACCGTGCATGGGCTGGTGGCTGACATCGAGGTTGTCGATCAGCACGCGCCCCTGATCGGCCTGGACCAGGCCGACGATCATGTAGAAGCAGGTGGTCTTGCCGGCGCCGTTGGGGCCGAGCAGGCCGACGATCTGGCCGCTGTCGATCGACAGGCTGACGTCGCGTACGACCTGCCGCCCCTTGTAGCTCTTGGCCAGGTGCTGGGCTTTGAGGGTTGCCATTTACTCGGCCTTCTTCTTGGGCTGGATCACCATGTCGATGCGCTGACGCGGCGAGGTCACGTTGCCACCGCGACCGGCGGTTGCCACCTGGGTCTGGGTGTTGTAGACGATCTTCTCGCCTTCGGTGGTGTTGCCTTCGTTCTCGACCTTGGCGCGGTCGGTGAGGATCACCATGTCCTTCTGCGACTGGTACTGGATGGTCACCGCCCAGCCTTTCATCTTGTCCGGTTTGGCTGCGCTCTGCTGCTGCTCGAAGTAGGCCAGGTTGCCCACCGAGGTCACCACGTCGATGTCGCCGGAGGCGGAGCGGGTGATGGTCACGGTGTTGCCTTTGATCATCATCGAACCCTGGGTGATGATCACGTCGCCGGTGTAGGTGGCCACGCCCTGCTTGTCGTCCAGGTGGGCGTTGTCGGCCTGGATGCGGATAGGCTGGTCACGGTCGTTCGGCAGGGCGAGGGCGCTCGCGCTTCCCAGTGCTGCGCTCAGGCTGAGCAAAAGGGGGAGGGTTTTAACGAGCCTCATACTGTCCTCTTACGTTAGAGAGCAAGTCCATCTTGCCTTCTTTCAAATACGCTTTCATTCCTTTGCCCGTAGTTGTGCCACCGGCGCCGTCGATTCTAACGGCTTGCTCGGTCTGCGCATATTGCTTCTGCGGGAACACGGTCATGCGTGAGCTGGTAATGATCATTTCGCGCTGCTTTTCGTCGGTGCGGGCGACCCGTACGTTGTCGATCAGTTCGACTTCGCTGCCGTCCGGGTTGACTTCGGCGCGAGTGCTCTGTACGTGCCAGGGGTATTCGGTACCGCGGTAAAGGTGCAGGTCCGGCGTGGTCAGCAGGGTGATTTCGCTGGCCTTGAGGTGTTCGACCTTGTCGGCAGTCATTTCGTACTGCAGCTTGCCATCGGGCAGGAACTGCAGGCTGTGAGCGTTGACCGCGTAGTAGTCGATGGCGCTTTCGTCGACCTGGGCCACCGGCTTGTCGAGGAAGCTTTCCGGGCTGACATTCCAGTAGCCGATCGCCACCAGCAGGGCGGCGATTACCGCGAGCAGCGCAATGTTGCGGGCTTTCTTGCTGAACATGGGCAGCCTTACAGGTAGTTGGCGTTGGCAGCGTCCAGGGTGCCCTGGGCCTGCATGATCAGTTCGCAGAATTCACGGGCCGCGCCTTCGCCGCCACGTGCCTGGGTCACGCCATGGGCGTGTTGGCGCACGAACGGCGCGGCGTTGGCGACCGCCATGCCCAGGGCCACGCGGCGGATTACCGGCAGGTCGGGCAGGTCGTCGCCAAGGTAGGCCACTTGAGCATAGCTCAGGCCCAGTTCGGCGAGCAGGCCGTCCAGCACCACCAGTTTGTCCTCGCGGCCCTGGTACAGGTGCGGGATACCGAGGTTCTTCGCCCGGCGCTCGACCACCGGGGTCTTGCGCCCGCTGATGATCGCGGTGGTCACGCCCGAGGCCATGAGCATCTTGATGCCCTGGCCGTCGAGGGTATTGAACGTCTTGAACTCGCTGCCGTCCTCTAGGAAGTACAGGCGCCCGTCGGTGAGCACGCCGTCCACGTCGAACACTGCCAGCTTGATGTTCTTGCCGCGTTGCATGAGGTCCTGGTTCATTCCATCGCTCCTTTACATCACGCCGGCGCGCAGCAGGTCGTGCATGTTCAGGGCGCCGGTGGGGCGGTCCTCGCGGTCCACCACCACCAAGGCGCCGATCTTGTGGTCTTCCATGATCTTCAGGGCCTCGGCCGCGAGCATTTCGGCGCGGGCCGTCTTGCCGTGCACGGTCATTACCTGGTCGATCAGGGTGGTGTGGACATCGATGTTGCGGTCCAGGCTGCGGCGCAGGTCGCCGTCGGTGAAGATCCCCGCCAGCTTGCCATCGGCTTCGACGATCACGGTCATGCCCAGGCCTTTGCGGGACATTTCAAGGAGTGCGTCCTTGAGCAGGGTGCCGCGGGGCACCTGGGGCAGTTCGTCGCCGGCGTGCATCACGTTCTCCACCTTGAGCAGCAGGCGGCGGCCCAGAGCACCACCCGGGTGCGAGAAGGCAAAGTCTTCCGCGGTGAAGCCGCGAGCTTCAAGCAGGGCAATGGCCAGCGCGTCGCCCAGCACCAGCGATGCGGTGGTGGAGGAGGTGGGTGCCAGGTTCAGCGGGCAGGCCTCTTGCTCGACGCGGGCGTCGAGGTTGACCTCGGCAGCCTGGGCCAGGGGCGAGGCCGGGTTGCCGGTCAGGCTGATCAGCTTGATGCCCAGGCGCTTGATCAGCGGCAGCAGGGTGACGATTTCGGCGGTGCTGCCGGAGTTCGACAGGGCAAGGATGACATCATCGCGGGTGATCATGCCCATGTCGCCATGGCTGGCTTCGGCCGGGTGCACGAAAAACGCCGGCGTGCCGGTGCTGGCCAGGGTGGCGGCGATCTTGTTGCCGATGTGCCCGGACTTGCCCATGCCGACCACGACGACCCGGCCCTTGCTGGCCAGGATCAGTTCGCAGGCCTTGACGAAATTGTCGTCGATGCGCGCCAGCAGGGCCTCTACGGCCTCGAGTTCCAGGCGCAGGGTGCGTTGGGCGGATTGGATCAGCTCGCTGGATTGGCTCATGTCGAAAAAGCAATGCCTGATGAAAAGGCGGCGATTATAGCTGCAATGAAAGAAACCCTCACGCTTTCGATTGCCGTGGTGAATGTCTGGTCAGCCTGTCGCAGGGCTGAACGACTCGTTAGCCGGCCTTGGGGCGGTGCTGTCAGCGGTGCTATAGTTCGCCGCTATTCGGCCTGCCTGGGGCGCTTGTGCCTTCCAGATGGAGGCCGACGTCCATTAGGACGAGGCTGCACTAGCAAGGAGTCTAGATGAGTGTGGATAGCGCCTACGCGGTCGAGTTGAAGGGGGTTACCTTCAAACGCGGTTCGCGCAGCATTTTCAGCAATGTCGACATTCGCATCCCGCGCGGCAAGGTCACCGGCATCATGGGACCATCGGGTTGCGGCAAGACCACATTGCTCCGCCTGATGGGCGCGCAGCTGCGCCCCTCCAGCGGTGAGGTCTGGGTTGCCGGGCAGAACCTGCCGACGCTGTCGCGCAGCGACCTGTTCGACGCCCGCAAGCAAATGGGGGTGCTGTTCCAGAGCGGCGCGCTGTTCACCGATCTCGATGTGTTCGAGAACGTCGCGTTCCCGCTGCGCGTGCACACCCAGCTGTCGGACGAGATGATCCGCGATATCGTGTTGATGAAGCTGCAGGCCGTGGGGCTGCGCGGTGCCATCGACCTGATGCCCGACGAGCTGTCCGGTGGCATGAAGCGCCGTGTGGCGTTGGCCCGGGCGATTGCGCTGGACCCGCAGATCCTCATGTACGACGAACCGTTCGTCGGCCAGGACCCGATCGCCATGGGTGTATTGGTGCGTCTGATCCGCCTGCTCAACGACGCCCTGGGTATTACCAGCATCGTCGTTTCCCACGACCTGGCGGAAACCGCCAGCATTGCCGACTACATCTATGTCGTAGGTGATGGCCAGGTGCTGGGCCAGGGGACGCCTGACGAGCTGATGGGCTCGGACAACCCGCGCATTCGCCAGTTCATGAAGGGCGACCCGGACGGCCCGGTGCCTTTCCATTTCCCTGCGCCTGACTACCGCGCCGACCTGCTGGGAGCGCGTTGATGCGCAGAAAATCCTTACTCGAACGTGTCCGCCTGCTGGGGCGCTCGGCCATTGACGTGCTGGCGGTGCTGGGGCGCTCCTGCCTGTTCCTGTTCCATGCACTGATCGGCCGTGGCGGCATCGGTGGCGGCTTCCAGCTGCTGACCAAGCAGCTGTACTCGGTGGGCGTGCTGTCGCTGGCGATCATCGTCGTGTCCGGCGTGTTCATCGGCATGGTGCTGGCGCTGCAGGGCTTCAGCATCCTGACCAAGTACGGCTCGGAGCAGGCGGTGGGGCAGATGGTCGCCCTGACCCTGCTGCGTGAGCTCGGCCCGGTGGTGACGGCATTGCTGTTCGCTGGCCGTGCCGGTTCGGCGCTCACCGCGGAAATCGGCAACATGAAGTCCACCGAGCAGCTGTCGAGCCTTGAAATGATCGGCGTCGACCCTCTCAAGTACATCGTCGCGCCGCGGCTGTGGGCCGGTTTCATTTCGCTGCCGTTGCTGGCGCTGATTTTCAGCGTGGTCGGCATCTGGGGTGGCTCGTGGGTCGCGGTGGACTGGCTGGGCGTCTACGAGGGCTCGTTCTGGGCCAACATGCAGAACAGTGTTTCGTTCACCGACGACGTGCTCAACGGGCTGATCAAGAGCCTGGTATTTGCCTTCGTCACGACCTGGATCGCCGTATTCCAGGGGTACGACTGTGAGCCCACCTCAGAAGGGATCAGCCGTGCCACCACCAAGACCGTGGTCTATGCCTCGTTGGCAGTGCTGGGTCTGGACTTTATTCTGACCGCCTTGATGTTTGGAGATTTCTGATGCAAAACCGCACCCTGGAAATCGGTGTCGGCCTGTTCCTCCTGGCCGGGATCCTGGCGCTGCTGCTGCTCGCCCTGCGTGTCAGCGGGCTGTCGGCCAGCCCGAGCAGCGATACCTATAAAGTTTATGCCTACTTCGACAATATCGCTGGTTTGACGGTCAGAGCTAAAGTGACCATGGCCGGTGTGACCATCGGCAAGGTTACCGCCATCGATCTGGACCGTGATTCCTACACCGGTCGGGTGACGCTGCAACTGGACAAGTCGGTGGACAACCTGCCGACCGACTCCACGGCCTCGATCCTGACGGCCGGGTTGCTTGGCGAGAAGTACATCGGCATCAGCGTGGGCGGTGAGGACCAAGTGCTCAAGGACGGCGGGACCATCCATGACACCCAGTCGGCGCTGGTGCTGGAAGATCTGATTGGCAAGTTCCTGCTCAACTCCGTTGGCAAGGAACCGAAAGAAGCGCAACCGGCTAATTAAGGAGTTTCCATGATTTCGATCCTGCGACGTGGCTTGCTGGTCCTGCTGGCGGCCTTCCCCCTGATGGCGCTGGCCGCGCAGTCTCCGCATGACGTGGTGCAGAGCACCACCACAGAGCTGCTGGGTGAGCTCAAGGCCAACAAGGAGCAGTACAAGTCCAACCCGCAAGCGTTCTACGACGCCCTTGACCGTATCCTCACGCCCGTGGTCGATGCCGACGGTATTTCCAGAAGCATCATGACCGTCAAGTACTCGCGCAAGGCCACGCCCGAGCAGATGCAGCGCTTCCAGGAAAACTTCAAGCGCAGTCTGTTCCAGTTCTACGGTAACGCCCTGCTGGAGTACAACAACCAGGGGATCGTCGTGGACCCGGCCAAGGCCGATGACGGCAAGCGTGCCTCCGTAGGCATGAAGGTCACCGGCAACAATGGCGCCGTGTACCCGGTTCAGTACACTCTGGAAAACCTGGGTGGCGAATGGAAGGTGCGTAACGTGATCGTCAACGGCATCAACATCGGCAAGCTGTTCCGCGACCAGTTCGCCGATGCCATGCAGCGCAATGGCAACGACCTGGACAAGACCATCGACGGCTGGGCCGGCGAAGTGGCCAAGGCCAAGCAGGCCGCCGACAACTCGCCAGAGAAGACCGTCAAATGAGTGAGGCCGGCGTAAGCATGGCCGAGCCGGGCGTGCTGCGCCTGGCCGGCGTGCTGGACTACCGCAGCGGGCCCGCCCTGCGCAAGCAGGGCAGGGCGCTGATCGCGGGCTGCCGCGAGGCGCAGTTGGTGCTCGATTGCTCGGCTGTACAGCGCTCCACCAGTGTTGGCCTGTCGTTGCTACTGGCCTTCATGCGCGATGCCCAGGCCACCGGCAAGGGTTGCCAGGTGCGCGGTATGCCCGACGACATGCGGGAAATTGCCGAGGTCTATGACCTCGATGAAGTGCTGGCAACCTGATGTTCCGGCACGGATGATGGCCCCTCGGTCAGCGAAGCCCTCGTTGGGCTTCGCAGGCGAGGGGCTTTTTTGTATGATGGCCGACCCGTGCGCATCGGGCGCCGATTGAGGTTGAGCATGCAGGCCGTAGAAGTTAAAAGCTTCCTTGAAGAGAAATTGCCGGGTTCCCGGGTCGAAGTTGAAGGCGAAGGCTGCAACTTCCAGTTGAACGTGATCAGCGACGAGTTGGCTGGCCTGAGCCCGGTCAAACGCCAGCAGGCGATCTATGCTCACCTGAATCCGTGGATCGCCAATGGCAGCATCCATGCGGTAACCATGAAATTTTTCAGCAGCGCAGCCTGGGCTGAGCGCACCTGAGCCAACGTGGCGGCGAGATTCCAATGGACAAACTGATTATTACTGGCGGCGCTCGCCTTGATGGCGAGATCCGCATTTCGGGCGCGAAGAACGCAGCCCTGCCGATTCTGGCGGCGACCCTGCTGGCCGACGGCCCGGTCACCGTGGGCAACCTGCCGCACCTGCACGACATCACAACCATGATCGAGCTGTTCGGCCGCATGGGCATCGAGCCGGTGATCGACGAAAAGCTGGCGGTCGAGATCGACCCACGCACCATCAAGACCCTGGTCGCGCCTTACGAGCTGGTCAAGACCATGCGCGCCTCGATCCTGGTGTTGGGCCCGATGGTCGCCCGTTTCGGCGAGGCCGAAGTGGCCCTGCCTGGCGGTTGCGCCATTGGTTCGCGCCCGGTCGACCTGCACATCCGTGGCCTCGAGGCCATGGGCGCGAAGATCGAAGTCGAAGGCGGCTACATCAAGGCCAAGGCGCCTGAGGGTGGCCTGCGCGGTGCGCACTTCTTCTTCGACACCGTCAGCGTGACCGGTACCGAGAACATCATGATGGCCGCTGCCCTGGCCAAGGGCCGCAGCGTGCTGCAGAACGCCGCGCGCGAGCCGGAAGTGGTCGACCTGGCCAACTTCATCAACGCCATGGGCGGTAATGTCCAGGGCGCCGGTACCGACACCATCGTCATCGACGGCGTCGAGCGTCTGGGCTCGGCCAACTACCGCGTGATGCCGGACCGTATCGAGACCGGCACCTACCTGGTTGCCGCTGCCGTGACCGGTGGTCGCGTCAAGGTCAAGGACACCGACCCGACCATCCTTGAAGCAGTACTGGAAAAACTCAAGGAAGCCGGCGCCGACATCAATACCGGCGACGACTGGATCGAGCTGGACATGCACGGCAAGCGGCCGAAAGCCGTCAACCTGCGTACCGCCCCGTACCCTGCTTTCCCGACCGACATGCAGGCGCAGTTCATCTCGCTCAACGCCATTGCCGAAGGCACCGGTGCAGTGATCGAGACAATCTTCGAGAACCGCTTCATGCACGTCTATGAAATGCACCGCATGGGCGCGCAGATCCAGGTCGAAGGCAACACTGCCATCGTCACAGGCGTCAAGGCGCTGAAGGGTGCCCCGGTAATGGCCACCGACCTGCGTGCTTCCGCCAGCCTGGTGCTGTCGGCGCTGGTAGCCGAAGGCGATACCCTGATCGATCGCATCTACCACATCGACCGTGGTTACGAGTGCATCGAAGAAAAACTGCAGATGCTGGGCGCGAAGATCCGTCGCGTGCCGGGCTAATCGTCTGCCTGGTGCATCCTGTGGGAGTGCGGTTTGCCCGCTTTCGCAGGATGCGCCTAACGAATTGAATGCGGTCGGGCTCTACGCCCGGCCGGCAGTAGCCGCTTAAGGACCGACGTTCCAATGTTGACCATCGCGCTTTCCAAAGGCCGTATTCTCGACGATACCCTGCCATTGCTGGCCGAGGCCGGTATCGTGCCGACCGAGAACCCGGACAAGAGCCGCAAACTGATCATCCCCACCACGCAGGACGATGTGCGCCTGCTGATCGTGCGTGCCACCGACGTGCCGACCTATGTCGAGCATGGTGCCGCCGACCTGGGTGTGGCCGGCAAGGATGTGCTGATGGAGTACGGCGGCCAGGGCCTGTACGAGCCCCTGGACCTACAGATTGCCCGCTGCAAGCTGATGACCGCCGGTGTGGTCGGCGCACCTGAGCCCAAGGGCCGTCTGCGCGTGGCTACCAAGTTCGTCAACGTAGCCAAGCGCTACTACGCCGAGCAGGGCCGCCAGGTCGACATCATCAAGCTGTACGGCTCGATGGAGCTGGCACCGCTGATCAATCTCGCCGACAAGATCATCGACGTGGTCGACACCGGCAACACCCTGCGTGCCAACGGCCTGGAGCCCCAGGAACTGATCGCCACGATCAGCTCCCGCCTGGTGGTCAACAAGGCCTCCATGAAAATGCAGCACGCCCGTATCCAGAGCCTGATCGACACGCTGCGCGAAGCGGTCGAATCGCGACACCGCGGTTGATTCCTGCGCGCGACCTTCGCTGTCGCGCCCATCTATCCGCGTCATAGCCATTTTTCTCGGGTGCCCGCGCGGATGGACTGGTAGCTTAGGGCGCCTGAGCATTCGCCAATAATCGAGGCCCTCGCCATGACCGTGTCCACTGCAATTGCCCGTCTCAACGCTGCTGATCCGGATTTCGCCCGACATCTGGATCATCTGCTGAGCTGGGAAAGTGTGTCCGATGACGCGGTCAACCAGCGCGTGCTCGACATCATCAAGGCCGTGCGCGAGCGTGGCGATGCGGCGTTGGTGGAATTCACCCAGCGTTTCGATGGTGTCGATGCCAAGTCGATTGACGACCTGATCCTCAATCGCGAGCGCCTGGAACTGGCCCTGACCCGCATTACCCCGGCCCAGCGCGAAGCCCTGGAAAAGGCCGCCAACCGCGTGCGCATGTACCACGAGCGGCAGAAACAGGACTCCTGGCAGTACACCGAAGCCGACGGCACCGTGCTCGGCCAGAAGGTCACCCCACTGGACCGCGCCGGCCTGTATGTGCCGGGTGGCAAGGCGTCGTACCCGTCGTCGGTGCTGATGAACGCCATCCCGGCCAAGGTTGCCGGCGTGGCCGAAGTGGTGATGGTGGTACCGACCCCGCGTGGCGAGGTCAACGAACTGGTGCTGGCGGCTGCCTGCATCGCCGGTGTCGACCGTGTGTTCACCGTCGGCGGTGCCCAGGCTGTCGCCGCCCTGGCGTACGGTACCGAAAGCGTGCCGCAGGTGGACAAGATCGTCGGCCCGGGCAACATCTACGTTGCCACCGCCAAGCGCCACGTGTTCGGCCAGGTGGGTATCGACATGATCGCCGGCCCGTCGGAAATCCTCGTGGTGTGCGATGGTCAGACCGACCCGGACTGGATCGCCATGGACCTGTTCTCCCAGGCCGAGCACGACGAAGATGCCCAGGCCATCCTGGTGAGCCCGGACGCCTCCTTCCTCGACCGCGTTGCTGCCAGCATCGACAAGCTGCTGCCGACCATGGAACGTGCCGAGATCATCGAGAAGTCGATCAATGGCCGCGGTGCGCTGATCCAGGTACGTGACATGCAACAGGCCATGGAAGTGGCCAACCGCATTGCACCCGAGCATCTGGAGCTGTCGGTGGCCGACCCGCAGGCCTGGCTGCCGCACATCCGCCACGCTGGCGCGATCTTCATGGGCCGCCACACCAGCGAGGCGCTGGGCGACTACTGCGCCGGCCCCAACCACGTGCTGCCGACTTCCGGCACCGCGCGTTTCTCGTCGCCGCTGGGGGTGTACGACTTCCAGAAGCGCTCGTCGATCATTTTCTGCTCCGAGCAGGGCGCGTCCGAACTGGGCCACACCGCCTCGGTCCTGGCCCGTGGCGAGTCGCTGACTGCCCACGCCCGCAGCGCTGAATACCGCATCCTGACCCAAGAGAAGGGGAACTGAGCATGAGTCGATTCTGGAGCCCCTTCGTCAAGGACCTGGTGCCTTACGTGCCGGGCGAGCAGCCCAAGCTGGCCCGCCTGGTCAAGCTGAACACCAACGAAAACCCCTACGGCCCTTCGCCCAAGGCGCTGGAGGCCATGCGCGGCGAGCTGAACGACAACCTGCGCCTGTACCCGGACCCGAACGGTGACCGGCTGAAGCAGGCGGTGGCCGAATACTATGGCGTGACCCCGGCACAAGTATTCGTCGGCAACGGCTCGGACGAGGTGCTGGCGCACATCTTCCACGGCCTGTTCCAGCATGACGCACCGCTGCTGTTCCCGGACATCAGCTACAGCTTCTACCCGGTCTACTGCGGCTTGTACGGTATTGCCTTCGAGCAGGTGGCGCTGGACGAGCAGTTCCAGATTCGCATCGAGGACTACGACAAGCCCAACGCCGGCATCATCTTCCCCAACCCCAACGCGCCGACCGGTTGCCTGATGCCGCTGCAGGTGGTGGAGCAGTTGCTGCAGGCCAACCGTGATTCGGTGGTGGTGGTTGATGAAGCCTACATCGACTTCGGTGGCGAAACCGCAATCAGCCTGGTGGACCGCTATGACAATCTGCTGGTCACCCAGACCCTGTCGAAGTCGCGTTCGCTGGCCGGGTTGCGGGTTGGGCTGGCGGTGGGGCACCCGGACTTGATCGAGGCGCTGGAGCGGATAAAGAACAGCTTCAACTCCTACCCGCTGGACCGTGCCGCGATCGTTGGCGCGGCGGTGGCGTTCGAGGACCGCGAATACTTCGAGGAAACCTGCCGCAAGGTGATCGACAGCCGCGAGGTGTTGGTCGGGCAGCTGCAGGCCAAGGGCTTCGAAGTGTTGCCGTCGGCAGCCAACTTCATCTTCGCTCGCCATCCGCAACGAGATGCCGGTGAGCTGGCTGCGCGACTGCGCGAACAGGGCGTGATCGTGCGCCACTTCAAGCAGCCGCGCATTGCCCAGTTCCTGCGCATCACCATTGGTACGCCAGAGATGAACCAGGCGCTGCTCGATGCGTTGAGCTGACGCCATCCACTGCCCTGCGCGGTCCTTGTAGGAGCGGCCTTGTGTCGCGAAAGGGCGCTCCTACAAAAAATCGCGCCAGGTTTTTAATCGCTGCTCTCTTCAATGACAAACACTTTGCCCACCGGTATGCTGCGCCAATTCATCGGATGATTGGTTGAGTTGAATGAGTAGCGAATTGACCAAGCGTTCACTGGTCGAACTGGCCGTCGAGCGCATGCGCGAACGCATCGTGCTGGGCGACTGGCAGGTTGGCCAGCGTTTGCCGACCGAGCCGGAGCTTGCCCTGCAGTTGGGCATAAGCCGCAATACCGTACGCGAGGCCATGCGTGTGCTGGCGTTCAGTGGCCTGGTGGAGATCCGCCAGGGCGACGGCAGCTACCTGCGTACCGCCCAGGACCCGCTGCAGGCGGTGCAGGCGATGTCACGCTGCACGCCCGAGCAGGCCCGCGAAACCCGGCATATCCTCGAAGCCGAGGCCATTGGCCTGGCCGCACTGCGCCGAACCGACGCCGACCTGCAGGCGCTGCGTGAAGCCCTGGCCAATAGCGCCGGGCATTTTCACGGTGATATCGATGCTTATGTGGCCTGCGACCTGGTGTTTCACCAGCGGCTGGTCGATGCCGCCCATAACCCGGCCTTGAGTGAGCTGTACCGGTACTTTTCCGGGGTGGTGGCTGCCGCGCTGCAGCACAACATGGCGACCGTGCCGCGCTGTCAAGCCACGTTCGACTTACATGGGCAGATACTTGCCGCCATCGAGCAACGCGATGCGGAGCAGGCCAAGCGCCTGAGCCGTACCCTTATCGCATCCTGACTCCGAGAAGGCCATGGCTGATTCCATCACCCGTAACACCCCACCGAGCGAGCGGAACCTCGAAGAATTGCTGATCGACGCCGAGGCTGACGACGAGCAGGTCCAACAGCAGCCGGTACCGATACAGCGGCCTTGGCTGTTGTTGCTCGGCCTGGTGCTGGTGGCATTGAACCTGCGCCCGGCATTGTCAAGCATGGCGCCGGTGCTGGGCCAGGTGTCCGAAGGCCTGGGGCTGAACGCCTCGCAGGCCGGTTTGCTGACCACCTTGCCAGTGCTGTGCCTGGGGCTGTTCGCCCCTTTGGCGCCGGTGCTGGCGCGGCGCTTTGGCAGCGAGCGGGTGATCCTCGGCATTCTCGCCACCCTGGCGCTTGGCATAGTCGTGCGCAGTAGCCTGGGGGCCACCGGGGTGTTCCTCGGCAGCCTCATGGCGGGTGCCAGCATCGGCATCATTGGCGTGCTGTTGCCGGGCATCGTCAAGCGCGATTTCCCGCAGCACGCTGGCACGCTGACCGGCGTGTACACCATGGCGTTGTGCCTGGGCGCCGCCATGGCGGCTGGCGCCACGGTGCCCCTGGCCCAGCACTTCAACGACAGCTGGGCGCTGGGCCTCGGCTTCTGGATGTTGCCGGCCCTGCTGGCCATGCTGGTGTGGCTGCCGCAGGCCCGCCAGGGCCATGGCCTGCACAAGGTAGCTTATCGCGTGCGTGGGTTGTGGCGTGACCCGCTGGCCTGGCAGGTAACCCTGTACATGGGCCTGCAGTCGTCACTGGCCTACATCGTATTTGGCTGGTTGCCATCGATTCTGATCGGTCGCGGCCTGAGCCCGACCGAGGCGGGGCTGGTGCTGTCGGGGTCGGTGATCGTGCAGCTGGTCAGCTCGCTCAGTGCGCCCTGGCTGGCCACTCGCGGCAAGGACCAGCGCCTGGCGATCCTGCTGGTCATGCTGATTACCCTGGCCGGCCTGTTCGGGTGCCTGTATGCGCCGCTGTCCGGGCTGTGGGGTTGGGCGGTTGTGCTGGGCCTGGGGCAGGGTGGTACCTTTGCCCTGGCGCTGACCTTGATCGTGCTGCGCTCGAAGGATGCCCATGTGGCGGCACACCTGTCGAGCATGGCGCAGGGGGTGGGCTATACCTTGGCGTCGATGGGGCCGTTTGCGGTGGGGCTGGTGCATGACCTGACCGGGGGCTGGGCGGCAGTGGGGTGGATCTTTGCCGTGCTGGGGCTGGGTGCCATCGTGTTCGGCCTGGGGGCCGGGCGGGCTTTGCATGTGCAGGTGAGCAGCGAGAAAGTCTGACGTTGATGTTGGCAGTGCCGGCCCTTTCGCGGGTAAACCCGCTCCCACAGCTACTGCACAATTTTCAAGATGTGTGCGATCCCTGTGGGAGCGGGTTCACCCGCGAAGGGGCCGGTACTGGCATAAGCAACCGGGGCAGATTATCGTGCTGCTTTCATCCCCAGGACGGACCAGCCCCCATGAGCGACGCCAACCGCGACCTGATCACCCGCTTCTACCAGGCCTTCCAGCGCCTGGATGCCGAGGCCATGGTCGCCTGCTACAGCGACGATATCGCCTTCAGCGACCCGGTCTTTGGCACCTTGCGTGGCAAGGATGCAGGCGACATGTGGCGAATGCTCACCAGCCGGGCCAAGGACTTTACCCTGACCTTCGACAACGTCCGCGCCGATGAATGCACGGGCGCCGCACATTGGGTGGCCACCTACCTGTTCAGCCAGACCGGCCGCACCGTTGTCAACGATATCCAGGCGCGTTTCGTGGTCCGTGACGGGCTGATCTGCCAGCACGATGACCAATTCGACTTGTGGCGCTGGTCGCGGCAGGCGCTGGGTGTACCTGGCATGCTGCTGGGCTGGTCGCCGCTGGTGCAGAACAAGGTGCGCCAGCAGGCGTTCAAAGGCCTGCGGGCATACCAGCATGCTCAAGGCAGCGCTACCGCCTGATCACTCTTGTGATAGCTGAAGGTGGCGCGTTCATCGAGGTCGTTCGGTAGACGGATGCGAATGACAGGTATGAATGTGCCATTGGTCCTGTACCAATCTCGTTGATCGGCCTGAGCTTGTTGCAATGCGCCATACGCGCCTTCGATATGGAAGAACGACTGGATTGGCAGCCTGTTGGACTGCTCTTCGTCCCACGCACCGATCACCACCTCGTTCCACGGGAACGGTAGTTCAGGCGCAAACAACTGCTTGGCGCGTATGCTCTGGTAGAAGGCTTCAGCCCGCTCGGGAACCCGCGCCCGGCGGATATCGAATGCGCATTGGGCCTTGTAGTCGCCGCTTTGCCGGAACCGCTCCATCCACTGCTCAGCAGTGAGTACTCCCTGTTCATGGCAGGCCGCTTCGGTTGCGGCCGTTTGCCGATTGTCGCCGCAACCGCGTTTGTCACGCTCCCAGGTATCACCGTCAG
The DNA here is from genome assembly GCF_053557675.1 of Pseudomonas sp. XP1. Taxonomy (NCBI): domain Bacteria; kingdom Pseudomonadati; phylum Pseudomonadota; class Gammaproteobacteria; order Pseudomonadales; family Pseudomonadaceae; genus Pseudomonas; species Pseudomonas sp. XP1. Next base: position 153,312 of record NZ_JBNRIJ010000010.1, on the reverse strand, counting down.
TGGGCCAGGCGCATAGCATTTCGTAGCGCAAGCTGTCTTTTGGGCGTTGCAGCAGCGGGTACAGGGTAAAGCCGCTACGGCCGTCGGCAGCCAGCTGCGTGGTGGGAATGTCGCTGCGCAGGTATGAAAACGATACGCCGCCCTTGTCCTTGCTGTTCTGGCTATGATGCCAGGAATGATAATGCGGTGAAGGTTTGGTTGACCTTAGCAAGACGCCCGAACAGGCATGGGCAGGTACCGCGTTGCCTGGGCAATGCGCGGGCGTGGAATCGTAGTTTTTCTGCAACTGCTCGGCGGTCCGGGCGCCGATGGAGGCCTGGGCGGCGGATGCGCCGGCCAACAGGGCAGCGGCAAGCAATGTGCGGGATACTGAAGTGAGCATGATGAAGCCCTTTTGGGGTGGGCTCACCAAATTAATGATGGAAAGAGCAGGCGTCGTGAGTGAAAAAGTGCCGGATCAGGCAGTAAAACCTTGGTATGTCTACTTGGTAAGGGCTGCCAATGGATCGCTGTATTGCGGTATCAGCGATGACCCGCAGCGGCGTTTTCTGGCGCACCAGAAGGGGCAGGGCGCGCGTTACTTCAAGACCAGCCCGGCCCAGGCGCTGGTGTATGTGGAGCAATGGCCGGACAAGGGCGAAGCATTGCGCCAGGAGCGGCTGGTGAAGCGGCTGCGCAAGGCGGCGAAGGAGGCGCTGGTGGCCTCCTATGAGGCTGAGTCTTCCGCTATTTAGGGCCGCTTCGCGCCCCAGGGCCCTCAGTCCTTGCGCCGCTTCAACTGATCCACCAAGGTGGTCGGAAGCCCCTTGATGATCAAGGTCCCTGCCGCTTCGTCATACTCGACCTTGTCCCCCAGCAGGTGCGCTTCGAAGCTGATCGACAATCCCTCGGCACGCCCGGTGAAACGGCGGAACTGGTTGAGGGTGCGCTTGTCCGCGGGGATTTCAGGCGACAGGCCGTAGTCCTTGTTGCGGATGTGATCGTAGAACGCCTTGGGCCGGTCCTCGTCGATCAGGCTGGACAGTTCTTCCAGCGTGACCGGCTCGCCCAGCTTGGTCTGGGTAGTGGCGTACTCGACCAGGGTCTGGGTTTTTTCGCGAGCGGACTCTTCCGGCAGGTCTTCGCTCTCGACGAAGTCGCTGAAGGCCTTGAGCAGGGTGCGGGTTTCGCCCGGGCCGTCGACGCCCTCCTGGCAGCCGATGAAGTCGCGGAAGTAGTCCGAGACCTTCTTGCCGTTCTTGCCCTTGATGAACGAAATGTACTGTTTGGAATTCTGGTTGTTCTTCCACTCCGACAGGTTGATGCGCGCCGCCAGATGCAGCTGGCCAAGGTCGAGGTGGCGCGAAGGCATCACATCAAGCTCGGCGTTCACCGCCACGCCTTCGCTGTGGTGCAGCAGGGCGATCGCCAGGTATTCGGTCATGCCTTGCTGGTAGTGGGCAAACAGGATATGGCCGCCGGTGGACAGGTTGGACTCCTCCATCAGCTTCTGCAGGTGCTCCACGGCCACGCGGCTGAAGGCGGTAAAGTCCTTTTCTTCGTCCAGGTACTGCTTCAGCCAGCCGCTCAGCGGGTAGGCCCCGGACTCGCCGTGGAAAAAGCCCCAGGCCTTGCCTTGCTTGGCGTTGTAGCTGTCATTGAGGTCGGCCAGCAGGTTTTCGATGGCGTCGGAAGCGGCCAGTTCGGAATCGCGGGCATGCAGTACGGCGGGGCTGCCATCGGGCTTTTTGTCGATCAGGTGAACGATGCAATGACGGATTGGCATGGAATTCTCGGGGAGCTGCAAAAGTTGTCCAGTTTACCCTAGACACCAGGTGGTGCAGTGGCCGGATGTTGGCAGAAATGGCGGTTGTTCGTTTTTTGTTCAAATTTGTGCGTTTTAGGCTAAAACCCCCGAAAAACCTGCATTAAATCGAAGCGCGCAGCGGATATTTATCCGTTCCTGTGGTAGCTTTGCGCGGTCTTGCGCCCCTTGTGTGGCGCATTGCTGGCAGCGTGCTGTCGTCGTGTCGAACCAAACGTCGATTTGCGTATCTACATACGCGATTGGCGCGGCCCTCCACTTTCAGGGGCTGGCCCGATAACGTCGTAGTGCGCTGCATAACCAACGAATTTGATAGGGAAGGAACACCACCATGGCATTGACCAAAGACCAACTGATTGCCGACATCGCCGAATCGATCGCCGCGCCAAAAGCCACCGCCAAGAACGCTCTGGAGCAACTGGGCCAGATCGTTGCCGACCAGCTGGAAAACGGCGCTGAAATCACTCTGCCAGGCATCGGCAAGCTGAAAGTCGCTGAGCGTCCTGCCCGTACCGGCCGCAACCCTTCGACTGGCGCTGCCATCGAAATCGCTGCCAAGAAAGTCGTCAAGTTCGTTCCAGCCAAAGTGCTGACCGACGCCATCAACAAGTAATTGTTGAAGCTTTGACGAAACCGCGCCCGGCTTGCCCGGGCGCGGTTTTTTCATGCCCGGTTTTTACGCCCGGCGTGCCAGGCCTGGCGCGCGGCGTCGTCGTGGAAGCTCCAGGCGATCATGCGGCTTTGCTTCTGTCCCTGGCCCATTTCACTGATGCGCACGGCCTTGACGCCCGTTTTCCTGAGCGCGGCCTCGATCCCCGGCAGGTTGCTGGCCTTGGACACCAGGCTGGTGAACCACAGCACTCGCTCGGCGTACTGCACGCTTTCACTGACCAGTTGGGTGACAAAGCGGATTTCGCCACCTTCACACCACAGTTCGTTGTTCTGGCCACCGAAGTTGAGCACCGGCAGCTTGCGCTTGGGGTCCTGCTTGCCGAGGTTCTTCCACTTGCGCTGGCTGCCACGGGTGGCTTCGTCGCGCGAGGAATGGAAGGGCGGGTTGCACAGGGTCAGGTCGAAGCGTTCGCCCTCCTGCAGCAGGCCGCTGAGGATGTGCGCACGGTTGGCCTGCTGGCGCAGGGTGATGGCCTTGCCCAGGCCGTTGGCCTGGACGATGGCCTTGGCCGAAGCCAGGGCCACGGGGTCGATGTCCGAGCCCAGGAAGCGCCAGCGGTAGTCGCTATGGCCCAGCAGCGGGTAGATGCAGTTGGCACCTACGCCGATGTCCAGCGCATGCACCTGGGCGCCCTTGGGGATCTCGCCGGCATTGTCGTCGGCCAGCAGGTCGGCGGCCACGTGGATGTAGTCGGCGCGGCCGGGAATCGGCGGGCACAGGTAGTCGGTGGGGATATCCCAGTGCTGGATGCCGTACTGGGCCTTCAGCAGGGCACGGTTGAACACCCGCACAGCCTCGGGGTTGGCGAAGTCGATGCTGGGTTTGCCGTGGGGGTTGGTGATGGTGAAGCGCGCCAGGTCAGGGTGGGCCTTGATCAGGCTGGGGAAGTCGTAGCGGCCCTGGTGGCGGTTGCGCGGGTGCA
>NZ_JBNRIJ010000010.1:132952-149830 GCF_053557675.1 Pseudomonas sp. XP1 | reverse complement strand
CTGTGGCTTTCCTGCGGGAGCTGGCTTGCCGGCGATGGGCTGCGAAGCAGCCCGCTATGGCTTCACTTTTGATTAAAGCGCTGCAATCCGCGCATGCTGCTCTGTGAAGTTGGCCAGGGCCTGTTCGGACTCGGCCAGCTTGGCGCGTTCCTTCTCGATCACGGCAGGCGGTGCCTTGTCGACGAAGGCAGCGTTGGACAGCTTGCCACCCACGCGTGCCACTTCACCCTGCAGGCGCTGGATTTCCTTGTTCAGGCGCGCCAGCTCGGCATCCTTGTCGATCAGGCCGGCCATTGGCACCAGCACTTGCAGGTCACCGACCAGCGCGGTGGCCGACAGCGGCGCTTCGTCGGCGTCGCCCAGCACGGTGAACGATTCGACTTTGGCCAGCTTCTTCAGCAGGGCTTCGTTTTCCTGCAGGCGACGCTGGTCGTCGGCGTTGGCATTCTTGAGGAACAGCGGCAGCGGCTTGCCCGGGCCGATGTTCATTTCGGCGCGGATGTTGCGCAGGCCGACCATCAGCTCCTTGAGCCACTCGATGTCGCCTTCGGCGGCGGCGTCGATGCGGCTTTCATTGGCCACCGGCCATGGCTGCAGCATGATGGTCTTGCCTTCGATGCCGGCCAGCGGCGCGATGCGCTGCCAGATTTCTTCGGTGATGAACGGCATGAACGGGTGCGCCAGGCGCAGCGCAACTTCCAGCACGCGCACCAGGGTGCGGCGGGTACCACGGGCGCGCTCGACTGGGGCGTTCTCGTCCCACAGCACCGGCTTGGACAGCTCCAGGTACCAGTCGCAGTACTGGTTCCAGATGAACTCGTACAGCGCCTGGCTGGCCAGGTCGAAGCGGAACTGCTCCAGCTGGCGGGTCACTTCGGCTTCGGTACGCTGCAGCTGCGAGATGATCCAGCGGTCGGCCAGCGACAGCTCGTAGGCTTCGCCGTTCTGGCCGCAGTCCTCGCCCTTGTCCAGCACGTAGCGGGCGGCGTTCCAGATCTTGTTGCAGAAGTTGCGGTAGCCTTCGACGCGGCCCATGTCGAACTTGATGTCGCGGCCAGTGGAGGCCAGCGAGCAGAAGGTGAAGCGCAGGGCATCGGTGCCGTAGCTGGCGATACCTTCGGGGAACTCAGCCTTGGTCTGCTTGGCGATCTTCTCGGCAAGCTTGGGCTGCATCATGCCGCTGGTGCGTTTTTCCAGCAGGGCGTCGAGGGTGATGCCGTCGACGATGTCCAGCGGGTCCAGCACGTTGCCCTTTGACTTGGACATCTTCTGGCCCTGGCCGTCACGTACCAGGCCATGCACGTACACGGTCTTGAACGGTACCTGCGGGGTGCCATCCTCGTTCTTGATCAGGTGCATGGTCAGCATGATCATGCGCGCAACCCAGAAGAAGATGATGTCGAAGCCGGTCACCAGCACATCGGTGGAGTGGAATTTCTTGAGGAATTCGGTCTGTTCCGGCCAGCCCAGGGTGGAGAAGGTCCACAGGCCCGAACTGAACCAGGTGTCGAGTACGTCGTCGTCCTGGCGCAGGACCACGTCGGCACCCAGGTTGTGCTTGGCGCGCACTTCTTCCTCGTTGCGGCCGACATAGACCTGGCCGGCCTCGTCGTACCATGCCGGGATGCGATGGCCCCACCACAGCTGGCGGCTGATGCACCAGTCCTGGATGTCACGCATCCAGGAGAAGTACATGTTCTCGTACTGCTTGGGCACGAACTGGATGCGGCCATCTTCCACGGCGGCGATGGCAGGTTCTGCCAGCGGTTTGGTGGAAACGTACCACTGGTCGGTCAGCCACGGCTCGATGACAGTGCCCGAACGGTCGCCTTTCGGCACTTTCAGGGCGTGGTCGTCGATGCTCACCAGCAAGCCCTGGGCATCCAGATCGGCGACGATCTGCTTGCGCGCGACGAAGCGGTCGAGGTTGGCGTACTGGGCCGGCAGACGGGTGTCCACCTGCTCGTTGACGCTGCCGTCGAGATTGAAGGCCTGCGCGCTGGCCAGCACGAAGGCGTTCTTGTCGAAGATGTTCAGCAGCGGCAGGTTGTGTCGCTTGCCGACTTCGTAGTCGTTGAAGTCGTGGGCCGGGGTGATCTTCACGCAGCCGGTACCGAACTCGGGGTCGCAGTAGTCGTCGGCGATGATCGGGATGCGGCGACCAACCAGCGGCAGTTCGACGTACTTGCCGATCAGTGCCTGGTAGCGCTCGTCGTTCGGGTTGACCGCCACGGCGGCGTCACCCAGCAGGGTTTCCGGACGGGTGGTGGCGACTACCAGGTAGTCCTTGCCTTCGGCGGTCTTGGCGCCGTCGGCCAGCGGGTAGCGCAGGTTCCACAGGTGGCCCTTCTCGTCGTGGTTTTCCACTTCGAGGTCGGAGATGGCCGTGTGCAGCTTGGTGTCCCAGTTGACCAGGCGCTTGCCGCGGTAGATCAGGCCGTCTTCATGCAGGCGCACGAAGGCTTCCTTGACCGCTTCGGACAGGCCGTCATCCATGGTGAAGCGCTCGCGGCTCCAGTCGACCGACGAACCCAGGCGGCGGATCTGACGGCTGATGTTGCCACCGGACTGATCCTTCCATTCCCAGACCTTTTCCAGGAACTTTTCGCGGCCCAGATCATGCCGGTTCTGGCCCTTGGCCTCGAGCTGGCGCTCGACCAGCATCTGGGTTGCGATACCGGCGTGGTCGGTACCTGGCTGCCACAGGGTGTCGCGGCCTTGCATGCGGCGGAAACGGATCAGGGCGTCCATGATCGCGTTGTTGAACCCGTGGCCCATGTGCAGGCTGCCGGTGACGTTCGGCGGCGGGATCATGATGGTGTAGGACTCGCCTGCACCTTGTGGGGCGAAATAGTTCTCGGACTCCCAGGTGTTGTACCAGGAAGTTTCGATGGCGTGCGGCTGGTAGGTCTTATCCATGCGCGGCGGGACCCTGTGCATTTATTCGGGAAAGCCGGGAAGTATAACCAAGCTGGGGGCCGCAGGCGACAAGCTGCTGCTATCTGGCATGGCAGGGATGGCCTCTTCGCGGGTTTACCCGCGAAGAAGGCACCGCCGGATTTCAGTTTTACTCCGAACGCTTGATCAACCGCTCGATCCGCGCATCCAGCCGGCGCTTGATCTCGTTCTCGATGTGCGGGGTGAAGTCTTTGATCACGTCCTGCATGATCATCTGCGCCGCCGCGCGCAGTTCGCTTTCCAGGTGCAGCAGGGTGTCCTGGCGGCGGGTCTGCGGGTCGTCTTCGGGCTCGGCCTCAACCGGTTCGGCCGCAGGAACATGGTTGCCGGGCGCTTCTTCCAGCAGCAACGGGATCTGCTCCACCGTCTCTGTCAGCAGCGGTGGTTGCAGGTCGGCGTCGCCAAGCAGCTGGCGTATCGACTCGAGGTCATCGAGCAGATGGGCGGAATCGGGCAGGGGGGAGGGTTTGTCCATCGTCGTCAAAGTCGCTGTAAGCGGTGGTCTTGCAGAGCATAGCCCTGTTCACGGTAGAAACGGAATCGTTCACGGGCAGATTGGCGGATGCCAGGCTCTTCAACGACGATCTCGGCAACCCGTTCGAACTGGCCGACAAAGCCCGGTACGTCGGCGCCCAGGTTGATCAACAGGTCGTGGTGGTCGCCTGCACTGTCGGCGGCCAGGCCCAATGCCACGCAGGCATCGGCATGCACCTCTGCGAGGTCGTGGGGCACGAAGGCCTCGCCCTTGAAGCGCCACAGACGTTGGTCCAGCTCGCTGCGCTGCTCGGCGTCCTGGCAATGCAGGTAGACCCGGTGGCCGAGGCGCCAGGCCTTTTCGCACAGCTTGCAGGCGAAATCGAGCCGCGCCGACAGCGAGTCGGTGGGCAGGATGTAGAAATCGACTTTGCTCATGGTGGTATCGCCGGCCGGCGGCGCGCAGTGCGCCACCGGCTTCACGGCGTCAGGCGCCAGCGCGGTCCAGCAGGTACTGGGTCAGCAGGGGCACAGGGCGGCCAGTGGCGCCCTTGTCCTTGCCACCGCTGACCCAGGCGGTGCCGGCGATGTCCATGTGAGCCCAGTCGTAGGCCTTGGCAAAGCGCGACAGGAAGCAGCCGGCGGTGATGGTGCCGGCCTTCGGCCCGCCGATGTTGCCCATGTCGGCGAACGGGCTGTCCAGCTGCTCCTGGTACTCATCGAACAGCGGCAGCTGCCAGGCACGGTCGTCGGCGCGCTTGCCGGCGTCGAGCAACTGGCCGACCAGGTTGTCGTTGTTGCCCATCAGGCCGGTGGTGTGGCTGCCCAGGGCGACGATGCAGGCGCCGGTCAGGGTGGCGATGTCGATGACTGCCTGCGGCTTGAAGCGCTCGGCGTAGGTCAGGGTGTCGCACAGCACCAGGCGGCCTTCGGCGTCGGTGTTGAGGATTTCCACGGTCTGCCCGCTCATGGTGGTGACGATGTCACCCGGGCGGGTGGCGCCGCCGCTCGGCATGTTCTCGGCGCAGGCCAGCAGGCACACCAGGTTGACCGGCAGCTGCAGCTCGAGCACCGCACGCAGGGTGCCGAGCACGCTGGCGGCACCGCACATGTCGTACTTCATTTCGTCCATGCCGGCACCAGGCTTGAGGCTGATGCCGCCGGTGTCGAAGGTAATGCCCTTGCCCACCAGCACGTACGGCTTGTCCGCCTTCTTGCCGCCCTGGTAGTTGAGCACGATCAGGCGTGGCGGCTGGTCGCTGCCCTGGCCGACGGCGTAGAACGCGCCCATGCCCAGTTCCTTGATCTTCTTCTCGTCCAGCACTTCGACTTTCAGCGCCTTGTGCGCCTTGCCCAGGTCCTTGGCCTGTTCGGCCAGGAAGCTTGGGTGGCACAGGTTGGGCGGCAGGTTGCCCAGGTCGCGGGTGAAAGCCATGCCGGTGGCGATGGCGCTGGCATGCTTGACGGCACGCTCGACCTCGGCCTGGCCGGCCTTGTCGGCCAGCAGGGTGACCTTCTTCAGGGCGCGCGGCTCGGCCTTCTGGCTCTTGAAGCGATCGAACACGTACTCGCCGTCGAGCAGGGTCTCGGCCAGCAGGCGGTACTTGCCGTAGTGGGCATCGCGGTTGCTGACCGCGATGTCGTCCAGGGCCAGCACTGCGTCAGCGCCATTCAGGCCCTTGAGCACGCCGGCCACACTCGCGACCAGTTTGCGCCAGGCGCGGTCGCCCAGGGCTTCGTCCTTGCCGCTGCCCACCAGCAGCACGCGCTCGGCCTTCAGACCCGCGAGGTTCTGCAAAAGCAAGGTCTGGCCCGGCTTGCCGGCCAGGTCGCCACGCTTGAGCACGGCACTGATGGCGCCCTCGCTGGCCTGGTCGACGGCCTTGGCCACGGCGCCGAGCTTGCGGTTTTCACCTACCGGGAGGACCAGGGTGGCGGTTTTTACGGATGCAGCAGCTACGCTTTTTACAACCAGTTCCATGTCAGGATCCCCGAATGATCGATACAGTCGGCGCTGTGTGTTCCAGCGCTCTGGACGGGCCTGGCCGCGTCGTCGCGCGCCGGCGGAAAAGCTGCCAGTTTGAGCCTGCGGCAAGCGTGCTGACAACCCCGTTATGCGCCTTCATGCGCGGCGAAGTGACAGGGGCGGTCAATCACAGGATAATGCGCGCACTTTACATGGAGGTTCGCCTTTGGCGAACCGGCATTGGTCTTGGCTGTACTAAGTCATTGTCTGGCGCCATTGATTGGCAGTCCGCCCTGACAACCCAGGAGTGTCTGGTTTGATCGTCTTTCGTTATCTGTCCCGCGAGGTCCTGGTGACCTTGAGCGCCGTCAGCGCCGTGCTGCTGGTGATCATCATGAGTGGGCGCTTCATCAAGTACCTGGCCCAGGCTGCCCAGGGTGTGCTCGACCCGAGCGTGCTGTTCCTGATCATGGGCTTCCGCCTGCCGGGCTTCCTGCAACTGATCCTGCCTCTGGGGCTGTTCCTCGGCATTCTCCTGGCGTACGGGCGCTTGTACCTGGAAAGCGAGATGACCGTGTTGTCGGCCACCGGCATGAGCCAGCAGCGCCTGCTGGGCCTGACCATGGCGCCGGCCGCCCTGGTCGCCCTGCTGGTGGCGTGGCTGAGCTTGAGCCTGGCACCGCTGGGCGTGGCCCAGGTGCAGCAGATCATTGCCCAGCAGGATGCCCTGACCGAGTTCGACACCTTGGTGCCGGGCCGCTTCCAGACCCTGCGCGACGGCTCGCGGGTGACCTACACCGAAGAGCTGTCGGACGACCGCATCAACCTGGCTGGGGTGTTCATCTCCGAGAAGCGCTTCAACCAGGACAAGACCAAGGACCGCGCCCCGTCGGTGCTGGTTGCCGAAAAAGGCCACCAGGAAATCCAGGCTGACGGCAACCGCTACCTGGTGCTGGAAAACGGTTACCGCTACGACGGCAACCCGGGCCAGGCCGATTACCGTGCAATCAAGTACGACACCTACGGGGTGCTGCTGCCCAAGCCGGAAGTCGCCGAGGAAGTGACCGATCGCGAAGCCATTCCCACTTCCGAGCTGATCGGCAAGAAGGGCCTGCGTGAGCGTGCCGAGCTGCAGTGGCGGCTGTCGCTACCCATCCTGGTATTCATCGTCACCATGCTGGCGGTGCCGCTGGCCCGGGTCAACCCGCGCCAGGGCCGCTTCCTCAAGCTGCTGCCGGCAATTCTTCTGTACATGGCCTACCTGACAATGCTGATTTCCGTACGCGGCGCCCTCGAAAAGGGCAAACTGCCGATCGCCCTGGGCATGTGGTGGGTCCACGGCCTGTTCCTGCTGATCGGCCTGGGCCTGATGTACTGGGAGCCGCTGCGCCTCAAACGCGCCGCCCGTCGTGCGGAGGTGGCCCATGGGTAAGCTCGACCGCTACATCGGCCAGAGCGTGCTGCTGGCAATCCTCGCCGTGCTGGGGATCATCCTCGGCCTGGCGTCGCTGTTTGCCTTCATCGACGAGATGAGCGACCTGAGTGACACCTACACGGTGATGGAGGCGGGCAACTTCGTCCTGCTGACCGCACCACGGCGCCTGTACGAAATGCTGCCGATGGCTGCTTTGATCGGCTGCCTGATCGGCCTGGGTAGCTTGGCCAGCAGCAGCGAACTGACCATCATGCGTGCTGCCGGGGTTTCCATCGGGCGCATCGTGTGGGCGGTGATGAAGCCGATGCTGGTACTGATGCTGGTCGGCCTGCTGATTGGCGAGTACGTGGCGCCGGTGACCGAGAACAAGGCCCAGGCCGACCGTTCCCTGGCCCAGGGTGGCGGTGATGCGCAAAGCTCCAAGCGCGGCATGTGGCACCGCCAGGGCGAGGAGTACGTGCACATCAACGCCGTGCAGCCTAACGGCCTGCTGCTGGGTGTGACCCGTTACCGCTTCGACAGCGAGCGCAAGATCGTCACCTCGAGCTTTGCCCGCCGTGCACAGTACCAGGACGACCACTGGATGCTCAGCGACGTGCGCACCACCTTCTTCCGGGGCGACCACACCGAAGTGGTGACCGCGCCGCAGGAGCGCTGGGACGTTTCGCTCACGCCGCAATTGCTCAATACCGTGATCCTGGCGCCGGAGTCGCTGTCCATCACCGGGCTTTGGGACTACATCCATTACCTGTCCGACCAGGGCCTGAACAATGCTCGATACTGGCTGGCGTTCTGGACCAAGGTGTTGCAGCCGATGGTGACCGCGGCGCTGGTGCTGATGGCCATTTCGTTCATCTTCGGCCCGCTGCGTTCGGTAACCCTCGGCCAGCGCGTGTTCACCGGTGTACTGGTGGGCTTCGTGTTCCGCATCGCTCAGGACCTGCTTGGGCCTTCGAGCCAGGTGTTCGGCTTCCCGCCGCTGCTGGCGGTGGTGATTCCGGCAGGCATCTGTGCGCTGGCCGGCGTGTGGCTGTTGCGCCGGGCAGGTTGATGGCCTGAGCTGTACAAGAAAGCCGACCTCAGGGTCGGCTTTTTCATGGGGGGTCGCCTGTGCTGGCCTCTTCGCGGGTAAACCCGCTACCACAGGAATCTCACCGATCGTGATGCCTGTGCTGTACCTGTGGGAGCGGGTTTACCCGCGAAGGGGCCAGCACAGGCAATACAGGCCTCAGTTCATTTCTTCTGCTTAGGCACCCGCACCAGCTGGCTTTCCGAATAGATGTCATGCCAGCCCCGCTTGCGCTTGTCGATCAACACCCAGAAAAACCCCAGCCCCAGGCATAGCCACGAGGCAATCGACACCACGAAGCGCAGCAGCGCCTGCCACAGGCTGATGGCCGTGCCATCGGCATTCTGCACCCGCACACCCCATACCTGCATGCCCAGGGTCTGCCCGCCATGGGTCCAGAACTTGGCAAAGAAACCGAACAGGACGAACAGCAGCACCGTCGACAGCAGCGGGTCGCCGTCCAGTGCGCCAGCCTCGGTCAGCTCACGCATCCGGGCTTCGCCGATGATCGCCATCTGGATCATCTTGTAGGCGCCAGCGGTCACGATCAGCAGCGCCGTGCACAGCAGGAAGTCGTAGAACATCGCCGCCAGGCGCCGGCCCAGGCCGACCGGCGGAAAATCACCCTGGGGTGTGAGCAGAGGCTTGGACATGCAAAACGGCTCCAGAAAACGAAGCCGCTATTCTACGGGCAAAAAAAAACCCCTGCACTTGGCAGGGGCTTTTCTCGAAGTCGGGTTCGGCTTAGCCGGCGACCTGAACTTTGTCAGCCTGCATGCCTTTCTGGCCCTGGACTGCTTCGAAGGTGACCTTCTGGCCTTCTTTCAGGCTCTTGAAGCCGTTACCTTCGATAGCGCGGAAGTGCACGAACAGATCCGGACCGCTTTCTGGGGTGATGAAGCCGTAACCTTTTTCGTCATTGAACCACTTGACGGTACCGTTCTGACGCTCAGCCATTGTCTTATTTCCTATGAAGCTTGAATTTTGATGACAGTTTCTTTTGCATTAAAGGAAGCAAAAGATTACTGGGCTGGGTTGCAGGAAAGTAAGAGACGTCAAACGGGTTGTAGCAGATTGCGGCTACTGGCCCAGGTCACGAACTGTTGCGACCCATGCAAACACAGTGCAGTGACTCTACGCCAACTCCCGAGCGAAAAACAAGCCCTTGGTCGTATGGAAAATCGGCCGCTTGCCGATAACCGACCGATTTGTCGGAAACGGCATGGCGCCTGGCCTGGCGCCATGTTCAAAAGTTATTGGACAGGTTCGAAAACGAATATGTCGAACCTGCCCGCAACCTTCACAAAGCGGCTTCAGCCCCGGTAGTAACGTTGTGCCACGAAAGGCATTTTGCTGACTTTCAAGGCAACCTTCTTGCCACGTACCAACGCAAACAGCGGGGTGTCGATAGCAGCATGTTCACTATCGATATAACCCATTGCTACAGGTGCGCCGAGTGTCGGACCAAAGCCACCGCTGCACACTTTGCCTACAGGTTTATCGTTTGCATCGACAATATCCGCGCCTTCACGTACCGGGGTACGTTCCTGCGGCAACAGGCCCACACGTTTGCGCGCCACACCATCGCGCTGGTGGGCGAAGATGGCTTCGGCACCCGGGAAGCCGGCGGCACGCGCGCCATCGGCCCGACGAACCTTGGAAATGGCCCACAGCAGGCTGGCTTCCACCGGCGTGGTCTCGGTGTTCATGTCGTGGCCATACAGGCACAGGCCGGCTTCCAGGCGCAGCGAGTCGCGCGCACCCAGGCCGATCGGCTGTACTTCGGGCTCTGCCAGCAGGCGGCGGGCCAGGGCTTCGGCTGCATGTACCGGTACCGAGATTTCGTAGCCGTCTTCACCGGTGTAGCCCGAGCGGCTGACGAAGCAGTCTTCGCCCAGCAGTTTCACCGGGCGGAACTGCATGAAGGTCATGCCGGCCACTTCCGGGGCCAGGCGCTCCAGCACCTTGACCGCCGCCGGGCCTTGCAGGGCCAGCAGGGCGCGCTGCTCGAACAGCGGCTGCACCTCGCAACGGCTGCCGATGTGTGCTTGCAGGTGGGCCAGGTCCTGGTCCTTGCAGGCGGCGTTGACTACCAGGAACAGCGTGTCGTCGCCCAGGTTGGCGACCATCAGGTCGTCGAGTATGCCGCCTTGCTCGTTGGTGAACATGGCATAGCGCTGCATGCCCACCGGCAGGTCGATGATATCCACCGGCACCAGGCTTTCCAGGGCCTTGGCGGCATCGCTGCCGCGCAGGGTGATCTGGCCCATGTGCGAGACATCGAACAGGCCGGCCTGCTCGCGGGTGTGCAGGTGTTCCTTGAGCACGCCCAACGGATACTGCACCGGCATGTCATAGCCGGCGAACGGCACCATGCGCGCACCCAGTTCCAGATGCAGGGCGTGCAGTGGGGTCTTGAGCAGTGTTTCGGACATCGGTGACTCCTTGCTGTTGTTGTCGGGTCAACATTCGATGATGTTGACGGCCAGGCCGCCACGGGCGGTCTCTTTGTATTTGCTTTTCATGTCGGCGCCGGTCTGGCGCATGGTGCGGATGACCTTGTCGAGCGACACGTAGTGCTGCCCATCGCCGCGCAAGGCCATGCGCACCGCGTTGATCGCCTTCACCGAGCCCATGGCGTTGCGCTCGATGCAAGGCACCTGGACCAGCCCGCCGATCGGGTCGCAGGTCAGGCCCAGGTTGTGTTCCATGCCGATTTCGGCAGCGTTTTCCACCTGTTGCACGGTGCCACCCATCACCTCGCACAGCGCACCAGCAGCCATCGAGCAGGCCACGCCGACCTCGCCCTGGCAGCCTACTTCGGCGCCGGAGATGGAGGCGTTTTCCTTGTACAGGATGCCGATGGCCGCGGCGGTGAGCAGAAACCGCACCACCCCGTCCTCGTTGGCACCCGGTACGAAGCGCATGTAGTAATGCAGCACCGCCGGGACAATGCCCGCGGCGCCGTTGGTCGGCGCGGTGACCACGCGCCCGCCGTAGGCGTTTTCCTCGTTCACTGCCAGGGCATAGAGGTTGACCCAGTCGAGTACCGACAGGGCATCGCGCAGGCTGGCCTCCGGGTTGCGGCTCAGCTGGCGGTACAACGCCGGCGCTCGGCGCTTGACCTTGAGCCCACCCGGCAGGATGCCTTCATGCTGGCAGCCGGCTTCGACGCAATCCTGCATCACCTGCCAGATGCGCAGCAGCCCGGCACGGGTTTCCGCTTCGGGACGCCAGGCCGCCTCGTTGGCCAGCATTACCTGGCTGATCGACAGGTTTTGCCCGGTGCAGTGGCCGAGCAGCTCCTTGGCGGTCTTGAACGGGTAGGTCAGCGGTGTGCTGTCCTCGACGATGCGGTCGTGGCCGGCGGCGTCCTGGTCGATCACGAAACCGCCGCCCACCGAATAGTACTCGCGGCTGCGGATTTGCAAGCCGGCCTCGTCGAAGGCGCGGAAGATCATGCCGTTGGGGTGGTAGTCCAGCGGCTTGCGGATCATCGCCAGGTGCTGCTTTTCGATGAACGCGATGCTGTGCTCGCCGAGCAGTTTCAGCCGACCGCTGTCGCGGATGGCCTGCAGGCGGGCAGGGATGGTGTCGGTGTCGATGACATCGGGGTGCTCGCCCTCAAGGCCCAGCAGCACGGCTTTGTCACTGCCATGGCCCTTGCCGGTGGCGCCGAGCGAGCCATACAGCTCTGCCTTGACGCTGACGGTGCGGGCAAGCAGGTCATCACGGCGCAGCCCTTCGGCGAAACGCGCGGCGGCGCGCATCGGGCCGACCGTGTGCGAGCTGGAGGGGCCGATGCCGATCTTGAACAGGTCGAAGACGCTCAAAGACATTGCTCATTCCCTCCGGTAGGTAAGGCGAGTGCTGCGCACTCGATCGCCGGCAAGCCAGCTCCCACAGGTACTGCACCAGCCTTGGAAAACAGGTGAGCCCTTAAGGGCTGGCAAGCCAGCTCTCACAGGTATTGCACCAGCCTTGGGTGCGGTGAGGTCCCTGTGGGAGCTGGCTTGCCGGCGATGAGGCCAGAGCGCCGGGTCAGGCGTCCTGATAGCTCTCGATCGATGGGCAGGCGCAGACCAGGTTGCGATCGCCGAACACGTTGTCGACCCGGCCGACCGGCGGCCAGTACTTGCCTTCCACCAGGCTCGGCAGCGGGTACACCGCCTGCTCGCGGCTGTAGCCATGAGCCCATTCGCCAACCAGCTCGGCCGCAGTGTGCGGGGCGTTCTTCAGCGGGTTGTCGTCCTTGTCCAGGCTACCGTTCTCGACCGCGCGAATTTCTTCGCGGATCTGGATCATCGCGTCGCAGAAGCGGTCCAGTTCTTCCTTGGACTCGCTTTCGGTCGGTTCGATCATCAGCGTGCCTGCAACCGGGAAGGACATGGTCGGGGCGTGGAAGCCGAAGTCGATCAGGCGCTTGGCCACGTCGTCGACGCTGATGCCGCTGGTGTCCTTCAGCGGGCGCAGGTCGAGGATGCACTCGTGGGCCACCAGGCCATTGCCGCCGGTATACAGAACAGGATAGTGCTCTTCCAGGCGACGGGCGATGTAGTTGGCGTTGAGGATCGCCATCTGCGAGGCACGCTTGAGGCCGGCACCGCCCATCATGCGGATGTACATCCAGGTGATCGGCAGGATGCTGGCGCTGCCGAACGGCGCGGCGCAAACCGCGCCCTCGGTGTTTTCCAGCTGTGCGTGGCCAGGCAGGAACGGCGCCAGGTGCGACTTGACGCCGATCGGGCCGACGCCCGGGCCGCCGCCGCCGTGCGGGATGCAGAATGTCTTGTGCAGGTTCAGGTGGGAAACGTCGCCGCCGAACTTGCCCGGGGCGCACAGGCCGACCATGGCGTTCATGTTGGCGCCGTCGATGTACACCTGGCCACCGTTGTCGTGGATGATCGCGCAGATTTCGCCGATCGCTTCCTCGAACACGCCGTGGGTCGACGGGTAGGTGATCATGATCGCGGCCAGGCGCTCGCGGTGCTCGATGGCCTTGGCGCGCAGGTCCTCGACGTCGACGTTGCCGCGGGCATCACAGGCGGTGACCACTACACGCATGCCGGCCATGTGAGCGGTTGCCGGGTTGGTGCCGTGGGCCGACGACGGGATCAGGCAGATGTCGCGGTGGCCTTCGCCACGGCTGCGGTGGTAGGCACGGATAGCCAGCAGGCCTGCGTACTCGCCCTGGGAACCGGCGTTGGGTTGCAGCGACACGGCGTCGTAGCCGGTGGCGGCGCAAAGCATGGCTTCCAGCTCGGTGGTCATCTGCAGGTAGCCCTGGCTCTGCTCGGCCGGGGCAAACGGGTGCAGGTTGCCGAACTCGGCCCAGGTGACCGGGATCATTTCGCTGGCGGCGTTCAGCTTCATTGTGCACGAGCCCAGCGGGATCATGCTGCGGTCCAGCGCCAGGTCCTTGTCGGCCAGGCGGCGCAGGTAACGCATCAGCTCGGTTTCGCTGTGGTAGCGGTTGAACACCGGGTGCTGCAGGATGGCCGACTGGCGCAGCAGGGCGGCAGGCAGCAGCGAGCCGGTGCTGGCGGCCAGAGCGTTGAAGTCTGGCTGGGCCTGGTCGCCACCGATCAATTGCCACAGGGCCTCGACATCGGCCTGGCTGCTGGTTTCGTCCAGCGACAGGCCCACGTGGGCGGCGTCGATCTGGCGCAGGTTGATGCCTTGGGCGCGCGCCTTGTCATGCAGGCTGGCAGTGGCACTGCCGGTGGCCAGGGTCAGGGTATCGAAGGCGCTGGCGCCCACTACCTGCACGCCCAGCGTCTTCAGGCCGGCGGCCAGGATCGCGGTCAGGGCATGGGTGCGTTCGGCGATGCGCTTGAGGCCGGCCGGGCCGTGGTACACGGCGAACATGCTGGCGATGTTGGCCAGCAGCACCTGAGCGGTGCAGATGTTGCTGGTGGCCTTTTCGCGGCGGATGTGCTGCTCGCGGGTCTGCATGGCCAGGCGCAGGGCTGTCTTGCCGAAGCGGTCGATCGACACGCCGACCAGGCGGCCCGGCATGTCGCGTTTGAACGCATCACGGGTGGAGAAGTAGGCCGCGTGCGGGCCACCGAAGCCCAGCGGCACGCCGAAGCGCTGGGCGCTGCCGATGGCCACGTCGGCGCCGAACTCGCCCGGCGGGGTCAACAGGGTCAGGGCCAGCAGATCGGCGGCCACGACGACCAGGGCGTTGGCGGCGTGGAAGCGCTCGACCACTTCGCGGTAGTCGAACACTTCACCGTTGCTGGCCGGGTACTGCAGCAGGGCGCCGAAGAAGGCGCTGACATCGCCCAGCTCGCGCTCATCGCCGACCACGATTTCGATGCCCAGTGGCTCGGCGCGGGTGCGCAGCACATCCAGGGTTTGCGGGTGGCAGTGCACGGAGGCGAAGAAGGCGTGGCTGGCCTTGTTCTTGGACAGGCGCTTGCAGAAGGTCATGGCCTCGGCCGCAGCGGTGGCTTCGTCGAGCAGGGAGGCGTTGGCGATCGGCAGGCCGGTCAGGTCGCTGATCAGGGTCTGGAAGTTCAGCAGCGCTTCCAGGCGGCCCTGGGATATTTCTGGCTGGTACGGGGTATAGGCGGTGTACCAGGCCGGGTTTTCCAGCAGGTTGCGCAGGATAGGCGCTGGGGTATGGGTGTTGTAGTAGCCCTGCCCGATGTAGCTCTTGAACAGCTGGTTCTTGCCGGCGATGGCCTTGAGCGCGGCGAGCGCGTCGGCTTCGCTCTGGCCATCGTGCGAGCCGAGCACGCTGGTACCTTTGATACTGTCGGGAATGACCGCGGCGGTCATGGCTTCCAGCGAGTCGAAGCCGAGGGCGGCCAGCATGGCCTGCTCGTCAGCGGCGCGCGGGCCGATATGGCGGGCGATGAATTCGTTGGCGGTGCCGAGGTTGATGGTCATGGCAGGGTTCCTCAGGCGTCGTCGTTGGCTTTGATCAGGCGGTCGTAGGCGTCCTGGTCAAGCAGGGCGGCCACGGCGCTGGCGTCGGCGGGAATGAAGCGGAAGAACCAGCCTTCGCCCATCGGGTCTTCGTTGACCAGCTCCGGGCTGTCTTCAAGTTGGTCGTTGATCTGGACCACTTCGCCGGTAAGGGGCATGTACACACCGCTGGCGGCCTTGACCGACTCGACGGTGGACGCTTCGCTGCCTTTCTCATACTGCTGCAACTCTGGCAGTTGCACGAAAACCACATCGCCAAGGGCGTTCTGGGCGTAGGCGGTGATGCCCACGGTGACGCTGCCATCGGCTTCGACGCGCAGCCATTCGTGATCTTCAGTGAAACACAACTCGCTCATGGGGAATCCTCGGGAAGCAGGGCGTTAGGCGCAGTGGCTCCGCGCTCTTGGGGTTGGGATTCCCTTAGCAAAAATGCGGCCAATCGTTAAAAAATGTTATTAATCAATAAGTTATCTATTTAGCGTGATTAATTTATCAATTTGATGGAATGAAAACGCTACAGCAGGAGGGTGATGGAAAAGGGTTTGGGGATCAAACCCTTGCACAGTCGTATCCGAATGGATGTGTATTGATTTCAATACGGCGTATTGAAATCAATACATAGTGTTGAGGACGCGATGCTCGGCCACGACACTTGCGCCGCTCGTGAAATACGCCCTGGAACATGGCCTGACTTCGATCTAGGCAAACCAGGGCAATGCCAGATACAGCTTGATGACGATGACATTGATGATGTCGATGAAGAACGCCCCCACCATCGGCACGACCAGGAAGGCAATGCGCGAGGCTCCGTAGCGCTGGGTCACCGCTTGCATGTTGGCGATTGCCGTTGGCGTTGCGCCCAAGCCGAAGCCACAGTGCCCGGCAGCCAGTACCGCTGCATCATAGTTGCGACCCATGACCCAGAACGTGACGAATATCGCGAACAGTGCCATGACCAATGTCTGTGCGGCGAGCAATGCAAAGAACGGTAAAGCCAGCGCTGAAAGATCCCACAACTTGAGCGACATCAAGGCAATGGCCAGGAACAACGACAAGCTCACATTGCCCAATACCGAGACTTCCCGCTCGAATACTTGATAAAAGCCGAGCGCCGAAAGGCCGTTTCGCAACACCACGCCCACGAACAGCACGCAAACGAACGTTGGCAGTTCAAGCGCCGTGCCTTTCAGCAAACCGTTAAGTAACGAACCCACGAGCAAACTGACGGCGATAAGCGCAAGTGTCTCGATAAATGAAAACGGCGTAATCAGGCGTTCTTTGTCCGGTTGTTCGAAACCTTTGGGCAGTTGTGGCGCTGCTTCTTCGATACCAGGCGTCGCTACTCGCTTGATCAGCAACCGGGCGACCGGGCCACCAATCAGGCCACCCAGTACCAGGCCGAAGGTAGCTGATGCCATTGCCAATTCGGAGGCCGAGGCCAGGCCAAACTTTTCGGTGAATGTGGCCCCCCACGCAGCGCCTGTGCCGTGGCCGCCCGACAATGTGATGGAGCCGGCCAGCAGCCCCATCAGTGGGTCGAGCCCCAGTGCCGTTGCCAGGCCGATGCCCATGGCGTTCTGGACCAGCAGCAAGCCGGTTACCACCAGCAGGAACACGGTAACCACGCGGCCACCTTTCTTCAGACTGGCGAAGTCTGCACCCAAACCAATGGTGGCGAAGAATGCCAGCATCAGAGGGGTTTGCAGTGAAGTATCGAATTGCACGTGGATATCGAAGCTGCGCAACGCCAGGAACGCCAAGGCGACTACCAGGCCGCCAGCGACAGGTTCCGGAATATTGTAAGTGCGCAAGAAACCAATACGCGCAACCAGGCCGCGTCCCAATAGCAGTACCAAAGAGGCGGCTACAAGCGTCCCGTAAAAATCGAGTTCAAACATCAGGTGTTCTCGTTATATCCAGTAGCTGGGGTGACAGATGGGAATACACTGTCATCATTCTACGAGGCATCCGTGGGAGAGTATCTTTCACTGGCGTAGGAAAAGCCTGAATAACAACCGGATTATTACAATAACTATCAGG
>NZ_JBNRIJ010000010.1:99403-132815 GCF_053557675.1 Pseudomonas sp. XP1 | reverse complement strand
GCGATGGGCTGCGTAGCAGCCCCCGTTGACGCTATCTGGCAGGTATCAGGCTTTGCCTGGTATTCCATATTTGCGCAGGCGCTGCGCAATGGCGGTATGTGAAGTTTGCAAGCGCCCTGCCAGTTGCCGCGTCGATGGGTAGCTTGCGTACAGGCGTTGCAGCAACTCGCGCTCGAAATCGCCTACGGCCTGTTCCAGGCTGGCCACTTCGCCGTCCTGGCCACGGGCCACCGAGGTGCCGGCGATGTCCAGGTCACCGATATCCACCAGGTTGCCCTCGCAAATGGCTGCGGCGCGGAATATCACGTTCTGCAGCTGGCGCACATTGCCCGGCCAAGGGTTGGCCAGCAGTGCCGAATGGGTGGCCGGGGTCAGCCGGCAGGGTGGGCGCTGGATCTGCGTGCAGGCCTGCTGCATGAAGAAATGCGCCAGCATCAGGATATCCTGGCCACGGTCGCGCAGCGGCGGCACTTGCAGGTTGAGCACGTTAAGGCGGTAGAACAGGTCTTCGCGGAAGCTGCCTTCGGCGACCATGCGCTCCAGGTCGCGGTGGGTGGCGCTGATGATGCGTACATCCACCTTCACTTCGCGGTCGCCACCCACCCGGCGGAAGCTGCCATCGCTGAGAAAACGCAGCAGCTTGGCCTGCAGGTATGGCGACATCTCGCCGATTTCATCGAGAAATACCGTGCCCTGGTTAGCCAGTTCCATCAACCCGGGTTTGCCGCCCCGTTGCGCGCCGGTGAAGGCGCCTGGGGCGTAGCCGAACAATTCGCTCTCGGCCAGGCTCTCGGGCAGCGCAGCGCAGTTCAGGGCCAGGAATGGCGCTGCGTGGCGGCTGCTGATGGCGTGGCAGGCGCGGGCTACCAGTTCTTTGCCGGTGCCGGTTTCGCCATGCACCAGCAGTGGTGCATCGAGTGCCGCCACGCGCAGGGCGCGGGCCTTGAGAGTGCGGATTGCCGGTGATTCGCCGAGCAAGGCATCGAAGCCTTCGGCATGGTCGTGGTGCAGGGCCGAAAGGCGTTCGCCCATGCGTGTAGGGGGGTATAGCGTCAGCAGGCCACCGGCGTTGGTGATCGGCATGGCGTCCAGCAGCAAGCTCTGGCCGTTGAGCTGCATCTCGCGCATGGGCAGGTGGAAGTTGTTGTCCAGCAGGGCCTGCAGCAGCGCCGCGTCACCGAACAGTTCACCCACCGAGCGCCCAGCTGATTCGCGGCCGCACAGTTCGATCAGCGCCGGGTTGGCCAGCAGCACCTTGCCGGCACTGTCCACGGCCAGCACCGGGTCGCTCATCGCCGCCAGCAGGGCATCGAGCTGCAGGTGCCGGCGTTGGCCTGGGAGGATGTCGACCACGTCCACCGATTGCACGCCCTGTACCTCGAACAGCGCGTCGTGCAGTTCTTCGAGCACGGCAGGGCTGAGGGTAGGGGCGTCGATGTAGACGTTCGGCGGGACCATCTCCACGGCGTCCAGGTTGAGGTTGCGGGCACCGAGCAGGGCGAGGACTTCCTGGGTGATGCCGACGCGGTCGATGAAGCTGACGTGGATGCGCATGGGGGACGGTGAAGTGGTGGCCGGGGAGGGCGGTAGTATGCCTCAACATCGCCGGGGCCGCTTTGCGGCACTATCGCGACGCAAGGCCGCTCCTACAGGTCCCAAAACTTGCGCGATCCCTGTAGGAGCGGCCTTGCGTCGCGATGGGCTGCAAAGCAGCCCCCGGATCCTGAAATCACTCCAGATGTTCAGGCTTGATCGGATCGCCCGATTTCACATCCAGCTTTTCGCGAATGTCCGCGAACATATGGTCATAAAGCTTGTGCGGCGAACTCAGGTTTTCGAATTTCTTCGGTGACGGCAGGTACGACTGCGCCCTTCGGCTCAGCTGCATCAGGAAGCTGGGCAACACTTGGTCCTTGGCCAGGAAGAACTTTTCTTCCACTGGCTTGCCTTCGATGCTGCCATGCATCTTGAACTGGATGCCTCTGCCTTCCTTGGGGTCCGACACTGCCTCGTATTCGATGTTCAAGTCATAGCTGTGGTCGTTCTGGTTCAGCGCAGTGCGCTCGATGTGTACATGACCGGGCTGGTACTGGGCCATGGCAAGCTCCTTTGGAAGGTCGAAAATGGCGGGCGCTGACGCCCGCCCACTGCATTCAACGGTAGCTGATCCCCGGCTTGGCGGTGGAAACCCGCGTGCCGGCGGTGCCTTTGACGATGTCTTCGATGTTCTCCAGCGAACTGATCACTGCCACTTTGCCGGTGTTGCGGGCAAAGTCGCAGGCTGCCTGCACCTTCGGCCCCATGGAACCGGCGGCGAAGCCGAGGCGTTCGAGTTCGTCGGGGTGGGCCTGGGCAATGGCCTTTTGCGTGGGCTTGCCCCAGTCAACATAGGCGGCATCGACGTCGGTGGCGATTATCAGTAGGTCGGCGTCCAGCTGCTCTGCCAGCAGGGCCGAGCACAGGTCCTTGTCGATCACCGCCTCGATGCCCTTCAGCTTGCGGTTTTCATCGTACATGGTGGGGATGCCGCCGCCGCCGGCGCAGATCACGATGCTGCTCTTTTCCAGCAGCCACTTGATCGGGCGGATCTCGAAGATGCGCTTGGGTTTCGGGCTGGCCACCACACGGCGGTACTTGTCGCCGTCGGCCTTGACCACCCAACCCTTTTCCTTGGCCAGGCGCTCGGCCTCTTCCTTGCCATAGACCGGGCCGATGAACTTGGTCGGGTCCTTGAAGGCGGGGTCGTTGGCGTCCACTTCGACCTGGGTCAGCAGGGTGGCGAACGGCACCTCGAATGCCAGCAGGTTGCCCAGTTCCTGTTCGATCATGTAGCCGATCATACCCTCGGTCTCGGCACCCAGCACGTCCAGCGGGTAGGCCTCGTCGGGCTTGTAGGACAGGCCTTGCAGCGACAGCAGGCCGACTTGCGGGCCGTTGCCGTGGGCGATGACCAGTTCGTTGCCTGGGTGGATCTTGGCGATCTGTTCGGTGGCGGTGCGGATATTGGCGCGCTGGTTGTCAGCGGTCATGGGCTCGCCGCGACGCAGCAGGGCGTTGCCGCCCAATGCAACAACGATACGCATGGGGAATGTCCTTTGCGGATATAGGGTGAGCGCCTCAATCCAATGTGGGAGCTGGCTTGCCGGCGATCATCGGCGAAGCCGATGCCAGGCACCGTGTTGCCTGCATCGCCGGCAAGCCAGCTCCCACAGGATCGAGGTGGTTGTCAGAGGTCAGCCAGTGTCGATACCAGGATCGCCTTGATCGTGTGCATGCGGTTTTCCGCCTGCTCGAAGGCGATGCAGGCCGGCGACTCGAAGACGTCGTCGGTCACTTCGATACCGTTGGCCAGGTCCGGGTACTGTTCGGCGATCTGCTTGCCTACCTTGGTTTCAGAGTTGTGGAACGCCGGCAGGCAGTGCATGAACTTGGTCCGCGGGTTGCCGGTGGACTTCATCAGCTGTGCATTCACCTGATACGGCTTGAGCAGCTTGATGCGCTCACCCCAGGCTTCGATCGGCTCACCCATCGATACCCACACGTCGGTGTGCACGAAGTCCACACCCTTGACCGCGGCAACCGGGTCTTCGGTGAGGGTGATGCGCGCGCCGCTTTCCTCGGCGTACTTGCGGCAACGCTCGACCAGGTCATCATGCGGCCACAGCGCCTTGGGCGCGGCGATGCGCACATCCATGCCGAGCTTGGCACCGATGAGCAGCAGCGAGTTGCCCATGTTGTTGCGGGCGTCGCCCAGGTAGGCGTAGCTGATGTCGTGCAGCGGTTTGTCGCTGTGCTCACGCATGGTCAGCACGTCGGCGATCATCTGGGTGGGGTGGTATTCGTCGGTCAGGCCGTTGAACACCGGTACGCCGGCGAACTTGGCCAGTTCTTCGACGATTTCCTGCTTGAAGCCACGGTACTCGATGGCGTCGTACATGCGCCCGAGCACGCGGGCGGTGTCCTTCATGCTTTCCTTGTGGCCAATCTGCGAGGAGGTCGGGTCGATGTAGGTGACATTGGCGCCCTGGTCATAGGCGGCCACTTCGAAGGCGCAGCGGGTACGGGTAGAGGTTTTTTCGAAGATCAGCGCGATGTTGTTGCCTTTCAGGTGCTGTTGCTCGGTGCCGGTGTACTTGGCGCGCTTGAGGTCGCGGGACAGGTCCAGCAGGTAGCGCAGCTCGCGGGTGGTGTGGTGTTCCAGGCTGAGCAGGTTGCGGTTGTGAATATTGAACGCCATGACAGCTTCTCCTTGGATTCGGTAGTGTCCCGGCCGGTGCGTTGTGGGCCCGGCCGGGTGCAATGGTCGTTAGTAGTCGATCGGGTCGCGCACGATCGGGCAGGTCATGCAGTGGCCGCCGCCCCGGCCCCGGCCCAGTTCGCCGGCACTGATGGTGATGACTTCGACACCTGCCTTGCGCAGCAAGGTATTGGTGTAGGTATTGCGGTCGTAGCCAATGACCACGCCCGGCTCGATGGCCACCACGTTGTTGCCGTCATCCCACTGTTCGCGCTCGGCGGCAAAGCTGTTGCCTCCGGTTTCGACCACGCGCAGCTTGACGCCCAGTTGTTCGCCCACCACTTCGATGAACGACTTGTTGATGCGGCGCACGTCCATGCCGTAGGGCTTGCTTTCATCCGGGCGAATGATGAACGGCACGATCTCTTTGACCACTTCCGGGAAGACCGTGACCAGGTCGCGGTCGCAGAAGCTGAACACGGTATCCAGGTGCATGGCGGCGCGCGATTTCGGCAGGCCCGCGACGATCACTTCCTTGACGGCGCCCTTGGCGAACAGGTTCTGCGCCAGTTGGCCGATGGCCTGGCGCGAGGTGCGCTCGCCCATGCCAATCAGCACGATGCCCTTGCCGATCGGCATGACATCGCCGCCTTCTAGGGTGGACTGGCCGTGGTCCTTGTCCGGGTCACCGTACCAGACCTGGAAGTCGGCGTTGGTGAACTGGGGGTGGAACTTGTAGATGGCGGTGGTCAGCAGGGTTTCCTGGCGTCGCGCTGGCCAGTACATCGGGTTGAGCGTGACGCCGCCGTAGATCCAGCAGGTAGTGTCACGGGTGAACTGGGTATTGGGCAGCGGTGGCAGGATGAAGCTGGAGTGGCCCAGGTAGTCGTTGTACATCTTGACCACTTCGGCACCCTCGCTCTGCGGCAGATCCTGCCCGGCAACGCCGCCAATCAGGAACTCGGCGAGGTGGCGTGGCTCGAGGCCTTCGAGCCAGCTGCGTACTTCGTTGGTCAGGCCCACGCCGACGGTGTCCGGGGTGATCTTGCGATCGAGGATCCACTTGAGTGCCTCGGGTTGCTGGACGATGTCGGTCAGCAGGTTGTGCATCTCCAGCACATCCACGCCACGCTCGCGCATCTTGGTGACAAAGTCGAAATGGTCACGCTTGGCCTGGTCGACCCAGATCACGTCGTCGAACAGCAGCTCGTCACAGTTGCTCGGCGTCAGGCGCTTGTGCGCCAGGCCCGGCGAGCAAACCATCACTTTGCGCAGTTTGCCGGCTTCGGAGTGGACACCGTACTTCTGTTTTTCAGCGGACATGATTTCATTCCTCCAGTTGAACGAAGACGTGGGTCAAAGAGTCAGGAAGCCGTCGTACAGGCCAAAGGCTGCCACCAGGGCGCCGATGACCACGGCTGCGAAGATCAGTTTTTCCACGTTGGTGAAGACAGGTTGGCCAACCTCACGCTTGGCCTTGGCGAACAGGATTGCGCCAGGTGCGTAGAGCAGGGCCGAGAGCAGCAGGTATTTCACGCCGCCGGCGTACAGCAGCCAGATGGCGTACAACAGGGCGATACCACCGATCACCAGGTCCTTCTGCCGTTCGGCCAGGGCCTGTTCGTAGGTTTCGCTACGCACTGCCAGCAGCACGGCATAGGCTGCCGACCACAGGTAGGGCACCAGGATCATCGATGTGGCCAGGTAGATCAGCGACAGGTAGGTGCTGTTGGAGAACAGCGTGATCACCAGGAAGATCTGTACCATGGCGTTGGTCAGCCACAGGGCGTTCGCCGGTACCTGGTTGGCGTTCTCGCGGCGCAGGAATTCCGGCATGGTGTGGTCCTTCGCGGCGGCGAACATGATCTCGGCGCACAGCAGCACCCACGACAGCAGTGCCCCGAGCAGCGAAATGATCAGGCCGACGCTGATCAGCACCGCGCCCCAGTGGCCGACCACATGCTCCAGCACGGCAGCCATCGACGGGTTCTGCAGTTTGGCCAGTTCCGGTTGGGTCATGATGCCCAGCGACAGTACGTTGACCAGCACCAGGAACAGCAGCACGGTGACGAAGCCGATGACCGTGGCCTTGCCCACGT
Organism: Pseudomonas sp. XP1; assembly: GCF_053557675.1. Lineage (NCBI taxonomy): Bacteria > Pseudomonadati > Pseudomonadota > Gammaproteobacteria > Pseudomonadales > Pseudomonadaceae > Pseudomonas > Pseudomonas sp. XP1. The sequence continues at coordinate 126,479 of NZ_JBNRIJ010000010.1, read as the reverse complement.
CAGAGCGTTTTTCCGCCCGCGACGAGAAGATGCTCGCACCCTCGATGCCGATGAACACCCAAACGGTGACCAGCATCATGTTGCGCACCTGGTTCATCACACTGCCAAGCTCTGGCGTGCCAACCGCCCAGATGTCAGCAGTGAAGATGTCGAGCTTGAAGGCGAACAGGCAGATCAGGGCGAACAGCAGCAGCGGCACCACCTTGGCCACGGTGGTGACCAGGTTGATGAACGCCGCTTCCTTGATGCCGCGCAGCACCAGGAAGTGCACTGCCCACAGCAGCACCGACGCGCCGATGATGGCGGCCGGGGTGTTGCCTTCGCCGAAGATCGGGAAGAAGTATCCCAAGGTACTGAACAACAGCACGAAGTAGCCGACGTTGCCCAGCCAGGCACTGATCCAGTAGCCCCAGGCCGAGGAGAAGCCCATGTAGTCGCCGAAACCGGCCTTGGCATAGGCATACACCCCGCCATCCAGGTCAGGCTTGCGGTTGGCCAGGGTCTGGAACACGAACGCCAGGGTCAGCATGCCGACCGCGGTGATCGCCCAACCGATCAGCACAGCGCCAACCCCTGCGCTGGCAGCCATGTTTTGCGGCAGCGAGAAGATCCCGCCACCAATCATCGAACCGACGACAAGTGCAACTAACGCGCCGAGCTTTAGTTTTCCGGATGAATCAGACATTTAACAACTCCTGCCAGGAGAAAGTTGACGACAGCGTAAATCCGACGCCGCTGCCATTCGCTGACTTGGGTCAGTTCATGGCGACGTGAAGTAGGAAAATTCCTTCACGGAGCTCCCGGAGAGTGCCGACAACTTTTGCTGCAGGCCTTGCACGCTGGCACCTCCATGTCCTTCTAGAGCAAACGCTCTGTTCAGCCTGCGAAGCTTGAAGCTAGCCTCTTTTGCCGCTTTCGCAAATTTTTCACAAGAATTTCGAGCTTTATCGGGCCCTTCTCTAGTTGCTCGCGAGCTGCTAGTTTTTACTCGAAGCGGGCATAGACAAAGCAGTTATTAGTGCTATAGCTTCATTGGTCCGGATCATTATAAGTAACGCCATCTATATGGACGGCATGGCTGTTTCAAACCCATGACAGCGCGTTAAAAAAGGAAAGCTCATGAGCGAACCGGGACAAAAGCTGCGCCTGGGTGCGCTGATCGCGTTGGTGGTCGGCTCGATGATTGGTGGCGGGATATTCTCTTTGCCGCAAAACATGGCGGCGCGTGCCGATGTGGGGGCAGTGCTGATCGGTTGGGGTATCACCGCGATCGGCATGCTGGCCCTGGCTTTTGTGTTCCAGACCCTGGCCAACCGCAAGCCTGAGCTGGACTCGGGGGTGTACGCCTACGCCAAGGCCGGCTTTGGTGAGTACATGGGTTTTTCCTCAGCCTGGGGCTACTGGATCAGTGCCTGGCTGGGCAACGTCGGCTATTTCGTGCTGCTGTTCAGCACCTTGGGGTTCTACTTCCCGGTGTTTGGCGAGGGCAACACGCCAATTGCCATCGGTTGCGCGTCGCTGCTGCTGTGGGCGGTGCATTTCCTGGTGCTGCGCGGCATCAAGGAGGCGGCGTTCATCAACCAGGTGACCACCGTTGCCAAGGTGGTGCCATTGCTGATCTTCGTGGTGATAGCGGCATTCGCCTTTCGCGCCGATATCTTCACCCGTGACATCTGGGGTCTGAGCAACCCGCAGTTCGGCAGCGTGCTGGAGCAGGTGCGCAACATGATGCTGGTGACTGTGTTCGTGTTCATCGGCATCGAGGGTGCCAGTGTGTATTCCGGGCGCGCCCAGCGCCGCTCGGATGTCGGCAAGGCCACCGTGATCGGTTTCCTGGGGGTGCTGGCGCTGCTGGTGCTGGTCAATGTGCTGTCGCTCGGGGTGATGACCCAGCCGGAACTGGCCGGGCTGCAGAACCCGTCACTGGCTTCGGTGCTGGAGCATATCGTCGGGCCCTGGGGCGCCTTGCTGATCAGTATCGGCCTGGCGGTTTCGCTGCTTGGCGCGCTGCTGTCCTGGGCGTTGCTGTGCGCCGAGATCCTCTTTGCCACGGCACGGGACAAGACCATGCCGCGCTTCCTGGCCCAGGAAAACGCCAACCATGTGCCGGCCAACGCCCTGTGGCTGACCAACTGCATGATCCAGGGCTTCCTGCTGATCACGCTGTTTTCCGCCGGTACCTATACCAGCCTGATCTACCTGGCGTCGTCGATGATCCTGGTGCCCTACCTGTGGTCGGCGGCCTACGCCGTGCTGTTGGCGGTACGTGCAGAAACCTACGACGGGCAGCCGGCCTTGCGCCGCAAGGACCTGCTGGTAGCGCTGATTGCCCTGGTATATGCGGTGTGGCTCTTGTACGCCGGCGGGCTCAAGTACCTGTTGCTGTCGGCGCTGCTGTACGCGCCGGGCGTTATCCTGTTCGCCCGGGCCAAGCATGAGCAGGGAAAGGCCTTGTTCACTGCCTGGGAAAAGCTGATTTTCGCCGCCGTGCTGGCCGGCGCCGCCCTGGCGGCCTATGCCCTGTACTCAGGGCTGCTGAGCTTGTGACCGGACAGGGCAGGGGGCGTGCTCCGGGCGGGACCAGATCCACAGGTTGCCCAGGGCCATGCCGGCAATGGCCAGAAACACCGGCCAGCGGTGTTCCAGGAACGTCAGCATCAGGCCCGCGCACAGCAGCATGCTGAGGGTCGCGCTGACCTTGGCCCGGCGCTGGATAACCTTGCCATTGCGCCAGTTGTGCAGGATCGGCCCGAACAGCCGGTGGTTCTCCAGCCAGGCAGACAGGCGCGGTGAACTGCGCGTGGCCGCCCAGGCGGCCAGCAGGATGAATTCGGTGGTCGGCAGGCCGGGGATGACGATCGCGACCAGGCCAACGCCCAGGCTCACGTAAGCCAGGAGTGCATACAGCAGGCGGGCAAGTTTCGAGCGGGCGGGTCGGGTCATGGTCTCATTGCATAAAGCGGTTCGGCCACCGGTAGGGTGGCCGGATACGGTGTGTCAAACCAGCGCGGCATCCGCAGCGTAGGCGTGCTTGAGCAGTTCGGTGAAGCGCTCGAAGGCAGCAACTGCGCCGCGTTCGGCAGCGGTGTCCTCTTCGGTGGACAGGGCCAGGCCATCCAGAATGCGGGTGAACTGCTTCCAGCCTTCAGCACGGCCGCCGGCCGGTTCACCCAGGTGTCGAGCACCGAAGTTGTCGGACAGTCCCAGGGCCACGGCACGCTTGATCAGAAACGCAGCGCCCAGTTTGGAGCCTTCGGAGACGAAGATCCAGCCCATTGCCTCGCCCAGGCTCGGGTTGCGCAGGGCCCCCGGCACGGCTGGCGGTACTGCGGTGTCGAGGTCGGCGAGGTCCAGGCGGGCCTGTTCGGCACGGCAGCGCTCGGCCAGGTCGGGGACGATGGCGATCAGTTGCGGGTCGTTGTACAGAGCCTGCAGCTCGGCCTGGAACAAGTACTGGGCGGCCACGAAGCGGGCGAAGCTTTCGCGGCTGTCGAAAGGGGCGTGGGAACTGACCAGTGCATCCAGTTCGGCATGAGGGGTGTGGGTGATCTGTTTCAGGCGCTGGGAGCGCAGGGCTGGGCGGTCGGTCATAGGGCATTCCTTGGAAAAAAGGGCGTCTAGAGACAAGACGAACCAGTGGGGATGGAACAGTAAAAAAAGCCGGTATTTGTGCTGGTAGTAATGGCCTCTTCGCGGGTGAACCGGCTCCCACAGGTATTGCGCAAACCTCGGGCCTGCGATGCCCCTGTGGGAGCGGGTTTACCCGCGAAGAGGCCGGCACTGACGAAACAAGCCTGTCAGCGATAATTCAGGTCAGATATCCCAGACCACATTGATGCCGAAGTTGCGCCCCGGCATGGTCAGGCGGTCGATGTTGGCCGGCTGGGTCACGGCCGCTTCACCCTGGCCGTCGTAGCTGCGTACCGAATCCCACTGCCAGTACTTCTTGTCGGTGAGATTGTACAGGCCGGCGTTGATGGTCACATCGTCGGTAACCTTGTAGTAACCGGTCAGGTCCAGCACCCCATAGCCTGGGGTGCGGAACTTGGAACTCGAGCCGTCGGGCGAGTAGAAGGTACTGTCGTCGACGCGGGTCTTGCGCTTGACCAGTGTCCAGCTCAGCAGGCCGCCGTAGTGCTGTTGTTCGTAACCCAGGCCGAACACGCCCTTGAGCGGGTTGACGCTGTTCAGTGGCTCGCCGGTGTCATCATTACGGCCATAGGTGTAGGCGATCGAGCCCTGGGTATACAGGCCCTGCGGCGCACCGAAGTGGTTTAGGTTCAGGCGGCCCTTGACCTCGGCACCCTTGATGGTGGCGTGCTTGATGTTGTTGGCCTTGAAGGTCTGCTCCAGGTTGGCGCTTTGTACGGCATCTTCGTCGATGAAGTCGCGGTACTTGTTGTAGAACACCGCCACGTCGAAATTACCTGCGTCGAAGTTGCCACGCAGGCCGGTTTCATAGCTTTTGCTCTTTTCGGGTTCGAGGCCCGGGTTGCCTTCTACGCGGTAGCCTTGCTCGATGTTCTCGAACTTCCCGTACATGGCTTTGGCGGTCGGGGTGCGGAAACCTTCGGCGTACTGGCCATACCAGGTGTAGTTGTCGTTGAAGGCGTAGGTCAGGCCGAACTTGGGCGAGATACGGTGCCACTTCTTGTCCGAATCGTCCTGGGAGGTGGGCACGGTACCGGAGGACTCCAGGCCACGCAGGAATTCCTCGGTGAACCTGGGCTTCATGCGCGTGTAGTCGTAACGAGCGCCAGGCAGGAAGGTCCAGTTGTTCCAGCGGATTTCATCCTGTACGAACAGGCTGTAGGTGTTCACGGTCGGGTCCGGGAAGTCACTGACCAGCGCCTGGCCGTCTGCCGGGCGCTCGGCGCCAGCGGCGGAACAACCTGAACCAACGGCCAGGCAGGTGCCGGTGCCGCTGCGCGAACCGGTGACCTTCTCGTGCTTGAGGGTGGTGCCGTAGGTCAGCAGGTGGTCGGTGGCGCCGAGGCTGAAAGCCTTGTCCAGCTGGGCATCGAATACCCATTGGCGGTCCTTGTAGAGGGTGTCGCGGGTACGCAGTACCTGACGGCCAGGTGGTGCGTAGACCTCCTCGGTGTGCTGGTCGGTCTTGGCGATCTGGTAGTTCAGGCTCCACTTCACATGGTCGGCGACCAGCGAATCCAGGCCGAACTCATGGTTGATGCCAAAGCGTTCGCGGGTGATGGTGTCGTTGCCATTACGCGCCTTGTAGTAACCCGAGGCACCCAGGCCAGGAATGAAGGGCCCGCCCACCGCACTGAGGATGTTCTGGTCGCGGTCATCCTTGTAGTGTTCGTAGGTGAAGCCCAGGCGCGCGTCGTCGGCGTAGTTCCAGCCCAGCTTGGCCAGCACGTTGGTGGTGCGCACATCCATCGGGTTGGCTTCGGTACGGGCCAGGCCGTCACCGCTGTGGCCACCGTGGGTCTCGGTTTCGTGGCCGTTGCGCTGGCTCAGGTGCAACAGGCCGTCGAAGTCGCCCTGGCGGCCGGCGACGGTGGCGGAGGTCAGCCAGCTCTCGTCGGCCGAGCTATAGCCAGTCTTCAGGCGGGCGCCTGCGTCCTTGCCCGGCTTGATGATGTCGTCCGGGTCGAGGGTGAAGTAGCTCACTGCCCCGCCGATGGCGTTGCTGCCGTACAGCACCGAAGCCGGGCCGCGGAGGATTTCCACACGCTTGACGATCTCCGGGTCCACGTAGTTGCGCTGGGTCTGGGCGTAGGGGCCGAAGAAGAAGCTGTCGGGGATCGACACGCCATCGACCTGGGTGAGGATGCGCTCGCCGTCGATGCCACGGATGTTGTAGCCGTTCAGGCCGCTGCGCTGGCCGGTGCCAGCTACCGACACGCCCGGTTCGTAGCGCACCAGGTCCTGGATGTTGTTGACGTTCTGCCGGTCGAGTTGCTCGCGTGTCTGCACGCTGACGGTGCTCGGCACCTGGCTGACGTCCTGGGCGCTGCGGGTGGCGCTGACGGTCACTTGTTGCAGGGCAATCACGTTGGCGCTGGCCTGGCGTTCGAGTACCACATTGCCACTGCTGATCTTGCGAAAGCCCAGGCCGGTGCCGTGTAGCAGGCGCTTGAGCGCGGCTTCCGGGGGTAGCGAACCCTGCACCCCTGGCGATGCCACGCCGTCGGCCAGTTCGGCGCTGAAGCCGACCTGCCAGCCGGTGACCTGGCTGAAAGCATTGATGGCCGAAACCAGCGGCTGCTGGCCGATGCTGAAGCGGTAGTCGCCCATGCGCGGGCTGCTGGCCTGTGCCGTTTCGGTGGCCAGTGCCGGCAGGCTTATGGCACCGCTGGCGAGCAGGGCAAGGTTCAGTAGGGAAAGGCTCAGGAGGGACAGTTGCCCTCTGTGGCGAGGAAGGGTGGAGGGGCGGGTAGGACCTGTGGACATCGGAAGCGCTCCCTGACGCGCGGGCTGTTATAGGTGATGGCTGTACTCGTTTTCAAACGAGAATCAGTTGCATTGGCTATAACGAGACGGGCGGGGTAGCGTGACTGCGTAAAAAAAGTTGGATTGCGGTCTGGCGATCTGTATCGCGATTTCTATGGGAGCGTGTCGAGTTTCAGATTTGCGGATCAGTTCAGGATGACCAGCGCCGGGTACTCATGCAGCTGTGCCGAGGTGATGTGGGCCAGCGCGCGCAGGGTTTGCAGCGGCTGGTCGAGGCGGTAGTTGCCGGTGACTGCCATGTCTTCCAGCTGCGCATTGCGGTTGATGATCCAGCCTGGGTAGTAGCGCTGCACCTCGGCCAGCACCTGGCTCAGCGGGCAATTCTCGAACACCAGGCGGCCGTCGACCCAGGCCAGGTCCTTGTGCATGTCGGGGCGCTGGCGCTGGCCGAACCCCTGGGGGCCGACGCTGATGCTGTCGCCGGCGCTCAGGCGAATGCGCTGGTCGCGGGCCCCCTGCAGGTCGACATCGCCGCGCTGCACCCGCACCTGTGCCTCGCCATCGAGGTAGCGCACGGCAAAGTCGGTGTCGCGCACCTGCGCGCGCAATGGCCCGGCCTGCACTTCCAGTGGCAGCAGCGCGCCCTCGGGGACCTGGAAATAAGCCTCGCCCTGTAGCAGGCGGGCGATCTGGTGGCCGTCACGCTGCTCGCTGGCAAATGCCGAATTGGTGTTGAGCAGCACTTTCACGCCGTCTTCCAGCTGCAGGCGCTGGCGCTCGCCCACCACCGTCAAGTGGTCGGCCTGCAGGCGCATGGGCAAGTTGCCCAGGGTGAACAGCCCGACCAGCAGCAGCGCCGCCGTGGCCAGGGGTTTCCAGTGGCTGCGCAGGCGCCCGCGCCACGAGCGGCGCTGTTGCTGATGCATCTGCACGGCCGCCTGGTGCAGCGGTGCGCCGTTCCACAGGGCTTCTGCCTCGACATAGGCCTCGGCATTTTCCGGCGCTGCGCTCAGCCAGGCTTCGAAGGCCTGGGTGTCCTTGGCGTCGGCGCATTGCAGGCGTACCAGCCAGTCCAGCGCCTCGTCCATGGCACGAGCACTGGGCCCGGCGGGTGACGGGCGAGGGGGGCTGTCGGTCACGGTGAATCCTTGAATGGTTTTTGCGAATGATCAAGGCTGAGGCGGGGCGTGGCAAGGGCTTTGCGTTGCCTCACTTGAGGCGGTCGGCGACCCCCATGCAGATCGCCATGATCAGTTTCAGTTCCTTCTGTACCGTGCTGGGCGAAACATTCAGTTGTTCGGCGATTTCCAGGTAGGTGGCGCCATGCAGGCGGCTGAGGATGAAGATGCGCTGCTGGCGTTCGCTCAGTTGGTTGAGGCTGATGCTCAGGTGCTTGAGTAGCTGCTCGGCATGGGCCGCATCCTCGCTGCTGGTGGCCGGCGCGGCCACGCTGTGCAGGACCTCGTCGGGCACGTCGTCGACCAGCATGCGCGATTGCACTCGGCGCGCGCGCAGGTGGTCGAGGGCCAGGTTGCGTGCGGTCTGGAACACGAACGGTTCGATGTGTTCGATGGGCCGTTCACCGAGGGCGCGGGACACCCGCAGGTAGGTTTCCTGCAAAAGGTCCTCGGCCGTGTTGGGGTTGCCCACCATGCGCTGCAAGGTGCGCAGCAGGGTAAGGCGCTGGACGAGGAAGACAGAGTTGAACCGGGACTGACTCACGGGGGGACCTGGCCGACGAAAGGTTAATGATAATGCTTATCATCCTCCTCGAAGGTCAAGCCTGGAAATGTTAGGAAAGGGTAAAGATTGTGAGTATTGGGCGCAGAGGCGCTCGCTGCGGCATTATCAGCGCCTGTGAGATCGAGCGCCGCGCGGGCGGCGCTCGATCTCTCAGGCGGTAAAAATGCCGTGTCATGCTCAGCCGGCGCGGCACAACGCCAGGCAGTTATCCAGCATGCGGTTGGAGAACCCCCACTCGTTGTCATACCAGGCCAGCACCTTGAGCATGCGCCCGTTGGCCCGGGTATGGTTGGCATCGAAGATCGACGACAGCGGGTTGTGGTTGAAATCGCAGGAAACCAGCGGCAAGGCGTTGTAGCCCAATACCCTGGAGTGCTTGCTGGCCTCGAGGAACAACTGGTTGACCTGCTCAGCCGTGGCCTCGCGCTTGAGGTTGACTGTGAGGTCCACCAGCGACACGTTGATCACCGGTACCCTTACCGCCATGCCGGTCAGCTTGCCGGCCAGCTCCGGCAGCACCAGGCCCACGGCCTCGGCGGCGCCGGTCTTGCTCGGGATCATCGACTGGGTCGCCGAGCGCGCACGGTACGGGTCGCCGTGGTACACATCGGTCAGCACCTGGTCGTTGGTGTAGGCATGGATGGTGGTCATCAGTCCCTGTTCGATGCCGAACTCGCGGTGCAGCACCTGGGCAATCGGTGCCAGGCAGTTGGTGGTGCAGGAGGCATTGGAAATGATCTGGTGCGAGGCCCGCAGGATGTCGTGGTTGACCCCGTACACCACGGTGGCATCGGCGCCTTTGGCCGGTGCCGAGACGATCACCTTGCCAGCCCCCGCAGCCAGGTGCGCGGCGGCCTTGGCGCGCTCGGTGAACAGCCCGGTGCATTCGAACACCACGTCGATCGCTTCGGCCTTCCAGGGCAGTTCGGCCGGGTTGCGGATGGCGCTGACCGCGATGCGGTCACCATTGACCGTGAGGCTTTCGTGGTCGGCCTCGACGCTGGCGTCGAAGGTGCCGTGCACGCTGTCGTACTTGAGCAGGTGGGCATTCATGGCGCTGTCGCCCAGGTCGTTGATGGCGACGACCTGCAGGTCCTGGCGGTAGCCTTGGGTATACAGTGCGCGCAGGACGTTGCGCCCGATGCGGCCGAATCCATTGATGGCGATGCGTAGGGTCATGGCAGTACCTCTGGCAGTCCGAGTGAAACCTGTGGCACAAAGGAGCTTCACTGAAACGGTTTTGTTGTTGGAATTACAAGATTATTCACCTGCCGATAGAAAACAAGCCTTTTTAGTGGCAGTATTTTGTTTAAACATACAACGAGTGGTTGGGCGACGTGCCTCCACCGATGCAGCGGGCTCCTCTACCTTGAGCCTAGGCCGCAATCGTTTGGAGGGGAAATGCCCGGTAAACCGCCCTTACAATTAGCCTGGAGTCCAGTACATGCATCCGCGCATCCTTGAGGTCACCCAGCGGCTGGTCGAACGTAGCCGTGCCACCCGCGAACGCTACCTGCAACTGATTCGCGGCGCGGCCAGTGACGGCCCCATGCGTGCCAGCCTGCAGTGCGCCAACTTCGCCCATGGCGTGGCTGGTTGCGGCAGCGACGACAAGCAGACCCTGCGCCTGATGAACGCGGCCAACGTGGCCATCGTCTCGGCCTACAACGACATGCTTTCGGCGCACCAGCCCTACCAGCACTTCCCCGAGCAGATCAAGCAGGCCCTGCGCGATGTCGGTTCGGTCGGCCAGTTCGCCGGTGGCGTGCCGGCCATGTGCGATGGCGTGACTCAGGGCGAGCCGGGCATGGAGCTGGCCATCGCCAGCCGCGAAGTGATCGCCATGTCCACCGCCGTGGCCCTGTCGCACAACATGTTCGACGCCGCGCTGATGCTGGGCATCTGCGACAAGATCGTCCCTGGCCTGATGATGGGGGCGCTGCGCTTCGGGCACCTGCCGACCATCTTCGTTCCGGGCGGGCCGATGGTCTCTGGCATTTCCAACAAGCAGAAGGCCGACGTGCGCCAGCGTTATGCCGAAGGCAAGGCCAGCCGCGAAGAGCTGCTGGATTCGGAGATGAAGTCCTACCACAGCCCTGGCACCTGTACCTTCTACGGCACTGCCAACACCAACCAGCTGGTGATGGAAGTGATGGGCCTGCACCTTCCGGGCGCCTCGTTCGTCAACCCGTACACACCGCTGCGCGACGCGCTCACCGCCGAGGCCGCGCAGCAGGTCACGCGCATGACCAAAGCCAGCGGCAACTTCATGCCGCTGGGTGAAATCGTCGACGAGAAGGCGCTGGTCAACTCCATCGTCGCCCTGCACGCCACCGGCGGCTCGACCAACCATACCCTGCACATCCCGGCGATTGCCCAGGCCGCCGGTATCCAGCTGACCTGGCAGGACATGGCCGACCTGTCCGAGGTGGTGCCGACCTTGTCCCACGTCTACCCCAACGGCAAGGCCGACATCAATCACTTCCAGGCCGCGGGCGGCATGGCCTTCCTTATCCGCGAGCTGCTCGATGCCGGGCTGCTGCACGAAGATGTCAACACAGTGGCCGGCCATGGCCTGCGCCGCTACACCCAGGAGCCGTTCCTCGACAACGGCAAGCTGGTGTGGCGCGAAGGGCCGCAGCACAGCCTGGACGAAAGCATCCTGCGCCCGGTCGCGCGGCCGTTCTCGGCCGAAGGCGGCCTGCGGGTGATGGAGGGCAACCTCGGCCGCGGCGTGATGAAGGTGTCCGCTGTCGCCCCTGAGCACCAGGTGGTCGAGGCGCCAGCGCGAGTGTTCCAAGATCAGCAGTCGCTGGCCGATGCGTTCAAGGCAGGCGAGCTGGAGCGTGACTTCGTCGCCGTGGTGCGCTTCCAGGGCCCGCGCTGCAACGGCATGCCGGAGCTGCACAAGCTCACACCGTTCCTCGGCGTGCTGCAGGACCGTGGCTTCAAGGTGGCGCTGGTTACCGACGGACGCATGTCCGGTGCTTCGGGCAAGATCCCGGCGGCCATTCATGTTTGCCCCGAGGCTTATGACGGCGGCCCGCTGGCACGAGTGCGCGATGGTGATATTGTGCGGGTCGATGGTGTCGAAGGCACGCTGCGGGTAATGGTGTCGGCCGAAGAACTGGCCAGCCGCGATCTGCCGCCAGCGCCACAGGGCAACGACCTGGGCTGCGGGCGCGAGCTGTTCGGCTTCATGCGCATGGCGTTCAGCCCGGCAGAGCAGGGCGCCAGTGCCTTCACCTCGGCCCTGGAGAACCTCAAATGAAGGACCTGCTGGTTGGCGACATCGGCGGCACCAATGCCCGTTTTGCGTTGTGGCGTGACAACCAGCTGCATGAAGTGAAGGTCTTCGCCACCGAGGACTACACCAGCCCGGAACAGGCCATCGAGGCTTACCTTGAAGGCCTGGGCATTCCCCGCGGCGGCGTGACTGCTGCCTGCCTGGCGGTGGCCGGGCCGGTCAATGGCGACGAGTTCCGTTTCACCAACAACCATTGGCGCCTGAGCCGTCTGGCATTCTGCCAGCGACTGCAGATCGAGCAGCTGCTGCTGATCAATGACTTCACCGCCATGGCGCTGGGCATGACCCGCCTGCGCGATGGCGAGTTTCGCGAAGTGTGTCCAGGCCAGGCCGATCTTGCGCGTCCGGCGTTGGTCATCGGTCCGGGTACCGGTTTGGGTGTCGGCTCCCTCTTGCGAGTGGGGGAACGTTGGTGTGCCTTGCCGGGCGAGGGCGGGCACGTCGACCTGCCGGTGGGTAATGCCCGCGAAGCAGCGATTCACCAACAGATTCACGCCCAGATCGGCCACGTCAGCGCCGAAACCGTGCTCAGTGGCGGTGGTCTGCTGCGCCTGTACCAAGCAATCTGTGAACTGGACGCTGACATACCCCGACACAAGACCCCGGCGCAAATCACCGATGCTGCGCTGGCCGGCGAACCACGGGCGCTGGCGGTGATCGAACAGTTCTGCCGTTTCCTTGGCCGAGTGGCGGGTAACAATGTTCTGACGCTGGGCGCGCGGGGAGGGGTCTATATTGTCGGCGGCGTGATCCCGCGGTTTGCCGAGCTGTTCCTGCGCAGCGGGTTCGCCGCGAGTTTTTCCGACAAGGGCTGCATGAGTGGTTATTTCGCTGGCGTACCGGTTTGGCTGGTGACGGCGGAGTTTTCCGGGTTGCTGGGGGCCGGGGTGGCTTTGCAGCAGACGCTGGATCACGGATAGGTAGGCCACTGCGCGACCCAATCGCCGGCAAGCCAGCTCCCATACCGATCGCTTCAAGCCTAGGGCTGTGCAATAACTGTGGGAGCCTGGCTTGCCGGCGATGGGTTGCGAAGCAGCCCCAGAAAGCAACACCCGACAGCAGGCAAAAAGACCTGCAATCAACAAGAGGAAGGACTACCTTGAGCACTGCCGGCAAATCGATCCTGATGGTCGACGACGACCAGGAAATCCGCGAGCTGCTGCAAACCTACCTGAGCCGCTCCGGCTTCCAGGTGCATGCCGAAGCCGACGGCAAGGGCTTTCGCCGCGCGCTGGAATCCACCCCCTGCGACCTGGTCATCCTCGATGTCATGCTGCCCGATGAAGACGGCTTCAGCCTGTGCCGCTGGGTACGCCAGCACCCGCGCCAGGCACGGGTACCGATTATCATGCTCACCGCCAGCTCCGACGAAACCGACCGGGTCATCGGCCTGGAGTTGGGCGCCGACGACTACCTGGGCAAGCCGTTCAGCCCCCGCGAACTGCAAGCGCGGATCAAGGCCCTGCTGCGTCGCGCCGAGTTCGGCCAGGCGGCGCCGGGCGGTGCGGTGCTGGCCTTCGACGACTGGCGCCTGGACACGGTCAGCCACCGCCTGTTCCATCGCGACGGTGAGGAAGTGATTCTCTCTGGCGCCGACTTCGCCCTGCTCAAGCTGTTCCTCGACCACCCACAGCAGATCCTCGACCGCGATACCATCGGCAACGCCACTCGTGGTCGCGAGCCGATGCCGCTGGACCGCATCGTCGACATGGCGGTCAGCCGCCTGCGCCAGCGCCTGCGCGATACCGACAAACCACCCCGGCTGATCCGCACCGTACGCGGCAGCGGCTACCTGTTGGCTGCCCATGTCTGCAATGCGCCCTGAGCGGCGCTGGCGACTGCTGCCGCGTTCGCTACTGGGGCGCATGCTGTTGCTGACCCTGCTGGTGGTGCTGCTTGCCCAGGGTTTGTCGAGCGTCATCTGGGTTGCCCAACTGCGCGCCAGTCAGTTGCAGGGCCTGCGTGCCAGCGCCAGCAGCCTGGCTCATTCGATGAGTGCCAGCGTCAGCTACTTCCGCTCGTTGCCAGTGGCCTATCGGCCGATGGTCCTCGACCAGTTGCGCAGCATGGGCGGTACACGCTTTTTCGTGTCGCTCAACGCCAAGCCGCTGGACATGCCGCTACTGCCCGTTACCCCGCGCAAGCAGGCGGTGATCGATGTGTTCCAGCAGGTGCTGCATGAGCGCCTGGGTTCGCAGATGGAAATTTCCGTCGAGTTCGTCGGGCCCGACGACCTGCGTATCTTCAACAGCGGCCTGAAGCTCGACGAACTGCCACGCTCCTGGGCGCATTACTCGCTGACACTCGAGCCACTCAACCCGCCGGTGCTGGTAACCCAGATCCGCCTGGGTGAGGGTGAGTGGCTGTACATCGCCTCGCTGCTGCCCGAGCCCTACACCAGCCTGGAGGCCGAGCGCCTGCCGCGCCAGCAGATTGGCTTCATCGTGTTGACCACGGTCCTGCTGCTGCTGTTCATCGGCTTGCTGGTGCACTGGCAAAGCTGGCCGCTCAAGCGCCTGGCGCGGGCTGCCCGAGAGATGTCACTGGGCGCCGATGTGGCACCGGTGGCCGAAGGTGGTGGCAGCGAGGTGGTCGAGGTGGGGCGTGCATTCAACAGCATGCGCGAGCGCATCAGCCGCTACCTGACCGAGCGTAGCCAGCTGTTCAGTGCCATCTCCCACGACCTGCGCACGCCGATCACCCGCTTGCGCCTGCGCGTCGAGCTGCTGGAGGACGAGCGCCTGCAGGCCAAGTTCAGCCAGGACCTGGACGAGCTGGAGCTACTTGTCAAAGGTGCATTGCAGTGCGTGAAGGACACCGACATCCACGAGAACATCGAGCCGGTCGACCTCAACCAGGTGCTGGAAATCCTGGCCGAGCCGTACCTGGGCGATGGCCGCATCACGCTAGAAGGCCGGGCGCTGGCGCCATACCCGGGCAAACCGCTGGCGTTGCGGCGCTGCATCGGCAACCTGATCGACAACGCCATCAAGTACGGCGAGCGAGCGCGGCTGCGCATCATCGACAGTGCCGAGGGGTTTGTCCTGCAAGTGGATGACCAGGGGCCGGGGGTGCCGCAGCAGCAGCTGGAGCAGGTATTCGAGCCGCACTTCCGTCTGGCGGGGCAACAGCAGGGGTACGGGCTGGGGTTGGGGATTGCGCGCAACATTGCCCATAGCCATGGCGGGGAGGTGAGCTTGCTGAACCTGCGTGAGGGCGGGTTGCGGGTGACCTTGTACCTGCCGCGGGGCATGGACTGAAGGGTTGTATTGCCTGTACCGGCCCCTTCGCGGGTAAACCCGCTCCCACAAAGACCTCACAGGTCCATACAGGCTCCGAGGCTAATGCAAAAACTTGTGGGGGCGGGTTTACCCGCGAAGGGGTCGGCACAGGCAGCACAAATGTCACTTACTGGTGACAAATCCACCTTCCTTGGTGACATTCCCATCCAGGCCCGCTCACTAGAATTCGCAGACGACTGGCAAGGATCTAGCTGGCCCATGAACACCTACAACCTGCCTTCCACCCGCTGGCTCGACGCCCCGGCCCACACCGCCTGGCGCATGGCCGAAGGGCAGCGCCTGCTGGCCTTCGCCACGGCTTCGAAACTGCCCGATGGCTTCGGTAGCCTCGACGCCGCAGGCCTGCTTGCCCCCGGTGCCCGCGCCGAAACCCTGATCACCGCCCGCATGACTCACTGTTTCGCCCTGGCCCACCTGCAGGGCCTGCCTGGCTACCTGCCCTATGCCGAACACGGTGTTGCCGCCCTGCTTGGCGCGCTGCAGGATGCCACCTACGGCGGCTGGTTCGCCCACCCCGGAGGCCATGACGACAGCGGCAAGGCGGCTTACCTGCATGCCTTTGTCGCCCTGGCCGCCAGCTCGGCGGTGATGGCAGGTGCTTGCGGTGCACCAGCCTTGCTGGCAGGCGCGGTGCAGGTGCTCGAAGCGCATTTCTGGAGCGAAGAGGAGGGTGCCCTGCGGGAAGCCTTCTCCCGCGCCTGGCAGTTGCCCGAGCAGTACCGTGGTGCCAACAGCAACATGCATGCGGTCGAGGCCTTTCTGGCCCTGGCAGACGTAACTGGTGACAACCTGTGGCTGCAACGCGCCTTGCGCATCGCCGAACGCATCATCCATACCCATGCCGCCGCCAACGGCTACCGGGTCATCGAGCATTTCGACGCCCTCTGGCAGCCGCTGCCGCACTACAACCAGGCGTACCCGGCAGACCACTTCCGGCCTTATGGCTCCACCCCCGGGCATGCCTTGGAGTGGGCGCGGTTGCTGTTGCATCTGGAAGCCAGCCTGGAACAGGCCGGCCTGCATGCCCCGCAGTGGCTGCCAGACTGTGCCCGTGCATTGTTCGATACAGCCTGCCAGCAGGCCTGGAACGTCGATGGCGCGCCCGGTTTTGTCTACACCCTGGACTGGGCCGATCGCCCGGTGGTGCGCGCACGCCTGCACTGGGTGCATGCCGAAGCCTGCGCCGCCGCCGCGGCCCTGTTGCAGCGCACGGGCGAGGCGCACTACGAGCAGTGGTACCGCCGTTGCTGGGACTTCATCGTCAACCATTTCATCGACCATGGCGCTGGCAGTTGGCACCACGAACTCGATACGCGCAACCAGCCGGCCGCGACCATCTGGCCAGGCAAGCCCGACCTCTACCATGCCTACCAGGCGCTGCTGCTGCCGGGCTTGCCACTGGCACCCAGCCTGGCCAGCAGCTTGGCCGGCAATGTAACCAAACGATGACATTCACGCATCGCTTCGTTACCTGGCGAGGCGAGCACGCTGTTTAGACTTCATGCAACGCAAGCGATCGACTTGCACGGCATAACAACAAGAAAGGTGCTTCGATGAATTCCACGCTCCGTCTCGCTGCCGCCATCTCCCTGGCCTCCTTGCTTCCATTCAATGCCCTGGCTGCCGAATCCAAAGGCAGTGTCGAGGTGGTGCACTGGTGGACCTCTGGTGGTGAAAAAGCGGCGGTCGATGTGCTCAAGGCCCAGGTCGAAAAAGATGGTTTCACCTGGAAGGACGGTGCCGTTGCCGGTGGTGGTGGTGCCACCGCCATGACCGTGCTCAAGAGCCGCGCCGTTGCCGGCAACCCGCCGGGTGTCGCGCAGATCAAGGGCCCGGACATCCAGGACTGGGCGGCCACCGGCCTGCTCGACGCCGATGTACTCAAGGATGTGGCCAAGAAAGAAAAGTGGGACTCACTGCTCGACAAGAAAGTCGCCGATACCGTCAAGTATGACGGTGACTATGTCGCCGTACCGGTGAACATCCACCGTATCAACTGGCTGTGGATCAACCCCGAAGTCTTCAAGAAGGCCGGCGTCGACAAGGCGCCAGCCACCCTCGACGAATTCTACGCCGCTGCCGACAAGCTCAAGGCCGCCGGCTTCATCCCGCTCGCCCACGGCGGCCAGCCGTGGCAGGACAGCACCGTGTTCGAAAGCGTGGTGCTGGCGGTGATGGGGGCCGATGGCTACAAGAAGGCCCTGGTCGACCTTGACAGCACAGCCCTGACCGGCCCGCAGATGGTCAAGGCGCTGACCGAACTGAAAAAGGTCGCCAGCTACATGGACCCGGATGGCAAAGGCCAGGATTGGAACCTGGAAGCGGCCAAGGTCATAAACGGCAAGGCCGGCATGCAGATCATGGGCGACTGGGCCAAGAGCGAATGGACCCTGGCGAAGAAAACCGCCGGCAAGGACTACCAGTGCGTGCCATTCCCCGGCACCGACAAGGCGTTCCTGTACAACATCGACTCGCTGGTGGTGTTCAAGCAGAACGACGCCGGCACGTCTGCCGGGCAGCAGGATATTGCCCGCAAGGTGCTGGGCGAGGACTTCCAGAAGGTCTTCAGCAGCAACAAGGGGTCGATCCCGGTGCGCAACGACATGCTTGCCGACATGGGCAAGTATGACTTCGACGTCTGCGCGCAGACCTCCGCCAAGGACTTCCTGGCCGATGCCAAAAATGGCGGCCTGCAGCCGAGCATGGCGCACAACATGGCCACCACGCTGGCCGTGCAGGGCGCGTTCTTCGATGTGGTGACCAACTACATCAACGACCCCAAGGCCGACCCGGCCGATGCGGCGAAGAAGCTGGCGGCGGCGATCAAGGCTGCCCAGTAAGGCTGACGCGAATCCGTTGTAGGAGCGGCCTTGTGTCGCGATGGGCTGCGCAGCAGCCCCATAACCTGCGCACTCGATCTTTCAGGTAGGTATCGACCTTGAGTCCGTTGGGGCTGCTGCGCAGCCCATCGCGACACAAGGCCGCTCCTGCAGGGGAGTGCGGCGCCTTTGAGGTGAACCATGACCACAGCAACCGCCCAACTGCGGGCCTCACCCCTGGACGCGTTACAGCGCTGGCTGCCCAAGCTGGTGCTGGCGCCGAGCATGTTCATCGTTCTGGTGGGCTTCTACGGCTACATCCTCTGGACTTTCGTCCTGTCCTTCACCACCTCGACCTTCCTGCCGACCTACAAATGGGCCGGCCTGGCGCAGTACGCCCGGCTGTTCGACAACGATCGCTGGTGGGTGGCAAGCAAGAACCTGCTGCTGTTCGGCGGCCTGTTCATCGCCATCAGCCTGGTCATCGGTGTAGTGCTGGCGGTCCTGCTGGACCAGCGCATCCGTCGCGAAGGTTTCATCCGCACCATCTACCTGTACCCCATGGCGCTGTCGATGATCGTCACCGGCACCGCCTGGAAGTGGCTGCTCAACCCCGGCATGGGCCTGGACAAGCTGCTGCGTGACTGGGGCTGGGAGGGCTTTCGCCTTGACTGGCTGATCGATCCAGACCGGGTTGTGTACTGCCTGGTGATCGCCGCCGTGTGGCAGGCCTCGGGCTTCATCATGGCGATGTTCCTTGCCGGCCTGCGTGGCGTCGACCCGTCGATCATCCGTGCCGCTCAGATCGACGGTGCCAGCCTGCCGCGAATCTACTGGCGCGTGGTGCTGCCCAGCCTGCGCCCGGTGTTCTTCAGTTCGCTGATGATCCTCGCGCACATTGCCATCAAGAGCTTCGACCTGGTGGCGGCCATGACTGCCGGTGGCCCAGGCTACTCGTCCGACCTGCCCGCGATGTTCATGTATTCATTCACCTTCAGCCGCGGCCAGATGGGCATGGGCTCGGCCAGCGCCATCCTGATGCTCGGGGCGATCCTGGCGATCCTCGTGCCTTACCTGTACTCGGAGTTGCGGAGCAAACGCCATGCATAGCCCTCTCGACAAAGCAGTGCCGAGCCCGAGCCGCATCGCCATCCACGCGGTGCTGTTACTGGCGGTGCTGCTGTACCTGGTGCCGCTGGTGGTGATGCTGCTGACCAGCTTCAAGACCCCGGAAGACATCAGCACCGGCAACCTGCTGAGCTGGCCGGCGGTAATTACCGGCATCGGTTGGGTCAAGGCCTGGGGCACGGTCAGCGGTTATTTCTGGAACTCGATCATGATCACCGTGCCAGCGGTGCTCATCTCCACCGCCATCGGCGCGCTGAACGGCTATGTGCTGTCGATGTGGCGCTTCCGCGGTTCGCAGCTGTTCTTCGGCCTGCTGCTGTTCGGCTGCTTCCTGCCGTTCCAGACCGTACTGCTGCCGGCCTCGTTCACCCTCGGCAAGCTTGGCCTGGCCAGCACCACCACCGGCCTGGTACTGGTGCACGTGGTCTACGGCCTGGCCTTCACAACGCTGTTCTTCCGCAACTTCTACGTGAGCATCCCCGATGCGCTGGTCAAGGCTGCGCGCCTGGACGGTGCCGGGTTCTTCACCATTTTCCGCCGCATCATCCTGCCGATGTCCACGCCAATCATCATGGTCTGCCTGATCTGGCAGTTCACCCAGATATGGAACGACTTTCTGTTCGGCGTGGTGTTCTCCAGCGGCGATTCGCAACCGATTACCGTGGCCCTGAACAACCTGGTCAACACCAGCACCGGGGCCAAGGAATACAACGTCGACATGGCAGCGGCGATGATCGCCGGCCTGCCAACCCTGCTGGTCTATGTGGTGGCAGGCAAATATTTCGTCCGCGGGCTGACTGCTGGCGCGGTAAAGGGGTAAGTCATGGCAACGCTCGAACTTCGCAATGTGAACAAGACCTACGGCAGCGGCTTGCCGGACACCCTCAAGGACATCCAGCTGTCGATCAAGGATGGCGAGTTCCTGATCCTGGTCGGCCCGTCGGGCTGCGGTAAGTCGACCTTGATGAACTGCATCGCCGGGCTGGAGCAGATCACCGGCGGTGCGATTCTCATCGACCAGCAGGACGTCAGCGGCATGAGCCCCAAGGACCGCGACATCGCCATGGTGTTCCAGTCCTACGCGCTGTACCCGACCATGAGCGTGCGCGAGAACATCGAGTTCGGCCTGAAGATCCGCAAGCTGCCCCAGGCCGCCATCGACGAAGAAGTGGCGAGGGTGGCCAAGCTGTTGCAGATCGAGCACTTGCTGGCGCGCAAGCCGGCGCAGCTGTCCGGTGGCCAGCAGCAGCGCGTGGCCATGGGCCGGGCGCTGGCGCGGCGGCCGAAGATCTACCTGTTCGATGAACCGCTGTCCAACCTCGATGCCAAGCTGCGCGTCGAGATGCGTACCGAAATGAAATTGATGCACCAGCGCCTCAAGACCACCACCGTGTACGTCACCCATGACCAGATCGAGGCCATGACCCTGGGCGACAAGGTGGCGGTGATGAAGGACGGCATCATCCAGCAGTTCGGCACCCCGCAGCAGATCTACAACGATCCGGCCAACCAGTTCGTCGCCAGCTTCATCGGTTCGCCACCGATGAACTTCATCCCGGTGCGCCTCACTCAACAGGACGGGCGCCTGCTGGCCTTGCTCGACAGCGGCCAGGCGCGTTGCGAACTGCCTCTGGGGGTAGCCGCTGACGAGCTGGATGGCCGCGAGATCATCCTGGGCATCCGCCCCGAGCAGATTGCCCTGGGTGCAGCCGAGGGCAATGGCCTGCCCGGCATTCGCGCCGAGGTGCAGGTGACCGAGCCCACCGGGCCGGACCTGCTGGTGTTCGTCACCCTGAACCAGACCAAGGTCTGCTGCCGCCTGGCGCCGGATGTGGCGTGCCGGGTCGGCGACAGCCTGAACCTGCAATTCGACCCGGCCCGGGTGCTGCTGTTCGACGCTGCCAGCGGTGAGCGCCTGCACCTGGCCACTACTGCCACGGCCATGAAGGACAATGTGGCGCACTTCAAAGGCCGATAACTCGTCTACACCGTCAAATAAGAACAAGAGGACGCAAAGGGATGGAACAGCGCAAACGCATCAGGACATTAGGTTCGCTCGCCTTGCTCGCACCGCTGGCGATGGCCGCTGGCAGCGGCGCGCAGGCTGCCGAGGCTTTTTCCAGCGAATCGAAGTGGATGACCGGCGACTGGGGCGGCACCCGCACCGAGCTGCTGGAAAAGGGCTATGACTTCACCCTTGATTATGTCGGTGAGGCGGCTGGCAACTTGCACGGCGGCTACAACGACGACAAGACCGCGCGCTATAGCGACCAGTTTGCCCTCGGTGCGCACCTGGACCTGCAGAAAATCTTCGGCTGGCACGACGCCGAGTTCAAGCTGGCGATCACCGAGCGCAGCGGCCGCAACCTGTCCAACGACCGTATCAGCGATCCGCGCGCCGGGCAGTTCAGCTCGGTGCAGGAAGTGTGGGGCCGTGGCCAGACCTGGCGGCTGACCCAGATGTGGGTCAAGCAGAAGTACTTCGACGGCGCACTGGACGTCAAATTTGGCCGCTTCGGCGAGGGCGAGGACTTCAACAGCTTCCCCTGCGACTTCCAGAACCTGGCTTTCTGCGGCTCGCAGGTGGGCAACTGGGTCGGCGGCATCTGGTACAACTGGCCGGTCAGCCAGTGGGCGCTGCGGGTGAAATACAACATCACCCCGGAATTCTTCGTCCAGGTCGGCGCCTTCGAGCAGAACCCTTCCAACCTGGAAACCGGAAACGGCTTCAAGCTCAGCGGCAGCGGTACGAAGGGTGCGATCCTGCCGGTGGAAGCGGTGTGGTCACCCAAGGTCAACGGCCTGCCGGGCGAGTACCGCCTGGGTTACTACTACAGCACGGCCAAGGCCGACGATGTGTTCGATGACGTCAACGGCAACCCGCAGGCGCTGACGGGCGAAGCCTTCAAGTCGCACTCCAGCAAGCATGGCTGGTGGGTGGTGGCGCAGCAGCAGGTCACCGCCCATGGCGGCGACGTGAACCGTGGCCTGAGCCTGTTCGCCAACTTCACCGTGCACGACCAGGCCACCAACGTGGTCGACAACTACCAGCAGCTGGGGTTGGTCTACAAAGGCGCCTTCGACGCCCGGCCCAAGGACGACATCGGCTTCGGCGTGGCGCGCATTCATGTGAACGACGACGTGAAGAAACGCGCCGAACTGCTCAACGCCCAGAGCGGCATCAGCGATTACGACAACCCAGGCTTCGTGCCGCTGCAGCGTACCGAGTACAACGCCGAGCTCTACTACGGCTTCCACGTCACCAACTGGCTGACCGTGCGGCCCAACCTGCAGTACATCAAGAGCCCCGGCGGGGTCGATGAGGTGGACAACGCGCTGGTCGCGGGATTGAAGATTCAGTCGTCATTCTGAGAGCAATTGTTGTAAATTTACGCCAATCCACTTCGGTACCCGGCACCCACTGGCCTCCAGTGGTTGTCGGGGATAGGCCGAGACAGCGCTATCTCAAACAACAAGAGCTCTGAACCATGCCCGAACATCCGCTCCATCGCTTCTTTACCTCGCAGCGGCCCCGGCCGACATTCGAGTGGGAGCGTTACCAGCAGCGCGATGTGCTGATCATCGACCATCCCCGTTGCCAGGCGGTGTTCAGCCGCCAGGGTGCGCAACTGCTGCATTTTCAACCAGCGGGTGAACGGCCCTGGCTGTGGTGCGCCGAGCAGTGGCCCCAGGTGGGGGCGATCCGCGGTGGTGTGCCGGTGTGCTGGCCATGGTATGGCCGCCACCCCAGCGAGGACTTGTGGCCGGCCCATGGCTGGGCGCGGCTGCTCGACTGGAAGCTGGTGGACAGCCGCGAGGACGAGGAGGGGGTAACCCTGAAATGGCGGCTGGACCTGTGCGACTGGCAGGTCGACCTGCATGCCCGGCTGGGTAGCCGCATGGAGCTGAGCCTTAGCACCGAGCACCAGGACAGCGAACCCTGCCAGCTGAGCCATGCCCTGCTGGCCTACTGGCGCATCAGTGACGTGTCCGAGATAGCGCTGTCCGGGCTCGAGGATATCGAAGGCTACGACCGCCTGAACCGTCAGGCCTGCCGTGAAGATGGCGCGCTGAAACTCAAGGGCGGCTGCCAGAAGGTCTACCCCGGCACGCCGCGGGTGCAATTGCAGGACCCGGCCTGGCAGCGCGAACTTTGCATCGATACCGGTGACAGCGACGACACGGTGGTCTGGCACCCAGGCAATCGCCCGTTGATGGGCGTGACCGGGCGCGAATGCCAGCGTTTCATCTGTGTCGAGGCCGCCAGCGGCAGCGGCGAGGGCTTGAGCCTGGCGCCGGGGCAGCGTGCCCACCTGCGCCTGCAGGCGCACCGGCTCAGTTGAGCTCGTCGTCCTCGATCGGATAGCGGCTGGCGTTGAGGCTTTCCTTGATCTTGCGCAGGTGCGGCTGGAAATCCACGCCGCGCCGCAGGGTCATGCCGGTAGCCAGCACATCGAGCACGGTCAGCTGGATGATCCGTGAGGTCATCGGCATGTAGATGTCGGTGTCTTCCGGCAGCGGAATGTGCAGGCTAAGGCTGCAGGCATTGGCTAGTGGCGAACCGGCAGCGGTCAGGCCCAGCACCGAGGCGCCGTTTTCCCGGGCCAGGCGGGCCACCTCGACCAGTTCGCGGGTTCGTCCGGTGTAGGAAATGATCACGAACAGGTCGCCGGTGTGCGCCACCGAGGCCAGCATGCGCTGCATCAGCACGTCGGCGTGGGCCGACACTGCCAGGTTGAAGCGGAAGAACTTGTGCTGGGCGTCCAGCGCCACCGGGGCAGAGGCGCCCAGGCCGAAGAAGTGGATCTGCCGGGCCTGGATCATCATGTCCACGGCACGGCTGACCTGCTGCGGGTCGAGTTGCTGGCAGGCGCTGTCGAGCGAGGCGATGGCACTGGCGAAGATCTTCTGGGTGTAGGCGGCCGGGTCATCGTCAGCCTCCACCGCGCGGCTGACGTAGGCGGCGCCGCTGGCCAGGCTCTGCGCCAGCTGCAGCTTGAGCTCGGGGTAGCCGCTGACGCCGAACGAGCGGCAGAAGCGGTTGACGGTAGGTTCGCTGACCTTGGCCGCCTGAGCCAGCGCAGCGATGCTGAAACGGGTTGCTTGTTGCGGGTTGAGCAGGATGACTTCGGCGACTTTGCGTTCGGCCTTGTTCAGCTCGTCGAGGCGGCCCTGGATTTGTTCCAGGAGGTTTCGCACGCGGTCCATGGGTGTGTCCTTGGGTCGGGAAGACAGCCGGCTGTGGGAGCAGCAGGCTTTTTGCACGGTCGTCTATCGTACTGTCGGCGCGGTTGACGTACCACTTGTCTGTAACACTTGCGTGTAATGTTGTGGTTTTTACTACATTATCCCTTGAAAACCGTATGTGAAAGCGGTATTCCTAGACCAACTTTAGGAAAGAACCAACATCATGGCTGCGATCAGTGTCGAACCTTGCACCTTTGCCCTGTTTGGCGCCCTCGGCGACCTGGCATTGCGCAAGCTGTTTCCTGCGCTCTACCAGCTCGACCGGGCCAACCTGTTGCACCCGGAAACCCGCCTGCTGGCGCTGGCCCGCGAGGCCGGTAGCTCGCAGGGCCACCTGGACAGCATCGAAGCGCACCTGCGCCGGCATGTACCCGAGGCCGATATCGAGCCCGCCGCGCTGGGCCGCTTCCTCGCCAGGCTGAGTTACCAGCACCTGGACTTTCTCCAGCCCGAGGGCTACCAGGCCTTAGCTGAGCAATTGCCGGCCGAGCTGCCGCTGATCGCCTACTTCGCCACCGCTGCGGCGGTGTATGGGGCCATCTGCGAAAACCTCGACAAGGTCGGGCTGGCCGCACGCACCCGAGTGGTGCTGGAGAAGCCCATTGGCCACGACCTGGAGTCGTCGCGCCGGGTCAACGATGCCGTGGCGCGGTTCTTCCCTGAGAGCCGGGTCTATCGCATCGACCACTATCTGGGCAAGGAAACGGTGCAGAACCTGATCGCCCTGCGTTTCGCCAACAGCCTGTTCGAAACCCAGTGGAACCAGAATTCCATCTCCCATGTGGAGATCACGGTCGCCGAGAAGGTTGGTATCGAAGGCCGCTGGGGCTACTTCGACAAGGCCGGCCAGCTGCGCGACATGATCCAGAACCACCTGCTGCAGCTGCTGTGCCTGATCGCCATGGACCCGCCCAGCGAACTGTCGGCCGATGCCATCCGTGACGAGAAGGTCAAGGTACTCAAGGCCCTGGCACCGATCACCGGTGAAGGGCTGAGCACCCGTGTGGTGCGCGGCCAGTACATCGCCGGCTACAGCGATGGCAAGCCGGTGCCTGGTTACCTGGAGGAAGACAACGCCAACGCCCAGAGCGATACCGAAACCTTCGTCGCCCTGCGTGCCGACATTCGCAACTGGCGCTGGTCTGGGGTGCCGTTCTACCTGCGTACCGGCAAGCGCATGCCGCAGAAGCTGTCGCAGATCGTCATCCACTTCAAGGAAACGCCGCACTACATCTTCGCCCCGGAACAGCGTTTGCAGATCGGTAACAAGCTGATCATCCGCCTGCAACCGGACGAAGGCATCTCTTTGCGGGTAATGACCAAGGAGCAGGGCCTGGACAAAGGCATGCAACTGCGCAGCGGCCCGTTGCAGCTGAATTTCTCCGATACCTGGCGCAGTGCAAGGATTCCGGATGCCTACGAGCGGCTGTTGCTCGAAGTGATGCGCGGTAACCAGAACCTGTTCGTGCGCAAGGACGAAATCGAGTATGCCTGGAAGTGGTGCGACCAGCTGATCGCCGGCTGGCGTAACGCGGGCGATGCGCCCAAGCCATACGCGGCAGGCTCCTGGGGGCCGATGAGCTCGATTGCACTGATCACACGCGATGGGAGGGCGTGGTATGGGGATATCTGAACTGAAACTGCCAGCGGCTGTGAAGGTACACGAGCTGGCGGATGCCAAGGCTCTGGCCGCAACCCAGGCCCATGACGTGGCCGTGCGCCTGCGCGCGGCCATTGCTGCCAAGGGCCAGGCCTGCGTGGTGCTGTCCGGCGGCCGCAGCCCGGTGCCGTTCCTCGAGAAGCTGGCCAGCGAAAACCTCGACTGGGCCAAGGTCACCGTCAGCCTGGCCGACGAGCGCTGGGTGCCGGTGGAGCACGCCGACAGCAACGCCGGCCTGCTGGCCCGCCACTTGTTCAAGGGCGCGGCGGCCAAGGCCCGCTTCGTTGGCCTTTACCAGCAGGCAGAGAACCTTGATGCCGCCGCGGGCAGGGCCGATGAGGTCCTGGCCGAGCTGCCGCCGATCGACGTGCTGGTGCTGGGCATGGGGGATGATGGCCATACCGCCTCGCTTTTCCCCGCCAGCCCCAACCTGGAGGCCGGCCTCGACCTGGCCAACCCTCGCCGCTGCCTGCCCTTGCTGGCACCGAGCGTACCGCACCAGCGCCTGTCGATGACCCGTTCGCTGCTGGCCAGCTCCGCCTTTACCGCGCTGTCCATACAAGGGCAGGGCAAACTCGCTACCCTGCGCGCCGCGCTGGCTGGCAACGACCTTACCGAAATGCCGATTCGCGCTTTTCTTCACGACCCCCTGGACATCTACTGGTGCCCATGAGCCAAGGATCCACAGTCATGACCACCCTCGAACGCCCACAGCCCAAGCTCTCGATGGCCGACAAAGCCGCACGGATCGACGCCATTTGCGAAAAGGCGCGCATTCTGCCGGTGATCACCATCGCCCGTGAGGAAGATATCCTGCCCCTGGCTGATGCCCTGGCCGCCGGCGGTATCCGTACCCTGGAAGTGACCTTGCGCTCGCAATATGGCCTGAAGGCCATCCAGGTGTTGCGCGAGCAGCGCCCGGAGCTTTGTGTCGGTGCCGGCACCGTGCTCGATCGCGGCATGTTCGCCGCCGTTGAAGCTGCGGGTGCGCAATTCGTCGTTACGCCAGGCATTACCCAGGACATTCTCGAAGCTGGTGTGGACAGCGAGATCCCGCTGCTGCCAGGCATCAGCACGCCGTCAGAAATCATGATGGGCTACGCCCTGGGCTACCGCCGCTTCAAGCTGTTCCCGGCGGAGATCAGCGGCGGCGTGGCGGCGATCAAGGCCTTTGGCGGCCCGTTCGGCGATATTCGTTTCTGCCCAACGGGCGGTGTGAACCCGGCCAATGTGCGCAACTACATGGCGCTGCCCAATGTGATGTGCGTGGGTGGCACCTGGATGCTAGACAGCAGCTGGATCAAGAACGGCGACTGGGCGCGGATCGAAGCGTGCAGTGCGGAAGCGATGGCGCTGCTGGACGCCAACTGAATTTGTTGTGTGCTTTACGGCTTGTGGGGCGCTTGGTCGGCGCCCCTTTTTTTTGCCTGGAGATCTTGCAGCGCCTGTACCG
>NZ_JBNRIJ010000010.1:97259-99355 GCF_053557675.1 Pseudomonas sp. XP1 | reverse complement strand
CGGGTGAACCCGCTCCCACAGGTACTGTACAGATGCTGAGTGCAGCGCGATCCCTGTGGGAGCGGGTTCACCCGCGAAGAGGCCGGCACAGGCCAACAAAAAAGCCCGCATCAAACGATGCGGGCTTTCTCATTCATTGCGGTACGGCTCAGGCCGCCTTGGCTTCCTGCAGGCTCAGCGAGCGGTTCAGCGCACTGAACAGTGCCTTGAAGCTGGCCGTGGTGATGTTTTCA
Source organism: Pseudomonas sp. XP1 (assembly GCF_053557675.1). Lineage (NCBI taxonomy): Bacteria > Pseudomonadati > Pseudomonadota > Gammaproteobacteria > Pseudomonadales > Pseudomonadaceae > Pseudomonas > Pseudomonas sp. XP1. The sequence continues at coordinate 99,122 of NZ_JBNRIJ010000010.1, read as the reverse complement.
TCGATACCCACACCATGTACCGGGCGGCCGCCGGCCACGCGCAGTTCGATGTAGGCCGCAGCCTTGGCATTGGTACCGGCGCCAATGGCATGCTCGTTGTAGTCCATGATCTCCACGGCAATCGGCAGGCCGGCCACCAGCGCCTCCAGAGCGCCGTTGCCTTTGCCGCGCCAGTGCAGGGTGGTTTCGCCTTCACCGGCGACTTCCACTTCCACGGCGCTGTGGCCGTTCTCTTCCTGCAGGCGGTGGCTGACCAGCGCGTACGGGGCGTTGGCCTGGAGGTATTCCTTGTGCAGCAGGCTGTAGATCTGCTGGGCGGTCATTTCCAAGCCCAGGCGGTCGGTTTCACCCTGTACTACCTGGCTGAACTCGATCTGCATGCGGCGCGGCAGGCTGATGCCGTATTCCTGCTCGAGCAGGTAGGTGATGCCGCCTTTGCCCGACTGGCTGTTGACGCGGATTACCGCCTCGTAGCTGCGGCCGATGTCGGCCGGGTCGATCGGCAAGTAAGGCACTTCCCACAGCTCGCCTTCCTGCTGCTTGGCGAAGCCTTTGCGGATGGCGTCCTGGTGCGAGCCGGAGAACGCGGTGTGGACCAGGTCGCCCACGTATGGGTGGCGTGGGTGCACCGGCAGCTGGTTGCACTCTTCGACCACCTTGCGCACGCCGTCGATGTCGGAGAAGTCCAGCAGCGGGTCGATACCCTGGGTGTAGAGGTTCAGTGCCAGGGTCACCAGGTCGACGTTACCGGTACGCTCGCCGTTGCCGAACAGGCAGCCTTCAGCGCGATCGGCGCCGGCCATCAGGCCCAGTTCGGTGGCGGCAATGCCGGTGCCGCGGTCGTTGTGGCAGTGCAGGCTGATGATCACGCTGTCGCGACGGCTGACATTACGGCAGAACCACTCGATCTGGTCGGCGTAGATGTTCGGGGTGGACACTTCCACGGTGGCCGGCAGATTGAGGATGATCTTGTGCTCGGGGGTCGGGTTCCACACCTCGATGACCGCGTCGCAGACTTCCTTGGCGAATTCCAGCTCGGTGGCGCTGAAGGTTTCCGGCGAGTACTGGAAGGTCCACTGGGTTTCCGGCTGCTGGGCGGCGTACTTGACGAACAGCTTGGCCGCGTTCACCGCGATGTCCTTGACGCCTTGCTTGTCCTGGTTGAAGACGATGCGGCGGAACGACGGGCTGGTGGCGTTATACAGGTGGACGATGGCCTTCTTCGCCCCGCGCAGCGACTCGAAGGTGCGGGCGATGAGGTCTTCACGGGCCTGGGTGAGCACCTGGATGGTGGTGTCATCCGGGATGTGGCCGTCTTCGATCAGCATGCGCACGAAGTCGAAATCGGTCTGCGAAGCGGACGGGAACGAGGCTTCGATTTCCTTCACGCCAACCTGCACCAGGGTCTTCCAGAAGCGCAGTTTCTTCTCCGAATCCATCGGCTCGATCAGCGACTGGTTGCCATCACGCAGGTCGGAGCTGCACCAGATTGGCGCGGCGGTGATGGTCTTCGACGGCCAGGTACGGTCAGGCAGGTCGATGGTCGGGAAAGCGCGGTATTTCTTCGAAGGGTCTTTGAGCATGGTCATGGAAGCAATCCTTTTGTGTGCGGCCGAGATCGGGCCTGCCGAGCGATAACGAGATGAAAGGCGAGGCGACGCGATTCAGCCTGGTAGTCGGGCGCTGACCAGGCAGAGGCTGCGATGTTGTCGGAGCAGGATGAGGGTGCTGAAGGTTTTCATGCCTTCAACCCTAACCAGTGAGGTGGGGGATGGCAAGCGCTCAGGAAAAATTGAGAGGAATGCTTAAAAAAAGCTGAAAGGCGAGATTTTATCGCTGTAATTGTCAGAGTGCTTCTCTATT
>NZ_JBNRIJ010000010.1:81277-97101 GCF_053557675.1 Pseudomonas sp. XP1 | reverse complement strand
CCTGTGGGAGCTGGCTTGCCGGCGATGCAGGCGCCGCAATCTCAGGGCTGGAACGCGCCAATGAAAATCGCCGGATCCACCCGTGCATCATTCAGGCTGACGTTCCAGTGCATGTGCGGCCCTGTAGCCCGCCCGGTCGAGCCCACACGGCCTACCACCTCGCCCCGGCGCAACTGCTGCCCCACCTGCACATCGATCTTCGACATATGGCAGAACATGCTGATAAAGCCCTGCCCGTGGTCGACGAAAACCGTACGGCCATTGAAGAAGTAATCACCCACCAGAATCACCTTGCCATTGGCCGGGGTCTTGATCGGCGTGCCGGCCGGCACCGCGAAGTCCAGCCCCGCATGTGGGTTGCGTTCTTCACCGTTGAAGAAACGGCGCACGCCGAACTTGCTCGAGAGCGGGCCACTGACCGGCTTGTCGAGGATCAGGTTGCTCGGCAGGGTCGGGCTGAAGCTGCGGTATGCCTTGATCTGCTCGGCCAGCTCACGATCGATGCGCTTGAGGTCGGCCGGGTTCGGGTTGACCTGGCGGGTGTTCTTCAGGGTGATGCGCTGTTCGGGATACTTCTTGCTGCCGACCGTGAAGGGCAGGGTACGGCCGCCCTGGCTAAGCACCGCGGTGCCGGGCTTCTGGGTCAGCGGGATGCCAACGATGGCCAGCCAGTTGTCCTGCTCTTTCACCACCAGCACCGGCTTGCCGTCGAAGCGAGCGCTGGGTGCACTGGCGGCGGGGCCGAGGTCGACCACTGCCACGCCGCCGGGTACCGGCTTGTTCAGCGTGCGGGTGATGTAGCTGGCCTGGGCGCCGCCGGCCAGCAGCAGGAGGGAAAGGGCAAGCAGGGGCGCGAGCAGGCGGGGCATGTGTCAGTCCAGAAGTGAGAGAGTGACCGGGGTCAGGTGGTTGTCTTCGACTCGCACCAACAGCTCGCCTTCGTTCAGGCGGGCGGTCAGGCGCTGGCCATTGCGGGTCTGTTCGGCGCTGCGGATGGCCTGGCCCTGTTCGTCCAGCAGGATACTGTAGCCGCGGGCGAGGGTGGCCAGCGGGCTGACCACCTGCAGCGTCTGCAACTGGGCCTGGAAGCGCTGGCGGCGGTCCTTGAGCACCTCGCGCATGGCCCGTGGCAGGCGCTCGGCCAGGCTGTCCAGGCGTTGCCCCAGCAGTTTCAGGGTGCGCCCCGGGTGTTGCGCGGCGAGGCGGGTGTCCAGGCGTGCCAGGCGCTCGTGTCGCTGGTTGAGGTTGAGCATGAATGCACGGCGCAGGCGCATGTCCAGGTCGTCCAGGCGCTGGGCCTGTTGGCGCAGGCGCTCGCCCGGATGGCGCAGACGCCGGGTCAGCGACTCCAGGCGCAGGCGGTCGTGGGTCAGGCGGTTCTGCATGCGCAACAGCAGGCGCCGTTGCAGGCCATCCAGGCGTTGCTGCAGGCCACTGTTGTCGGGGGCCAGCAGCTCGGCAGCGGCAGAGGGTGTGGGCGCGCGCACGTCGGCGACAAAGTCGCTGATCGAGACATCGGTCTCATGGCCCACGGCGCTGACAATCGGCGTGGCACAGGCGGCCACGGCCCGCGCCACGGCTTCTTCGTTGAAGCACCACAGGTCTTCCAGCGAGCCGCCGCCCCGGGCCAGGATCAGCGCATCGAACCCGAGGCTGTCGGCCAGGCGGATGGCGCGCACGATCTGTGCAATGGCTTCTCGGCCCTGCACTGCGGTGGGGATAAGGTTCAGTTCCACCTGCGGGGCACGGCGACCGAACACACTGATGATGTCGCGGATCACTGCACCGGTGGGCGACGTAATGATGCCGATGCGCTGCGGGTGGGCTGGCAGCGGCTGCTTGCGTTCGGCGCTGAACAGCCCCTCGGCACCGAGCTTTTCCTTCAGTGCTTCGAATGCCAGGCGCAAGGCGCCATCACCAGCCGGTTCGACGGTGTCGAGAATCAGCTGGTAGTCGCCACGCCCTTCGAACAGCGAAACCTTGCCGCGTACCCGCACCGCCAGGCCGTCGCGCAGTGCCTGGCGCACCCGCGTGGCGTTTTGCCGGAACAACGCGCAACGTACCTGTGCGCCGCTGTCCTTGAGGGTGAAGTACATGTGGCCGGACGCAGGGCGGGCGAGGTTGGAAATCTCGCCTTCCACCCACACGCTGCGGAACACGTCTTCCAGCAGCACGCGGGCGCGGCCGTTGAGTTGGCTGACGGTAAGAACCTCGCGGTCCAGGCCGAGTCGTTCGAAAGGGTCTCTGATCATGGCGGGCATCATAAAGGACATCGGCCCCGGTTGTCTGTCCCGGCCCTATTCGCCGGCTTGCCGGCGATGGGGCCTTTCAGGCCTGCATCGACGTCACGAACTGGCGCACCATCGAACCTGCATCCCGCCTGCAGGCCATCGCCACAGTACTCTCACACCCTCCCTCCAGCGCCACGAAGCTGACTGAGGCTGGCGCAATCTCACGCATGCATTCCGGCAGCAATGCCACCCCAAACCCTGCCTGAATCAACTGCAACTGGGTGGTCTTGCGCGACAGAACCTGCGCCGCACGCGGGAAAAAGCCCGCCTCCATGCACATCGAGGCCGACAGATAGCTCAGCCCGCCACGGTCCCTGTGCGGAATGGAAATGAAGCGCTCTTCCCGCAGTTGTTCCAGTTTCACCTGTGGCGCGCGGGCCAAGGGATGCCCGGCGGCGACCGCCAGCAGCAGGGCTTCACTGAACACTTCATGCAGCACCACACCTTCATGCTGGCGCAGCACCGGCAAGCGCAGCAGGCCGATATCCAACCGCCCGGCAGCGATATCCTCCAGCTGCGCCTCCGACGACTGCTGGGCAATTTCCAGCGAAACCCCTGGGTTGTCGCGCAAGTAGCCGCCCAGGCGAGCCAGCAACGGGCCGGTCAGCGGTACGGTACTGGAGTGGTTCAGGCGCAGGCTGCCCTGCAGCCCTTCGCCAATGTCGCGGGTAACCCTCTCGGCCTGCGCCAGGTCGGCCAGCAAGCGCCGCGCCCGTTCCAGAAAGGCCTGGCCAGCCAATGTCAGGCGCGGCAGGCGCGCGGTGCGTTCGAACAGCGGCGTGCCCAATTGCTGCTCCAGTTCCTTGATCTGCCGGCTCAGCGCCGACTGGGCGATGTACAGCCGCTCGGCGGCAGCGCTGAAGCTGCCGCATTCGGCGATTTCCACGAAGTAACGCAATTGGCGGATCGACGTCATGTCATGCCTTTTCGAGATGAGTGTGGCAATAAACGCATATTAGTCGGCATGGCTCATGGCTGGCTAACCTTTGCCTGTCTTCCCAGGAACTGCTGCCATGCTCGTCCAACTGTCGTTTTCCGGCCTTGACTGGCTGCCCATCCTGCTTGGTGTCGGCGCTGCCTACATCGTCTTTGGCATCGCCGGTTTCGGCACCGCGCTGGTGGCCGGGCCAGTGCTGATCCACTTCATGCCGCTGTCGCGGATCATTCCGCTGCTGGTGCTGCTGGACTTCGTCGCCGCCTTCGGCAACCTGCTGCCCTCGCGCCGGGATGTCGTGCGCGGCGAGTTGCTGCGGCTGCTGCCGTTCATGGCCATTGGCTGCACGCTGGGTGTGGTATTCCTGCTACAGCTGAAGTCCGACCTGCTGCTGCTGATGATGGGCCTGTTCGTCACAGCCTATGCTCTGTACGGGCTGGCGGTGAAGGTGCGACCGGCCAGTCTGTCGGGGTTCTGGGCAATGCCGATGGGCACGGCAGGCGGGCTGTTTGGCGCCTTGTTCGGTAGCGGCGGCTTCCTTTATGCCCTGTACCTGAGCGCGCGGCTGGGGGTGAAGGAACAGGTGCGCGCTACCCAGAGCGCGCTGATCAGTTGCAGCACGGTGGTGCGTCTGACACTGTTTCTGATCGCAGGCGTCTATGCCGACCAGAACCTGCTGCTGCTCGCCGCCTGCCTGTTGCCGGTGATGCTCGTCGGCCTGTGGATAGGGCGCAGGCTGACCCACCGGCTGTCCCGCGAAGCCTTCGTGCGTCTGGTCACCTGGCTGGTGCTGGCCAGCGGCCTGGCGCTGATCGGTCGCTACCTGAGCGCCTGAGCAGGCGGTAGAATTGCGCCATTACCGCAGTTTTTTCAGGCTTGTCCCGTTCATGAACACCCAGAGCATCATCGTTCCCAAGCTGTCTACCGTCCCGGTGCACGAAGCCCGTGCCCGCGCCATCCTGCGCTGGCTGGTGCGCGAGAAAGTCGTCGAGGAACAGTTGACCACCTGTGGCCGCACCGGCAACCGCATGGGCCATGCGCTGGCCGAAGGTGCCCGCAAAGTGGCCCTGTATCCGGAGAAACTGCCTTTCGGCGAACAGGTCAACGGCCTGGAGGTGATGCTCAAGCGCTGCATCTATACCCCTACCGAAGGTTTCCTCGAAGAGGCCGGTTGCCCCGAATGCCGGCGCGAGGTGGGTGAGCCGCTGTTCGAAAGCCTGGAAGAATGGATGCCGGCGGTGAGCGACAACTTCACCTGCCCGTTGTGCGGCTTCGAAGACGACATCAATGGCTTCATTTACCTGCAGCCATGTGCCTTTTCCAACCTGGGGTTCATCTTCAACAACTGGGGCGAGGCCGGGTTCACCCAGGCCTTTCTCGACAGCTTCGCCGATTGGCTCGACCAGCCGGTGACCGTGGTACAGGTGAAACTGCCACAAGGCTGACCGAAGGCCCTTATTTTGCATTGAGCGGCGCGCCGTGCATGAGTATAATGGCGCGCTTCCATTTTTCCCGCCCGGGAGCCCCCGCGATGCTGCGTATCAGCCAAGAAGCCCTGACCTTCGACGATATCCTCCTTGTACCTGGCTATTCCGAGGTACTGCCCAATGAAGTCAGTCTCAAGACCCGTTTGACCCGCGGCATCGAGCTGAACATTCCGCTGGTTTCCGCCGCCATGGATACCGTGACCGAAGCGCGCCTGGCCATTGCCATGGCCCAGGAAGGCGGCATCGGCATCATCCACAAGAACATGACCATCGAACAGCAGGCCAGCGAAGTCCGCAAGGTCAAGAAGTTCGAGGCTGGCGTGGTCAAGGACCCGATCACCATCGACGCCGACGCCACCGTGCGCGACCTGTTCGACCTGACCCGCCTGAACAACATCTCCGGTGTTCCGGTGCTGGCGAACGGCGATCTGGTCGGCATCGTCACCTCCCGTGACGTGCGCTTCGAAAGCCGCCTGGACGCCAAGGTCCGCGAGGTGATGACCCCGAAAGAGCGTCTGGTCACCGTCCGCGAAGGCGCCGACAAGAACGAAGTCCGCGAGCTGCTGCACAAGCACCGCCTGGAAAAAGTCCTGATCGTCGACGACAAGTTCAACCTCAAGGGCATGATGACCGTCAAGGACATCGAAAAGGCCAAGGCCTACCCGCTGGCCAGCAAGGACGACCAAGGCCGCCTGCGCGTCGGCGCCGCGGTCGGCACCGGCAAGGACACCGGCGAGCGCGTTGCCGCCCTGGTAGCTGCTGGCGTTGACGTGGTGGTGGTCGACACCGCCCACGGTCACTCCAAAGGTGTGATCGACCGCGTTCGCTGGGTCAAGGAAACCTACCCGCAAGTGCAGGTGATCGGCGGCAACATCGCCACCGGCGCTGCCGCCAAGGCTCTGGCCGAGGCTGGCGCTGACGCGGTCAAGGTCGGTATCGGCCCAGGCTCGATCTGCACCACCCGTATCGTTGCCGGCGTCGGCGTGCCGCAAATCAGCGCCATCGCCAACGTTGCCGCTGCACTGGAAGGCACTGGCGTGCCGCTGATCGCCGACGGCGGCATCCGCTTCTCGGGTGACCTGTCCAAGGCCATCGTTGCCGGTGCTTCCTGCGTGATGATGGGTTCGATGTTCGCCGGTACCGAAGAGGCTCCGGGTGAAGTCGAACTGTTCCAGGGCCGTTCCTACAAGGCCTACCGTGGCATGGGCTCCCTGGGTGCCATGGCACAGGCGCAAGGCTCGTCCGACCGCTACTTCCAGGACTCCTCGGCCGGCGCCGAGAAGCTGGTACCGGAAGGCATCGAAGGCCGTGTTCCCTACAAGGGCGCCCTGGCCGCGATCATCCACCAGCTGATGGGCGGCCTGCGTTCGTCCATGGGCTACACCGGCAGCGCAACCATCGAAGAGATGCGCACCAAGCCGGAATTCGTGCGCATCACCGGTGCCGGCATGGCCGAGTCCCACGTGCATGACGTGCAGATCACCAAAGAAGCCCCTAACTACCGCGTAGGCTGAGGCTTCAAGCAATACAAGCATGCGGGGCTGTCATGACAGCCCCGCGTCGTTTCCGATTTCCACTGACGAGATTGAGTCATGGCCCTCGACATTCACGCTCACCGCATCCTGATCCTCGATTTCGGTTCCCAGTACACCCAGCTGATCGCCCGCCGCGTGCGCGAAATCGGCGTGTACTGCGAGCTGCACCCGTTCGACATGGACGATGAAGCGATCCGCGAATTCAACCCGCGCGGCATCATCCTCGCCGGCGGCCCCGAGTCGGTCCACGAAGCCAACAGCCCGCGCGCCCCGCAGGCAGTGTTCGACCTGAACGTACCAGTGCTGGGCATCTGCTACGGCATGCAGACCATGGCCGAGCAGATGGGCGGCAAGGTCGAAGGTTCCGACCTGCGTGAATTCGGTTATGCCCGCGTGGACGTGGTCGGCAAGAGCCGCCTGCTCGACGGCATCGAAGACCACATCGACGCCGACGGCGTGCTGGGCCTGGACGTGTGGATGAGCCACGGCGACAAGGTCACCCAGATGCCGGGCAACTTCCACGTGCTGGCCAGCACCCCGAGCTGCCCGATCGCCGGCATGTTCGACGACGCGCGCGGCTACTACGGCGTGCAGTTCCACCCGGAAGTGACCCACACCAAGCAGGGCGGTCGCATCCTGTCCCGCTTCGTGCAGGACATCTGCGGCTGTGAAGCCCTGTGGACTCCGTCCAACATCGTCGAAGACGCCATTGCCCAGGTGCGTGAGCAGGTCGGTTCGGCCAACGTTTTGCTGGGCCTGTCCGGCGGTGTCGACAGCTCCGTCGTCGCCGCACTGCTGCACCGCGCCATCGGCGACCAGCTGACCTGCGTATTCGTCGACAACGGCCTGCTGCGCCTGCACGAAGGCGACCAGGTGATGGCCATGTTCAAGGAGAACATGGGCGTCAAGGTCATCCGCGCCGACGCTGAAAAGCAGTTCCTCGACAACCTGGCCGGCGAAGCCGACCCGGAGAAGAAGCGCAAGATCATCGGCCGCACCTTCATCGACGTGTTCGATGCCGAAGCCAGCAAGCTGGAAAATATCCAGTTCCTCGCCCAAGGCACCATTTACCCGGACGTGATCGAATCGGCCGGTGCGAAAAGCGGCAAGGCCCACGTGATCAAGTCGCACCACAACGTCGGTGGCCTGCCGGAGGAAATGAACCTCAAGCTGGTCGAGCCGCTGCGTGAACTGTTCAAGGACGAAGTGCGCAAGATCGGCCTGGAGCTGGGCCTGCCGTACGACATGGTCTACCGCCACCCCTTCCCGGGCCCGGGCCTGGGCGTGCGTATCCTCGGTGAAGTGAAGAAGGAATACGCCGACATCCTGCGTCGTGCCGACCACATCTTCATCGAAGAGCTGCGCAAGGCCGACTGGTACCACAAGACCAGCCAGGCATTCGTGGTGTTCCAGCCGGTCAAGTCGGTTGGCGTTGTTGGCGACGGCCGTCGCTACGCCTGGGTCGTGGCACTGCGTGCCGTCGAGACCGTGGACTTCATGACCGCGCGTTGGGCGCACCTGCCGTACGAACTGCTGGAAACCGTCAGCGGCCGTATCATCAACGAAATCGACGGTATCTCGCGCGTTACCTACGACGTGTCGAGCAAGCCGCCAGCGACCATCGAGTGGGAATGATCCCGCCTCGCGGTTAATGAAACGGGCCTGCATTGCAGGCCCGTTTTTTTTGGCCAAGCCCTACTCGGCCCCGGGAGAATGCCCGAAATACGCCTTGTAGGCATGGCAGAAGTTGGCAGGGTTGGCGTAGCCAACATGGTAGGCAACCTGCGATACCTGCCATCGACGCTCCAGCAGAAGGGCGCGGGCCAGTTCCATTCTTTGTTGCCGAACGTATTGCAGGAGCGACCGGCCATACTCGTGGCTGAATGCGCGGCGCATGGTGGTTTCGCTCACCCCCAATTGGCGAGCGAGGGCGGCAGCAGTGGGCGGGGCGTTCAGGTTTTCGTCGAGCTGGCGGCGCGTTTCAACGGCCAGATCGCGGCGCCCCCGGTCCTGAATCTTCTCGACAGACCTGTGCCCGATCAGGTGGCTGGCCAGCTCCAGCACGATGGCCAGGCTCAGGCTCTCGCAATGCAGGCGCCTGAGCCCGCCGGTGTAGGGCGACAGATAGAGCTGCTGGAACAGGCGGCTCACCGCTGGGCACCGCGGCAACTGGTCGAAGCGCATGCCATCGGCGACCAGCGCCAGCAGAGGCTTCAGCTGCGCGTCGTCCCGGGCCAGCTCGTGCAGGTAATCGCCAGCGATACGTACCCCGGCCATGCGGGCGTGACTGTTGGCGGGCAATTGGTCCTGCGCTTCCAGGCTTTCACCAAGGCCCAGCATGTGCAATTGGCCTGGGGCATAACTGTTGAGCCTTCCGTCCACCGTGTGCTGCCACGCCCCGTCGAACACCTGCACGATGCACAGGCTTTGCGGCAGCACCTTGTCGATTCTCAGCGGCTCCGGAAATTGCAGGTTGCAATCGAAGTACTGCAATCCGTCGTGTACCGTCTGCGCCCGATAGTGGCCGGACGCGCTGCCCATCACCCGCGCGCTGCTCGCGTCCAGTACACCGGCCTCGGCGAGTGACCCGGGGCTATCGAATGAAAAGTCGGTGTCGAGGTAGGGGCTGATCGATCGCATGTGCGCTAGGCATCCTTGGCTGAGGGCGGCATGGCCGGAAATGGTAACGCGTGCACATTTTCAGCGACAGCCATTGTGCGCACGGTGCTGTCTGTTGTGCGAACCGGTCAGCGGGGTTGGCTAGACGGGCCAGGCTTATTTCAATGGGCGTTTGTTCCGATTCAGGATGGAAAAGACATGCTCGCTTATCGCAAATGGACTGCCCTTCTGGTGGCTGCGCTCAGCCTGTGGCTGGGCCAGGTTCACGCTGAAGAACGGCCGGAAGTGGCTGACCAGGTAGTTGCCTACATGGGGGCGCAAGGTGCCAAGGTTTGGACGCTGCGCATCGGTGAACGCGCCGCCAACGAAGCGCTGGTACAAATCGAGGGCGTCGATCACGACTGGAACATGCGCATCCAGAAAATGCAGGTGGAGAAAACCAGCAGGGATACCCGTTACTCCACCACCGTGGATGGCAAGAAATACGTTGTGCTGATCATCCAGGGCAACTGGGGCGGCGAACTGTATCTGCCGGGTGAGGCTCAGGCAATGCAGGTCGGCTATTCGGAAGGGCTGTCGCATCAGGGCAATGCCCAGGCATTCCTTACCGATTACCTGGCAGCACAGAACACGGAGGCGCAATGACCATGGGCGATTTCAACGACCCGCTGTCCGAACTGTCTGGCTCGCTCGGTCAGGACTATGAGCAAAGCCGTGCCGCCCAGCGCGACCGAGTGATCGCTGAGCTCAAGCAAGTGATCGAGCGCGTGCCCGAGCAGAGCGAGTTCACCAACTCCCGGCGTTACCGGGTCTGGGGGCCAGTATTGTTGCTGGGTTCACTGATCATCACGGCCGTGACATTCAACCCTGAACGCTTGGGGGCGGTTGCAGCCGGTGTCTTCATAACCTTGATTGCAGCGGCGGTGACCTGGCAACACCGTAATGCCGGTACCCAGGTATTCATGCGCCTGACCCGTCGGCAGTTGTTCGTCGATACGCTGGATGCACCGGTAGACCTGGCGGAAGTGGAAGACGTTTCGGTCAAGGATGAAGGGCTGGTCATGGTGCAGACGCTGGAAATGAGCAGCGAAGCCGTCCTGCCAAAGCATCATGTGGTGAAACTGCAGTTCTTCGGTAACCAGGCCATGGTGTTGAAGAAACCGCGACCGCAGATCCGCATCATGTCCGCAGGCCTGGCCAGCAACGGACGCAAGCTGGGGAACGAGGAAGTGCTCGCGCTGCTGGCAGCCTACCGCGATGCGGCACATGCGCAACGGCAACTGGATCTGTTGCAGAACGATGGATAACGGCGAACGCGAAGCCCACCTCGCGTACCTGCAGGCTCAGGCTGATGGCCCCACCGACAGCTTCGTACTGCTGGAGCATTCGCTCGGCAAGGCGCTGGCATGTGCTGTGATTGGCCTGTTGTTCGGCGCGCTGGGCATATGGCTGACCGCTCTGGCGGTGCGGTTCAGTCACAGTGCCAGCAGCGGTGTCATCTGGCTGATGTCTGGTTTCGGCCTCGGCCTGGCTGGCGTCGGGGTGGCGGGGCTGGCCTGTGCCGTCGTGCTATACCGCCGGCACGGCAAGCGGGTGCTGAGCGTGACACCAGATACCCTGTGCTTCGCCAACGCGCAGGCGCCGACCCCACTGCACGCCTTCGACGGCTTCGAGGTCGAGCAGGGTTACTTCACTACCCGGCTGATCTTTACCGTGTCGGCGTTCAGCCATGCACCAGTGCTGGCACCGGCCTGTTTCAGGGCGCTGGCCTCGCCTGACGCGGTGGTCGTCGCGGGCGGCTTGCGCGTCAGGCTGTGGTTGTGCACGCCCGTCGTGGCCGAGCGCCGCCTTGGCCTGCAGGAACTGGTGGATCTGCTTTATACCTATGTGCAAGCGGCCCAGGCCAGGCGTACGTTGGCGCAGCTGTTTCCGGGTGTGGCGCGTCTGGGTGAAGCGGCCAGATGAGCCTGATCGTGACCATTGGCGCTTTGGGGCAATGAAGCGCTTCGGTTGGGGCCTGATCCTGCTGCTGTTGCCTCTGGTGCTGTTTGGCTGGGGTAAAGTGCAGTACTGGCGGGCTGACACTGCGCAGGATCAGGCCCGGACCATACGGCAATGGCTTGCTGCCCCCAGTGAGACGTTGCTACGGCAATTGCCGTGGGAAGCCCGCAAGGAGCTTGCCAGGCATGTCGATACGCGGCAGGCCCTGCAGCGCCAACTGGACCTGCTCGATGCGGATCGCCACTGGGTAAGCGTACGCAAGGTGATGGCCAGTGTGAGCTGCTGGCTGGCAGTGGCCGCTTTGCTGGCAGGCCTCTGGGCCTGGCTCAAGCTGAAGTTGGACGCCTGGCGGGCGTTGCGCTCTGCGGCCTACCTGTATGAACGCATGATGGCCAACTGGCAGGCCCTGGGCTGTTGCTTGAGTCTCTACATGGTCATGCTTGCCGGTTCGCTGTGCCTGTTGCTGCTCTATGAGGCCAGTTCCGGAGCAAGCCGCGCAGCGCAGGGCGGCATGACGGTGCTGGTCGTGGTGCTGCCGCTGGCCTCAGTCCTGGTTGTGTGTGTTCGCCAGGTATGGCGAATGCGTCGGCACTGGCCGCTGATGCAGTCTCCGACCGCCAGTTTTCTCGCCCGCCCGCTAGGCAGGCAGGCGACGCCAGCGGTGTGGCAGTGGATCGAGACCTTGGCAACACAACTGCACGCGCCTGTCCCGGACCATATCGTGGTCGGCCTTGACCAAGGTTTTTTCGTCACCAGCGTTCCGATCCTGCTGCAGCCCGGTGGGCAGGTCCTCAGGGGGCGCACGTTGTATCTGCCTCTACCTTGCCTGGCCGCCTTGAGCCAGGCCGAGGCGGCCTCGATCATCGGTCACGAACTGGGCCATTTCAGGCGCCGTGATACGGAGCGGGGCAGCGAAACCAGTGCGCGTTTCAGCCTGATGTGCGCGCATTATTCGGCCATGGTCGGCGACGAGGATGCTCCGCGCTGGGTGGTTCGGCCCACCTTGTGGCTGGCCGGGCAGTTCTTGCACCATTTCCAGCTTGCGGTTCATCACTGGGGGCGTGCACAGGAATTGCTGGCTGATCGGGCAGGTGCCGAGGTCGCTGGCCCGAAGCTGTTCGTACAGGCGCTGTTACGGGTGATTGCCCTGGGTCGGGTGATCGACGGCTTGTTGGTCGCACACGGTGGCAGCAACCTTTTGCAGGCGCTGGCAGCGCACCTGCAAGGCACGCCGTTGCAACTGGGCGAGGAAGTGCTGGGGCTGGCCACTACCCATCCGTTCGATACGCACCCCGACCTCGCCACGCGCCTGAGCAACCTGGACATCCTGCTCGACCCGCAATTGCTGCAGGCCGCCTTGCGCGTGCCGTCCGCTGGTGACCAGCAGTGGTTTAATGACCTTTGTCTGGCTCCAGGCAGCACTTGCGATAGCAAGGCTGCGGGCAGCATCCAAAGAGACTTCACTTAATATTTCCCATTTGCAGGTGTATCGTATTCGCCCTTCATCGCCAGCCATGCTGGCAGCTTGATTGCGCAGAACACGAGGTACCCGCACCGATGTCCTTCACCCGTCGACAAATGCTCAAGGGCCTGACCGGCCTGGTTGTGGTTGGCCTGGGCGCCGGTGGCGCGGCGCGTTACTGGCTGGGCAAGGTCGAAGACGACAATGCCGGCCACGACTACGAGCTGATCGCAGCGCCACTGGACGTCGAACTGGTGCCCGGGCACAAGACCGAGGCCTGGGCCTTTGGCCCGTCGGCACCGGGTACCGAGTTGCGCGTGCGCCAGGGTACCTGGCTGCGGGTACGTTTCATCAACCACCTTCCGGTCGAAACCACCATCCACTGGCACGGTATCCGCCTGCCGCTGGAAATGGACGGTGTGCCCTATGTATCTCAACTGCCGGTCAAGCCGGGCGAGTACTTCGACTACAAGTTCCGTGTGCCGGACGCCGGCAGCTACTGGTATCACCCGCATGTCAGCAGTTCCGAGGAGCTGGGCCGTGGCCTGGTCGGCCCGCTGATCGTCGAGGAACGCGAGCCGACCGGGTTCAAGCATGAGCGCACGCTCAGCCTGAAGAACTGGCACGTGGACGAGCAGGGCGCCTGGTTGCCGTTCAGCATCCCGCGTGAGGCGGCGCGCAACGGCACCGCCGGGCGTCTGATCACCATCAATGGCCAGGCCGATTCGGTCACCGAGCTGCCGGCCGGCCAGGTGGTGCGTGTGCGTCTGTTGAACCTCGATAACACCTGGACCTACCGCATCAATCTCAAGGGCAACTGCGAAGCAAGAATCTATGCCCTGGACGGCAACCCGGTAACCCCGCGCCCATTGGACGATGACTACTGGCTCGGTCCAGGCATGCGTATCTGCCTGGCTATCCGTATTCCCGAAGTGGGGGAGGAGATCTCCCTGCGCGACGGTTTCGTGCGCCTGGGCACCCTGCGTTCGGTGGCCAGCAGCGACGCGCCGAGCGACTGGCCGCCGGCGCTACCGCCCAACCCGATCGCCGAGCCTGACCTGGAGAATGCCGAAAAGCTCAACTTCAATTTCGAGTGGGCGGCGAAAGTCTCGGTCACTACGGACCAGGACAGGCCGTCGAGCATGTGGCAGATCAACGGCCAAGCCTGGGATATCACCGACAAGACCTGCGCCGAGCGGCCGATTGCCACGCTGAAGAAGGGCAAGAGCTACATCTTCGAGCTAAAGAACATGACCCAGTACCAGCACCCGATCCACCTGCACGGCATGAGCTTCAAGGTGATCGGTTCCAACCGCCATGACATCAAGGAGCCGTGGTTCACCGATACCTACCTGCTGGGCAAGAACGAGCGCGCCCAGGTGGCGCTGGTGGCGGATAACCCGGGCACCTGGATGTTCCACTGCCATGTCATCGACCACATGGAAACCGGCCTGATGGCCGCGATCGCGGTGGTCTGATGCGCCCGCAGATCATCGATCGCAGTCGCGATCAGGAATTCATGCGCCTGGCCCTGGCCCTGGCTGCCCAAGGCGCGGCCATGGGCGAGGTGCCGGTGGGCGCGGTACTGGTGCAGCATGGGCAGGTGATCGGGCAGGGCTTCAACCGGCCGATCATCGACAGTGACCCCAGTGCGCACGCCGAGATGGTGGCCATTCGCGCGGCGGCGAAATCCGCCAGCAACTACCGGCTACCCGGCAGCACCCTGTATGTGACCCTGGAACCGTGCAGCATGTGTGCGGGGTTGATCGTGCATTCGCGGGTGATGCGGGTGGTGTATGGCGCGCTGGAGCCCAAGGCGGGGATCGTGCAGAGCCAGGGGCAATTCTTCGGGCAGGGCTTCCTGAACCATCGGGTGATGGTGGAGGGCGGGGTGCTGGCGGAGGAGTGCGGGCAGATCCTCAGTGACTTCTTCAAGGCCCGCCGGGCCAAGTCTTGACCTGTTCCGGCCCCTTCGCGGTTTGCCCGCGAAGGGGCCGGTGCAGGCTTACATCGGCGGCGACTGCTCCGCCGGCTTGTCCTTGTTCACCCCGGGCACATGCAGGCTGCCCTCGGCCACCTGGCCTTCGAGCTGCGGCTGGGTCACCCAGGTGAGGATGTCGTAGTAGCGACGGATGTTGGCCACGAAATGCACCGGCTCGCCGCCACGTGCATAGCCGTATTTGGTCTGGCGATACCACTGCTTCTGCGAAAGCCGCGGTAGCATCTTCTTCACGTCCAGCCACTTGTTCGGGTTGAGCTTCTCGCGCTTGGCCAAAGTGCGGGCGTCCTCCAGGTGACCGGTGCCGACGTTGTAGGCGGCCAGGGCGAACCAGGTGCGGTCCGGTTCCTGGATACTGTCGTCGAGCTCTTCCTTGATCTTCATGAAGTACTTGGCGCCGCCCTGGATGCTCTGCTTCGGGTCCAGGCGGTTGGACACGCCCATGGCCTGGGCGGTGCGCTGGGTCAACATCATCAGGCCGCGCACGCCAGTCTTGGAGGTGACCTCGGGCTGCCACATCGATTCCTGGTAACCGATGGCGGCCAGCAGGCGCCAGTCCACCTGCTCGACCTTGGCGTAGCTCTTGAAGTGCTTTTCGTACTTGGGCAGGCGCTGCTGCAGGTGTTGGGCGAAGGTGTAGGCCCCCACATAGCCCAGTACGTCGACATGGCCGTAGTAGCGGTCCTTCAGGCGTTGCAGGGTGCCGTTCTTCTGTGCCTTGTCGAGGAACTCGTTGACCTCGTTGAGCAGGCTGTTGTCTTCACCGGCCGCCACCGCCCAGCGCTGGTCGCGGGTGTCGCCCAGGTCGAAGGCAACCCGCACGTTGGGGAAGTACACCTGGTTCATCGCCAGCTCGTTGGAGTCGACCAGGGTCAGGTCGATCTGGCCTTCGTCGACCATGCGCAGCAGGTCGACCACCTCGACGGCGTCGGACTCTTCGTATTCCAGGCCGGGGTACTGCTTTTTCAGCTCGGCCAACTGGTCGGCGTGGCTGCTGCCCTTGAGCACCATGATCTTCTTGCCCACCAGGCCCTTGGCATTGGTGGGGCGCGTGCGGCCGTTGCGGTAGATGACCTGTGGGGTCACTTCCAGGTAAGGGTGGGAGTACCTCACCTGGGCCTTGCGCCGTTCGCTGGTGACCAGGCCGGCCGCTGCCAGCACCGGGCCGGAGGGCTTGCCAAGGCTGTCGTATAGCTCGTCGAGGTTGTCGGCGGTCTCGATCTGCAGCTTCACGCCCAGATCTTCGGCGAAATGCTGGACCAGCTCGTACTCGAAGCCGGTTTCGCCGTTGCGGTCCTGGAAGTAGGTGGCCGGGCTGTTGCGGGTGATCACGCGCAGCACGCCATCCTCCTTCACGCGCTCGAGGGTGCTGGGTTTTTCAACGCAGGCACCGAGCAGCAGAAAGAGTCCGGTTGCGAAAAGCCATCTGGCGCAACGCTGGCGCAAAGCAGTGTGGGCGAACATAGGTTGCAGTATACGCAAAGGACTGGCCCAAC
>NZ_JBNRIJ010000010.1:50120-81167 GCF_053557675.1 Pseudomonas sp. XP1 | reverse complement strand
GCCGGCTCCCACAGGTACAATGCAGGCCTTGAGGCTGGTGGTATTCCTGTGGGAGCCGGCTTGCCGGCGATAGGGCCGGAGCAGGCAACACAAGGCAATTTTTTTTGACCCGCAAGTCCGGTTCCGCCGCCCGGCAGCCATGGCTTAGAGCGGGTGCCGAAACCCTTCGAATTAGGCTAGAATGCACGGCCTCTAAGCACACCCCTTCCTGAGGCTGTCCCGACGATGTTGATCCTGCGCGGCGCTCCTGCCCTTTCTGCCTTTCGCCACGGTAAATTACTCGAGCAACTGAGCCAGAAAGTCCCCGCTGTTACTGGTTTGTATGCCGAATTTGCCCACTTCGCCGATGTCGACGGCGAGCTGACCGCCGACCAGCAGCAGGTGCTGGGCCGTCTGCTCAAGTACGGCCCGAGCGTGCCGGTACAGGAGCCGAGCGGCCGCCTGTTTTTGGTCGTGCCGCGCCTGGGCACCATTTCGCCGTGGGCCAGCAAGGCCAGCGACATCGCTCACAACTGCGGCCTGCAGTCGATCCAGCGCCTGGAACGCGGTATCGCCTACTACGTTGCCGGCAACTTGAGCGAAGCCGACGCCGAACTGATCGCCGCCGAGCTGCACGACCGCATGACCCAGCGCGTGCTCGGCCAGCTGGAGCAGGCCGCTGACCTGTTCAGCCATGCCCAGCCCAAGCCGATGACCTCGGTGGACATCCTTGCCGGTGGCCGTGACGCCCTGGCCAAGGCCAACATCGACCTGGGCCTGGCCCTGGCCGAAGACGAGATCGACTACCTGGTAAACGCCTTCCAGGGCCTCAAGCGCAACCCGAACGACATCGAACTGATGATGTTCGCCCAGGCGAACTCCGAGCACTGCCGCCACAAGATCTTCAACGCCAGTTGGGACATCGACGGCCAGGCTCAGGAAAAGAGCCTGTTCGGCATGATCAAGAACACCTACCAGATGCACAACGAAGGTGTGCTGTCTGCGTACAAGGACAACGCCTCGGTGATCGTCGGCAACGTTGCCGGCCGTTTCTTCCCGAACCCTGAAACCCGCCAGTACGGCGCGGTGCAGGAGCCGGTGCACATCCTGATGAAGGTCGAGACGCACAACCACCCGACCGCCATCGCCCCGTTCTCTGGCGCCTCCACCGGCTCCGGCGGTGAAATCCGCGACGAAGGCGCGACCGGCCGTGGCGCCAAGCCCAAGGCTGGCCTGACCGGCTTCACCGTGTCCAACCTGCGTATCCCTGGCTTCGAACAGCCGTGGGAGCAGGCCTACGGCAAGCCTGAGCGCATCGTCGACGCCCTCGACATCATGATCGAAGGCCCTCTGGGTGGCGCTGCGTTCAACAACGAATTCGGCCGCCCGGCCCTGACCGGCTACTTCCGTACCTTCGAGCAGGCCATCAACACCCCGCACGGTGAAGAAGTGCGCGGCTACCACAAGCCGATCATGCTGGCCGGTGGCATGGGCAACATCCGTGAAGACCACGTGCAGAAAGGCGAGATCACTGTCGGCGCCAAGCTGATCGTGCTCGGTGGCCCGGCCATGCTGATCGGCCTGGGCGGCGGCGCCGCTTCGTCGGTGGCTACCGGTGCCAGCTCGGCTGACCTGGACTTCGCCTCCGTACAGCGCGAAAACCCGGAAATGGAGCGCCGTTGCCAGGAGGTCATCGACCGCTGCTGGCAGCTGGGCGACAACAACCCGATCGCTTTCATCCATGACGTTGGCGCCGGCGGTATCTCCAACGCCTTCCCAGAGCTGGTAAACGACGGTGGCCGTGGTGGCCGCTTCGAACTGCGCAACGTGCCCAACGACGAGCCGGGCATGGCCCCGCACGAAATCTGGAGCAACGAATCGCAGGAGCGTTACGTGCTTGCGGTCAGCGCCGTCGACTTCGAGCGTTTCAAGGCAATCTGCGAGCGTGAGCGTTGCCCGTTTGCCGTAGTGGGTGAAGCGACTGAAGAAAAACACCTGACCGTAAGCGACAGCCACTTCGGCAACACGCCAGTAGACATGCCGCTCGACGTACTGCTGGGCAAGCCGCCACGCATGCACCGTTCGGTTACTCGCGAAGCCGAGCTGGGCGATGACTTCGACCCAAGCACGCTGGACCTGGACAACGCCGTTCAGCGCGTCCTCAGCCACCCGGCCGTGGCCAGCAAGAGCTTCCTGATCACCATCGGCGACCGCACCATCACCGGCCTGGTAGCTCGTGACCAGATGGTCGGCCCGTGGCAGGTACCGGTTGCCGACTGCGCCGTCACCGCCACCAGCTTCGACGTCTACACCGGCGAAGCCATGGCCATGGGCGAGCGTACCCCGCTGGCTCTGCTGGATGCCCCGGCGTCCGGCCGCATGGCAATTGGCGAGACACTGACCAACCTGGCTGCCTCGCGCATCGAGAAGCTGTCCGACATCAAACTGTCGGCCAACTGGATGTCTGCCGCCGGCCACCCAGGTGAAGACGCCCGCCTGTACGACACCGTCAAGGCTGTCGGCATGGAGCTGTGCCCGGAGCTGGGCATTACCATTCCGGTCGGCAAAGACTCGATGTCGATGAAGACCAAGTGGAGCGACGAGGGCGTCGAGAAGAGCGTTACATCGCCAATGTCGCTGATCATCACCGGCTTCGCCCCGGTCACCGACATCCGCAAGACCCTGACCCCGCAACTGCGCATGGACAAGGGCGAGACCGACCTGATCCTGATCGACCTTGGCCGCGGCAAGAACCGCATGGGCGCCTCGATCCTGGCACAGACCTACGGCAAGATCGCCGCCCAGGCACCGGACGTCGATGACGCCGAAGACCTGAAGGCGTTCTTCGCCGTGATCCAGGGCCTGAACGAAGATGGCCACCTGCTGGCCTACCACGACCGCTCCGACGGCGGCCTGGTCACCACCGTGCTGGAAATGGCCTTCGCCGGCCACTGCGGCCTCGATCTGCACCTCGACCCGCTGACCGACAGCAAGGGCGACGTACCGGCCATCCTCTTCAACGAAGAGCTGGGCGCGGTCATCCAGGTTCGCCAGGATGCTACCCCCGACGTACTGGCACAGTTCAGCGCCGCTGGCCTGGGTGAAGGTTGCGTCGCGGTGATCGGCAAGCCGGTCAATAACGGTGAAGTGTCCATCAGCCTGAACGGTGAAGTGCTGTTCGACGACGACCGCCGCATGCTGCAGCGCCAGTGGGCCGAGACCAGCTACCAGATCCAGCGCCTGCGCGACAACGCCGACTGCGCCGACCAGGAATTCGACCTGCTGCTGGAGGAAGACAACCCTGGCCTGTCGGTCAAGCTGGGCTTCGATGTCAACGACGACATCGCCGCGCCGTACATCAAGAAGGGCGTGCGCCCGCAAGTGGCCATCCTGCGCGAGCAGGGCGTCAACGGCCAGGTCGAGATGGCAGCCGCCTTCGACCGTGCCGGCTTCGCCGCCATCGACGTGCACATGAGCGACATCCTCGCTGGCCGTGTCGACTTCGAAGCCTTCAAGGGCCTGGTCGCCTGCGGTGGCTTCTCCTACGGCGACGTGCTGGGTGCCGGTGAAGGCTGGGCCAAGTCTGCGCTGTTCAACAGCCGCGCCCGTGACGCCTTCCAGGCCTTCTTCGAGCGTACCGACAGCTTCGCCCTGGGCGTGTGCAACGGTTGCCAGATGATGTCCAACCTGCATGAACTGATCCCCGGCACCGAGCACTGGCCGCACTTCGTGCGTAACCGTTCGGAGCAGTTCGAAGCGCGTGTGGCCATGGTCGAAGTGCAGAAGTCCAACTCGATCTTCCTGCAGGGCATGGCCGGTTCGCGCATGCCGATCGCCATCGCCCACGGCGAAGGCCATGCCGAGTTCGCCAGCGAAGAAGCACTGCTGGCAGCCGACCTGTCCGGTTGTGTGGCCCTGCGCTACGTCGACAACCACGGCAAGGTCACCGAAGCCTACCCGGCCAACCCGAACGGCTCGCCGCGTGGCATTACCGGTCTCACCAGCCGCGACGGCCGCGTGACCATCATGATGCCGCACCCGGAGCGTGTGTTCCGTGCCGTGCAGAACTCCTGGCGCCCGGATGAGTGGCAGGAAGATGCCGCGCTGATGCGTATGTTCCGTAACGCACGGGTGTGGGTGAACTAAGGCGTGTACAAGCTCGCCTTCTTCGTCCCCGCCAGCCACGTCGAAGTGGTCAAGGCCGCTGTGTTCGCCGCGGGTGGCGGGCGCATCGGTGACTATGACCACTGCGCCTGGCAGACGCTGGGCCAGGGCCAGTTCCGCCCGCTGGACGGCAGCCAGCCGTTCCTCGGGCAAACCGGCCAGGTCGAGGTGGTGGAAGAGTGGAAGGTGGAGCTGGTGGTGGCTGACGAGCTGATTGCCCAGGTCGTCGCTGCACTCAAGCAGAGCCACCCGTACGAAACGCCAGCCTACGAAGTCTGGCAGCTCGCCGAGTTCTAGACCGCATCAAGGCTATTCGCGGGTAAACCCGCTCCCACAGGGATCGCACAACTCTCGGATATTGTGCGATCCCTGTGGGAGCGGGTTTACCCGCGAAGAGGCCCTACAATCCAGCCCCAATCTCCTTGCCCTGCCCGGGCCGCTTCAACCACCCACAAGCCAGCAACCCTACCTCGAACAGCACCCACATTGGCACCGCCAGCATCGTCTGCGAAAACACATCCGGCGGCGTCAGGATCATCCCCACCACAAAGCAGCCGACGATCACGTAGGGCCTGCTGCGCCGCAACGTGGCCACATCGGCCAACCCCACCCAGACCACGATAAACGTCGCCACCGGTATCTCGAACGCCAGCCCGAACGCCAGAAACAGCGCCAGGATAAAGTCCAGGTACTGGCTGATATCGGTCATCATCGCCACGCCCTCCGGTGTAACGCTGGCAAAGAAGCCGAACATCATCGGAAACACCAGGAAGAAGGCGAAGGCCATGCCGGCGTAGAACAGCACGATGCTCGACACCAGCAGCGGCAGGGCAATACGCCGTTCACGGCGGTACAGCCCCGGCGCCAGAAAGCCCCAGGCCTGGTGCAGCAGCAGTGGCATGGCGACGAACACTGCGCACATCGCGGTCAGCTTGAACGGTGTCAGGAACGGCGAAGTGACGCTGGTGGCGATCATGCTCGCGCCTTCCGGCAAGAAGCGCCGCAGCGGTTCGGAAACCAGCGTGTACAGCGTCTGGGCGAAGGGGAACAGGCCGGCGAACACCAACGCCACCAGCGCCAGGCAACGCACCAGGCGTTTGCGCAGGTCGCGCAGGTGTTCGGTCAGCGGCATGCTCGCCGCCGGGTCCATGGCAATGCTCATGAAAGGTTTTCCTTGGGGGGAGCGACCGTGGCCGCATCATTGGCCGGCTCCGCTTTCAGGCTGATGCCTTGGCGGATCTCCTGTTCCAGGCGCTGCAAAGGCGCACTGTCGAGATCGGGTAGCTCGACAGGGCGCAGTTCGATCTCCCGCTCTACCTGCGTGCGCAGGGCGTGCATGGCCCTGCGTGCCTGGCCCAGGCCGCGCCCGAGGGTGCGTGCCGCCACCGGCAGGCGCTCCGGGCCTAGAACCAACAGCGCGACGATGCCGACCAGCAGCAACTCGCTGAAGCCTACCTCGAACATCAGGGTTGACGGTCCGCTTGCGGTTGCTGCGTACCCTGACCGGTCAGCGGGCACTGTTGCTGCACCTGTGTTTGCGCTGCGGAAGTCGCGTCAGTGTCACCGCCCATGGACTTGCGAAAACCCTGGATCGCCTCGCCAACATCGCTGCCCAGGCCCTTGAGGCGCTTGGTACCAAACAGCAGGAATACGATCAGCAGTACGATCATCAGTTGCCAGATTCCAATGCCACCCATTGCGACCACTCCTGTAAGGTCATGAAAAGGAAAGACAATCCTGCCTCGCGCAGATGACGTACACATGACGAACGGTCACTGCCATCTACCTGCAACACCGGGCGTGTTGACTGGCGTCTTTATTCGGCGACAGAGGCAGGCAAGGATGGGTGGCAGGCAACAGCAGGGCGCGGCCCTGCTGATGGTGATGGTGGTGCTGGCGATGTTGGCGGCGGGCATGGCCTGGCTGCTGGAAGATGGCCGGCGCCAGGTCGATGGGGTGCGCCTGTTGCACCAGCGGGTGCAGGCGCGAGCGATGGAGCAGGCCGGCCTGGCCTATGCCGAACAGGCCCTGCGTGACCCCAGCTGGCGGCTTAGCCCGCTGTTCTGGCAGGCCTTGCGCGGGCAGCCGTTGAACTACGATTTTGGCGCTGGCCAGGCGCAGTTGCGGGTGCTCGACCAGCACACCTGTTTCAACGTCAATGCGCTGCTTGGCGCTGACGGCGAGCGAGCTGCGCGCCAGTTGCGGTACCTGCTGGGCGATGACATGGCTGCCGAGCGCATGGTCGATGCCCTGGGCGACTGGCTGGATACCGACAGCGATGCCCGCCTGCAGGGCGCCGAGAGCGCCCAATACCTGCGCCAGCAACCACCGCGCCTGGCAGCCAACCAGCCGATGCTCGATACCAGCGAGCTGAACTTGCTACTGGAGCCGGACGCCAGCCGCCAGAGCCGTTACCCGATGCTGTGCGCCTTGCCTCAGACCACCGGCTGGCGGCTGAATGCCAATGCCCTGGGGCTGGAGCATCTGCCATTGCTGGAGGCGCTGTATGAAGGGCGCTATCCGCGCTCGTTGCTCAGCCGCATCATCAGCGGTCGCCCGGCGTCGGGGTATGTGGATGCAACTGCGCTACGCCAGGCCCTGGGGGCGGTGGATGACGAAACCTTCGAACGGTTGAGCGAAGGGCTGCTGCTGAACAGCGGGTATTTCCTGTTGCAGCTGTCGTTCGCGGAGGAGGGGCGGGTGATACGCAGCGAGTTCCAGGTGGAGGCGCTGGGGGTAGTGCAATGGCATGCCCGGGTACCGGCGCAGCAGGTGCGGGTGCGCAGCCGGGAGCCGATGGTGTGGTAGGGCTTGAGATTGCCGGGGCTGCTTTGCAGCCCATCGCGACACACGGCCGCTCCTACAGGGGAATGCGATCCCTTGTAGGAGCGGCCTTGTGTCGCGATAGGGCCGCAAAGCGGCCCCCGTGCACAAATCGATCAGGCGGTGCCGATCTCCCCGCCATCGATACGCTGGATCACTACCGTCGCAGCACGCGGCCTTACCGTGGCACCTGCCGGGGTGGCATCGGTGGCCTTGTCGGTATATGGCCAGTTCTCCGGGTGCTGGATATTGACGAACAGCGTCTTGTTGTCCGGGGTAAAGGTAATCCCGGTTACCTCGCAGCCATTTGGCCCGACGAAGAAGCGGCGCAGGTCCACCTGGTTCTGTGCGTTCACCGGCACCTGCTTGCCGCTGGCATCCACCAGGTTGGTGGGGATCACTGCCAGCAGCTGGTCGTTGGTGTAGTCCGTCACGGTGCTCTCGCCGTTGTCGGTCTCGAACCACAGCACGCCACGGCTATCGAAACTCATGCCGTCCGGGCTGGCGAACTGGTTCAGTTCGGTCAGGCCGGAGCGGTTGATGTCGGCGGTGCCGGCGGCGTTGGCGCCGAACACGAAGATGTCCCAGGTGAAGCTCAGCTGGTCGTCGCTGTCGTGCCAGCGGATGATGTGGCCGTGACGGTTCGGGCCGCGCGGGTTGGCTGCATCGACCTTTTCCGGGGTACGCGCGCTGTTGTTGGTCAGGGTCAGGTATACGTCGCCGTTGAGCGGGTTGACCGTGGTCCATTCCGGGCGGTCCATCGGCGTTGCGCCCACGGCATCGGCAGCACCACGGGTGTTGAGGATGATGCCCGGCAGGTCGCCATACAGTGCGCCCAGGGTACTGCCGCCAGTGGTGGCGGTGCCTACGTCCAGCAGCAGCCATACACCGGTGCCGTCGGCATTGAAGCGGGCGACGTACAACTTGCCCTGGTCGAGGTACTTGGCACCGGTGGCCAGGCGGTCGGCCGGGTTGGCATCGGCTGCGTCCCACACTGCGGTCGACACCCACTTGTACAGGTACTCGTTGCTCGAGTCGTCACCCATGTACCACACCAGCGGCTTGCCGGCGACCGGCAGGCCCGGGGCACAGCCTTCGTGGCGGAAGCGCCCCAGCGCGGTGCGCTTGGTGGCCAGGGTGTTGCTGTTGTACGGGTCGATTTCGACGATGTAGCCGTAGGTGCTGGCTTCATTGCGGTAGTCGTCGGTTGCGCTGGCGCCTTTGATGGTGACATCGAAACGGGCGAATTCGTCGTCCACTTCGCTGCTATCACCGGCTGCGGTTTCCCACTTGTACTGGCCACTTGAGGTGCCCACGCCAATGCGGCGCTGGTCTTCGGGGCGGGTGCCCTTGTTGACGAAAATGCCTGGCCAGTTCTCTTCACAGGTCAGGTAGGTGCCCCACGGGGTGTAGCCGTTGCCGCAGTTGTTGTTGGTGCCGCGGCAATGGGTGCCGGCGGTGGAGTACTTGGTCTTGACGTGGTCGGTTCCCCGCAGCGGGCCGGTGATTTCCATGCGCGAGGCAGTAGTGAAGCGGCGGTTGAGCGGGTCGTTGTCGACCACCTGCCAGCGGCCGCCGATTTTCTGCAGGCGCACCACGCCGGCACCGTGTGCGTTGATTTCCTTGCGTACTTCCTCCACCGGGCGCTTGCCGTTCACATCGGTAGTCGGGCCGGCCGGGTGCAGGGCGGCAGTGTCGATGTACTCGAAGTTGATCGCCAGCAGGCCGTCTTCGGAGCTGCCGTTGATGGGGAAGAAGTGCATGCCGTCATGGTGCATGCCCATGGCGTTGGCCTGGTCGGTCGAGGTGTTGCTGCCGTCGGACTTCCACGGGTTGCCATTGCTGTTTATCGGCGTGCCCCAGGGCGCCAGCACATAGGCGCTGTAGCCGGCGGCAACCACGCAGGCGTCGGTGCGCGAGCCCGGGATGGACTGGAAGCCCAGTGCCAGTTTCGGCACTTCCGGCTCAGTCACGGGTGGCTCGGTGACCGGATCATCGTGATCGGAACCACCACCGTCGAAGCAGCCTGTCAGGCCGGTACCGGCAATCATGGCGATGGCGGCGCCCAGGCTGCCGCGCATCACGCTGCGGCGGCTCAGGTAGGCGTCCATGACGTTGGCCATCGGCAGGTTGCCGCTTTGGTTCCGGTCCAGGTTGTCGCCGGTATCTCGACTCATCAGGGTGTCCTTATGTTGGCTGAGTTAGAGGGAACCGCGACTTTAGTGCGCAAATGTGATGATTCATTGGCAGAAATGTTAAGGGGGTTTTAAAACAACCCGCTCTTACAAGCGTGCTCTACAGATCACTTTGGAATGGCTGTCGGATTTCTGCCATCAAACTGTAATGCCAACGCCGCAACATCCGGGGCCCTGGATGAACATGGATAAGGATGGCGGGTTCGATGGCAAGCAGTGTGCACAGGCGCGAAGTGATCGGCTGGATGGGTATCGGTGCCTTGGCACCGTTGCTCGGCGCCTGCTCCGCCCTTCCTGGGCAGCAGGGAGGCAACGCCAGCCTCGACCTGCTGTACGTGGCCGACACCCTCGATGCCCGCCAGCCTGGCCAGGCGGTGGTGCCGGCCACTCGCCTGGGGCCGGTCAGCCACCTGGGCCGCGCCCCATGGATGACCGGCAGCAGTGCCAGCATCGCCTACCCGCAACTGGCGCCCCTGCTCGATGCCAGCCAGGCTGCATCTGCCCAGCTGGGCGGCTATGCGGTGCTGGCGGCATTGCTCGAGCAGCTGCGCGGTGAGGCTGGGGCTGGCAACAGCCTGACCCTGGAAAACGGCCAGGGCTGGAATGGCAGTGGCCTGGCCTACCTGACCCAGGGCGAAAGCGGCCTGCAGGGCAGCCAGCTGCTGGGCAGTGAAGCGCGGGTCAGTAGCGACGAGCGCGTGTTGTGGCCACAGCGCAGCCCGGCGCTATATCGCCAGGCTGGCACCGTTACCCTGGGCGCCGGGCTGGCAGACACGCAGCGCCGGGCTTTGGGCCTGGAAGCCTTGCACGTCTTCGAACGCGGCGGTGCACGTATTGCCGTGATCGGCGTGACCGACCCCTATGCCCAGGACCAGAAAGCCTCCCTCAAACAGTGGTACCAGTCATTGCAGCCGGTGTTCGAACAGGCCCGACGCGAGGCTGACCTGGTGGTGGCCCTGGCCGATGTCGGTACCGGGCCGGGCTTGTGGCTGGCCGAGCGGGTGCCGCAGATCGATGTGCTGCTGTGCGCCCGCGGCCAGGATCTGTGGCCGGCGCCGGTCGAGGTCAGCCAGGCCAGCGGCCGCCGCGTGCCGGTGCTGTTCGCCGGTTGCCGGGGCAGCGGTGCCTTCCGCCTGCGCTGCCAGCGCGTGGCCGGGCTGTGGCAGTTCGAGGGGCGTTTCTTCCCGGCCTTTGAGCAACAGCTGGCGCCCGCCGCTCAGCAGCGTGTCGGGGCATTGCAGGCAGAACTGCGCCAGCAGCGCGCCGGCCACGCGGCCTGGCTCGATCAACCGCTGGCCCGCGCGCCCCAGGCGCTGTGGCGCCGCGACACCCGAGGCGGCAGCTGGGACCGGCTGCTGCATCAGGCCCTGGCCGACGACAGCAGCATGCCGGTGCTGCTGCCGGGCCTGCGTTATGACTACCCTCTGCCTGCAGGGGCGGCCATTACCCGAGAACACCTGATCAGCCTCACCGGTGGCTACCCGGCACCGGTGGTCGAAGCACCCGCCCGGCAGGTCGAGCAAGTGCTGGAAAACGCCGCGGAGCAACTGTTCGGCGACCCGCTGTTGCTGGACAACAGCCAGGACCTGCCGCGCTGGCAGGGCCATGCCTGGCGTGTCAGCTACAGCCCGCAAGGCAAGCGCATCAGTGGCCTGGAACCGGTGCAGGGCCTGTGCCGCACCTTTGGCCTGCAATTCGAAACCCAGGCCGGCGAGCCGCTGTGGCAACGGGTCGAAGCCTGGCTCGCCCGCCAGGCGAGCGACTGGCAACTGGCGCCGCTGCAGCTGCCCGAATTGCGCTACGTGCAGGGGCACCCGGGCTGGCACCCAAGGCAGTTGGCATCGTGACGCTCGCCTCGCGCTTGCTGACGGGCGCTGGCCTGACCCTGGTCGGCTGGCTGGCGGCCCAGTGCGTGCTGCAACTGGGTCGCCAGCCGCAACCGGCCACTGCGCCCGCAGCGCCCGACAAGCCGCTGCCTGGCTTGATGGTCGGCCATTGGCAGGTACCCGTCGACGACGGTGCCATCGCAATCACGCGCCTGCCGCTGCAATACCTGGGCGGCCTCAAGGCGCAGCCGCTGGCCTCCAGCGTGGTGGTGCTGCGCTATGGCGAGCAGGTGCGCACCTTGGCCCGCGGCCAGCGCCTGGCGCCAGGGATCGTGCTGCAGGACATCGACAGCGATGGCCTGATTTTCAACAACCAGGGGCGGCGTGAACGCCTGCCCTGGCCGCCACGCCCCGTCGTGACCGGCTTCAAGCGGCAAGGATGAACGATGCCTGTCAGATATTGCGTGGCGGCCGCGCTGAGCCTGGCCCTCTCCATGGCCTGTGCTGAAGAGCCGGTGTTCGATGACAACGGCACGCCTATGTACGAGGTGAACTTCGTCGACACCGAACTGGGCGAGTTCATCGACAGCGTGTCACGCATCACCGGCACCACCTTCATCGTCGACCCCCGGGTCAAGGGCAAGGTCACCGTACGCACCGTCGACCTGCACGACGCCGATGCCATCTACGACATCTTCCTGGCCCAGCTGCGCGCCCAGGGCTACGCCACTGTCGACCTGCCCAACGGCAGCGTGAAGATCGTTCCCGACCAGGCTGCTCGCCTGGAGCCTGTGCCGGTGGAGGCGGGAGGGCAGCAGGGGGAAGGCAGCGACAGCGTGGCTACGCGGGTATTCAACGTGCGCAATGCCGCCAGCGAGCAGGTGCTGGGCATTCTCAAGCCCCTGATCGACCCACGGGTCGGTGTGATCACACCTTATCCGGCGGCGCACCAGTTGGTCGTTACCGACTGGCGCAGCAACCTGGAACGTATCGCCAGCTTGCTGCGCCAGCTCGACCGCCCCCAGGACGCACCAGGCACCGGCAGTACCCAGGTCATCTACCTGCGCCATGCCAATGCGGGCGAAGTGGTAAAGGTGTTGCGCGGGCTCAGCCAGGAAGGCATGACGCCCTCTGAAGGTGCGGGCGATGCAGAGGGCAAGGACAGGCCTGTAGTACCCGCCGCCGGCGGCTCGAGCATCCGCCTGGAATACGAAGAGGGCACCAACGCCGTGGTCATGGTCGGCCCCGACAGCGAGCTGGCCGCCTACCGCGCCATCGTCGAGCAGTTGGACATCCGCCGTGCCCAGGTAGTCGTGGAGGCGATCATCGCCGAGGTGTCCGACAGCAGCGCCCAGGAGCTGGGCGTGCAGTGGCTGTTCGCTGACGAGAAGTTCGGTGCCGGCATCGTCAATTTCGGCAGCAACGGGGTGAATATCGCCAGCATCGCCGGGGCCGCCGCCAGTGGCGACAACGAGGCCCTTGGCGATTTGCTGTCCAGCACCACCGGCGCCATGGCGGGTATCGGCCATTTCGGCGGCGGTTTCAACTTCGCCATGCTGGTCAACGCGCTGAAAGGCAAGAGCGGCTTCAACCTGCTGTCCACGCCAACCCTGCTGACCCTGGACAACGCCGAGGCGTCGATTCTGGTCGGCCAGGAAGTGCCCTTCGTCACCGGATCGGTAACGCAGAACAACGCCAACCCGTACCAGACCATCGAGCGCAAGGAAGTCGGGGTGAAGCTGCGCATCAAGCCGCAGATCAACATCGACAACAGCGTGCGCCTGGACATCGTCCAGGAAGTGTCGTCGATTGCCGACACCACGGCTGCCAGCGACGTGATCACCAACAAGCGCGAGATCAAGACCAAGGTCATGGTCGAGGACAACGGCCTGGTGATCCTCGGCGGCCTGATCAGCGACGAACTGAGCACCAGCGACCAGCGTGTGCCGCTGCTTGGCGACATCCCTTACCTGGGCCGGCTGTTCCGCTCCGACGCCACCAAGAACACCAAGCAGAACCTGATGGTGTTCATCCGCCCGCGCATCCTGCGTGACGGGCCGAGCCTGGCCGGGCTCAGCGAAGACAAGTACCGCACCTTGCAGCAGACCACGCCGCTGCAGTTGCCCGCCCTGGCGGATGGGCAAAACGCTACGCCGTTGCTGCAAGTGTTCCCCTCCAGCCGCGCACGGCTGGAAGGCGGTGACTGGTGATGCTGCCTTATCGCCAGGCACGGCAGAGCGGGGTAGCCATGGCCCCGGCGGAGCAGGGCTGGCAGCTGTGGCTGCGGCCTGATGCCGACAGCGCCCAATTGCAGGAGCTGCTGCGCGTGCACGGCCAGCCCAGCCTGCTCGAATACCTGGAGCCTGCACTGTTCGACGAACGCCTCGGCCAGCTGTACCAGGCCGGCGATGCTGCCACCGAGGCGCTGATCGAAGGCATTGGCGACCAGGTCGACCTGGATAGCCTGATGAGCGAAATGCCGCGCATCGAGGACCTGCTGGAAAGCGACGACGAAGCCCCTGTGATCCGCCTGATCAACGGCCTGTTCGGCCAGGCCCTGCGCCTGCGCGCTTCGGACATTCATATAGAAACCTTCGAGCAGAGCCTGGTGGTGCGCCTGCGGGTCGATGGCCACCTGCGCGAAGTGTTGCGCCCACCGCGTGCGCTGTCGGCCATGCTGGTGTCGCGGATCAAGGTCATGGCCCGTCTGGACATTGCCGAAAAGCGTCAGCCCCAGGATGGCCGCATCACCCTGCGTGCGGCGGGGCGCGAAGTGGATGTGCGGGTCTCGACCCTGCCCGGCATCCACGGTGAACGGGTGGTGATGCGCGTGCTCGACAAGCAGGCCAGCCTGCTGGCGCTGGGCAACCTGGGCATGCCGGCGGCGGTGTTGCAGGGCCTGCGCAGTTGCCTGGCACGGCCCAACGGCATCGTGCTGTCCACGGGGCCCACCGGTTCGGGCAAGACCACTACCCTGTATGCCAGCCTCAACAGCCTCAACGACGGCAGCCGCAACATCCTCACTGTCGAGGACCCGGTGGAATACGCTATCGCCGGCATCGGCCAGACTGCCATCAACCCGCGTGCCGGGCTGACTTTTGCCAGCGGCCTGCGCGCTATCCTGCGCCAGGACCCGGACGTGATCATGCTCGGCGAAATCCGTGACCAGGAGACCGCGCAGATCGCCGTGCAGGCCAGCCTCACCGGCCACCTGGTGTTGTCCACGCTGCACACCAACAGTGCGGTGGGCGCGGTGACCCGCCTGCGCGACATGGGCATCGAACCGTTCCTGATCGCCTCGTGCCTGCGTGGCGTACTGGCCCAGCGCCTGGTGCGGCGCTTGTGCAGTTGCGCCGTGGCGCACCCGCTGCAGCCGGCGGAACGCGACCTGTGGCCCGAGCTGGCGGCGCTGGGCAGCAGCTACCACGCGGTTGGCTGCGAGCAGTGCCAGGGCAGCGGGTATGTCGGGCGCCTGGGCCTGTATGAATTCATCGAGCTGGATGCCGGGCTGATCGGCCTGTTGTACGACGGCGCCAGTGAACTGGTCATGCAGGACTACCTGGCCGGACGCCGGCAGAGCCTGGTGGCGATGGCCAGCGACTGCCTGGCCCGTGGCGAGACCAGCCTGGCCGAAGTACTGCGCGTGGTGCAGGGCTGAGCCATGCCGACCTATCGCTACCAGGCCGTCGACCTCGCCGGCAAGACCCACAAGGCCAGCTTGCAGGCCGACAGCGAACGTCATGCCCGCCAGTTGTTGCGTGAGCAGGGCCTGTTCGCACGCCGCTTGCAGCGTCACCAAGCTGGCACCCGACAACCCCGGCGCCAGCGCCTGAGCCGCGCTCAGCTGTGCGAACTGACTCGTCAGCTGGCCACCCTGACCGGTGCCGGCATCCCTCTGGTCGACGCCCTGGCTACCCTGGAACGGCAACTGCGCCAGCCCGCCCTGCACAGTGTGCTGGTGGCATTGCGCGGCTCGTTGGCCGAAGGCCTGGGCCTGGCCCGCAGCCTGGCGCGTCAGGGGGCACCGTTTACCGGCCTGTACTGCGCGCTGGTCGAGGCCGGCGAGCGGTCCGGCCGCCTGGCCCAGGTGCTGACCCGCCTCGCCGACCACCTGGAGCAGGTACAACGACAACAACACAAGGCACGTACTGCGCTGATCTACCCCACCGTGTTGATGGGGGTGTCGCTTGCCGTGGTAGTAGGCCTGATGACCTTCGTCGTACCCAAGCTCACCGAACAATTCGCCCATGCCGGGCAGAGCCTGCCGTTCATTACATCGCTGCTGATCGGCCTGAGCCAAGGGCTGGTGCAGGCCGGGCCCTGGCTTTTGGGGCTGGCCCTGTTGCTCGGCGCGCTCGGCGGCTGGTTGCTGCGCAAGCCGCACTGGTGCCTGCGCCGCGACCAGCTGCTGCTACGCCTGCCACATATCGGCAGCCTGCTGCAGGTGCTGGAAAGCGCGCGCCTGGCCCGCAGCCTGGCAATCCTCAGCGGCAGCGGCGTGGCCCTGCTCGAAGCCCTGCAAGTGGCCACCGAAACCGTCGGCAACCGGCGTATCCGCCTGGCCATGGAGCAGGTGCGCCAGCAGGTGCAGGGCGGCACCAGCCTGCATCGCGCGCTGGATGCCAGCCAGCAGTTTCCGCCGCTGCTGGTGAACATGGTTGGCAGCGGCGAGGCCAGCGGCACGTTGGCCGACATGCTCGAGCGCGTGGCCGACGACCAGGAGCGCGGCTTCGCCCGCCAGGTCGATACCGCCATGGCGCTGTTCGAACCCCTGATGATCCTGGTGATGGGCGCCGTGGTGCTGTTCATCGTGCTGGCGGTGCTGTTGCCGATCATGCAACTCAACCAGGGCCTGCAACTGTGACGACAAGGAGTACTGCCATGCAGCATCGACGTAACCGCCAGCGCGGTTTCACCCTCATGGAAATCATGGTGGTGATCTTCATCATCGGCCTGCTGATCGCGGTGGTCGCGCCCAGCGTGCTGGGCAACCAGGACAAGGCCATGAAGCAGAAGGTCATGGCCGACCTGGCCACCCTGGAGCAGGCGCTGGACATGTACCGCCTGGACAACCTGCGCTTCCCCAGTAGCGAGCAGGGCCTGGCCGCGCTGGTGAAAAAGCCGGCCCAGGAACCGCTGCCAAGGGCCTGGCGCAGCGACGGCTACGTGCGCCGCCTGCCGGAAGACCCGTGGGGCACCCCGTACCAGTACCGCATGCCAGGCGAACATGGCCGGGTCGACGTGTACTCGCTGGGCGCTGACGGCCTGCCGGGCGGCGAAGGCCAGGATGCCGACCTGGGTAACTGGGAGCTGTAACGGGTGCGCCGTCAGCAGGGCTTCAGCCTGATCGAGCTGCTGGTGGTGCTGGCCATCGCCGGGCTGATGACCGGATTGGCGGTGGCCGGGTTCGGCAACAGCCAGGCCAGTGTCGACCAGGCGCTGCAACGGCTGGCAAGCGAGACCCGGACGCAGGCCGCGCTGGCCCGGCATGCCGGGCAGCTGCGCGGGCTGCGCTGGAATGGCCAGCGCCCGGAGTTCGTCCGGCGCGAAGGTAATGGCTGGGTGGTCGAGGCAGCCGCCCTTGGCGACTGGCCCAAGGGCCTGCGCCCGGACTGGCCGGCCGGCCCGCAGCCGCGCCTGTTGTTCACCCCGCACGGCTGGGCGCAACCGGGCAACGTGCACTGGCGCTGGGCCGATGGCAGCCAGCAATGGGCCTGGAGCCGGGATGGCCGCTTGCAGGTGGTGGTCGCCCCATGAAGCGGCATCAGCGTGGCTTTACCCTGCTGGAGGTGACCGTAGCCCTGGCGATCGCCGCGGTGCTGGCGGTGATCACCAGCCAGGTTTTGCGCCAACGTCTGGCGGTACAGGACAACCTCCAGCAACACCGCCTTGGCCTGCTATGCGCGCGAGAACTGCAAACCCGCTTTGCCGTCGAGCAGTACTGGCCGGCGGAAAACCAGGTTGGCGGTGAGCTGAGCCAGGGCGGCCAGCGCTGCCACTGGCAACTGCAACTACGCCGCACCGGCGTACGCGACCTGCGCCGCGGCGACCTGCTGTTGTTCGCCGACCGCGACCAGCGCCTGCCGCTAGGCCAGTACACCGTGTTTCTGGAGCGGCCATGAGGTACAGAAACCGTGAAGCTTGTGCTGCCCCTGTGGGAGCGGGCATGCCCGCGAAGCCGGCGACTCGGTGTATGGCACCGGCTTCGCCGGTGTTCGCGGGTGAACCCGCTCCCACAGAGGCCCGGTTCCACCCCGCGCAGGTGCCTGCCCCTGGATCAGCCGTGAGTGACAGAGATCGTGAAGCTTGTGCTGCCCCTGTGGGAGCGGGTTTACCCGCGAAGCAGGCGACTCTGTGTATGGCACCGGCTTCGCCGGTGTTCGCGGGCGCGCCCGCTCCCACAGGGAGGGCGCATACCCGTCAGCCTTGGACCCAGCCCAGCAAGCACCGTCAGGCCGGCCTTACCCTGATCGAGCTGATGGTCGCCCTGGCACTTACTGCTGTGCTCGGCATCATGCTCGCCGCCCTGGTCAACGGCTGGCTCAAGGTTCGCGAGCGCCTGCAGGTCACCACGCAGGAAACCTCGGTGCTGGACTTCTGTCTGGCCCTGGAGCGTCGCTTCGATAGCCCGGTAATGCGCCGGGTCTACGACCAGCGCCTGCCCATGGCCAGCCGCTGGCTGGACTGGCAACCGGCAAGCAACCAGTTGCTCTGGGTCGCCATTACCGGCATGCCGGAAGCCGAAGGCGGTTCGCGCCTGCAGCGCCAGCGCCTGCGCTTCGAGGCGCGTGAGCAGCGCCTGCTGCTGGAAAGCTCGGCCGACCTCTATGCCGCAGCCGCCCCCCGCTGGGTTCAGCGCGAGCGGCTCGACCGGGTCAGCGCCATGAATGTTCTTTATTACCAGGGCGGCCGCTGGCAGGCCTGGCCTTCCGACCAACCTGCGCACCCCGGCCGTGGCGTGCGTCTTGAACTGCAGCGTGATGGAGCACCCTATGTCTGCACCTTCGCCCTCCCGTGGGGGCGCTCATGAAGTTTGAATGGGGACAGCGCAACCCTGCCCGGACGTGGCTGTTGCTGCGACCGGGCGCTGTCTGGCACTGGGCGATGGTCGAGGGCGGCCTCGTGCAACGCCATGGGCAGGGCGAGCCCCCGGCAAATCTGCAGGCCAGTGTGGCGTTGATCCTGCCCGCCGAGGCCTGCAGCTATTTCCGCGTGCCGGCACCGCCCGGGCTCAAGCGTGAAGAATGGCCGCTATTGCTCGAAGACCGTTTGCTGCAGGCCGTCGACGAAGTGACATGTGCCTGCCTGGCTCGTGAGCCCGGCCACCTTCGGTTGCTGGTGGTAGCCCGTCAGCAACTGGACGACTGGCGCGGGCAGTGCGCCGAATGGGGCTTGCAGGTGGCACGGTGCTGGGCCGAACTACAGCTGCTGCCGCCCCCCGAGGTGGGACATGCCTGGCAATGGCAGCGCACACCCGACATGTATTTGTACAAAGGGCTGGCCGAAAACAGGCAGGAGCACTGGCTGGCCTGGCCGGATGCATTGGGCGAGGTGCCACAGCAACCGTGGGCGGAGCTGCAAAAGGTTTCGCTGAGCGGCGACTGGCCCAGTACGCTGGCACCGCTCGATACACTGCCCGGCCTGTTCGAGCGTACCCGCAAGGTGCGCTCGCTGCCGGTGGTGTCCCGGCCGCAGCAACGGCTGCTCGCTGCCTGCCTGGTACTGGCTGCCGTCTGGGGCGGGCTGTGGTTGAGCAAGCAATGGGCCCTGGCGCAACTCTGGCGCAGCCAGGTCATCGCAGTGACCGGTGAGCAGGCCAGCCCCCGGCACGCTGCGCAGGCCCTCAAGCGCCTGCGCGAAAGTGAACTGCAGCAGCAACTGCACACGCGCCAGCTCGAAGGCCTGCAGACGGCGTTGCAGGCCTGGCTGCGTGATCATCCCGGCTGGCGTCTGCAAGCGGTGCGCTTCGATGGCCAGCGCTGGCACCTGCGGCTGGAGGGCGAGGGTAGTACACCGCCATGGAGCGACATGGCGACAGCTGCCGGGGCCTCGGTCAAGGTGCAGGACGGTCAAGTGGTGTTCGACCTGGGAGCAGCTTCATGAACCGGGACTGGATACAGCGTCATCGTTTGAAGTTCGCCTGGGCATTGATTGCGCTTTTGCTGGCGTTCCTGGCCGTGCGTGCAGGCTTTGCGCAATGGCGCGAGCTCAGCCAGTGGCGCGGGCTGGCCGAACAGGCCGCAGGCCTGCAAGGCGGCCCGGGGTTGAACCTGGAGCGGCTGCGCCAGTCGGCCCAGGCGCGGCAGATCGAACTGGCGGAGGTCGATGCGCAGGGCGAGGCCTGGCAACTGCGTGGGCAGGTGGCCGACGAGCGAGTGCTGCAAGGCTGGTTGCAAAGCCTGCGTGCAGAAGGTGCTCAGCCACTGCAATGGGGGCTGGAACAGCATGAAAAGGGTTTGCACTTCGACCTGGTGGTGCGGCCATGAGCCGAATAAGTGGCGCGTGGGTGATGTCGGTTTTCGCCGTGACATTGCTGGTGGAGCTGCCGGCCAGTTGGGTGGTGCGCGGGATAGGCCTGCCAGCGCGTGAGGTCAGCGGCAGCCTGTGGCAGGGCCAGGCGCAGCAGCTGGGGCCGGTCGGGCCATTGCGTTGGGCGGTGCAGCCTTGGCGCTTGCAGGCGAACGCGCAGCTGGGCTTCCAGGGCCAGGCCTGGCAGTTGCGCGCCGAAGGCTGGCCATGGCGCTGGCGGCTGGAGGCAACGGCCATGGGGGCCCAGGCGACGGTCGCGACGGACTACCGCTTGGCCGGCCAGTGGCAGGGCACGTTGCGGATGCAGGGGGCAGGGCGGCAATGCCGTGCCAGCGAAGGCCGCATGACGGTAACCGACCTTGCCTTGAGCGAGCCCTGGTCACTGGGCTTGGGGCAGGGCTGGCTGGAAATGGACTGCCGCAGCGGCTGGCACCTGCGCGGGCAGTTGGTGCAGCAGGGGCAGCATGAATTGGCCGTGGATGCCGACCTGCCAGCGCGCCGGGCGCAGGTGATGGTCAAGTTGCAGCCGGAGGCGGCGCTGACGCCTTTGCTGCGTGGTGTGCAGTGGCTTGGGCCGCAGGCGCTGGCAGGGCAGCGGGACTTGCGCTGGTAAATAGATTTTGTCGCCGGCAAGCTGGCTCCTTCAACCAATCAACTGTCTGGCCCAAATGCTGAAAGGGCACGAAGCCCGTGCCCTCCAGCGTGGCGCCTGCTTCAGTTTTTCTTGCCCTGCACACTCGAAGCCCACTGCTCACTGCGATTGTGCCCACTGGTCCTCAACAACCCCAGGTCCAGTGCATTTTCCCCATCCGCCGCACCCTTGCCCTTGGCCAGCTCGGCCACTGCCGTGCCCAGGTCCACCGGTGAGTTCGACGCATCGATCGACACATCCCGACGATAGTCGTTACCGCTAAGTGTTTCCCGGGTAACCGAGTTGGCGTCGATCATCACATCGCCCTTGGCCGACTGCAGGCGTGCACCCACCAGGTGGGCATTGCCGCCGACCTGCAGGTCGATACCGTCGCTACCTTTGAGCGTGGCCTGCTGGCCTACGCTGTCGCGCTGTGCGTGCGACACGTCGAGGCGGAAGGTGGGCGAAAGCCCCGGGTCTGCCTTGCTCAGCACGGAGCCAGCTTTCTTCTCAACCTTGCTCCCCAGCGGCCCTGCCACCGAAGTGGCCGCGTTGACGTAGCCCCGCGGGTTTTTCTCCTGGCTCAGCCGGGCATCGCCTTTCACGCTCAAGGTATTGACGTTGTCCTTGCGGCTGGCGATGCGCAGGTCGCCGTCGATCACTCCCTTGATACGCCCCGTTTCCAGGGTGACGCCTTCGAGGCGGGTATCGCCACGGCTTTGCAGGTCGATGCGCTCGGCGCGCAGGTCGCTGGCATTCCAGGTGAGGTTGTCGCGCTTGTCGAGATCCACCTTGAGGCGGCCATGCAGACCGCGGGTGTCCAGCGCGCCCTCGGCCATGTCGAAGCCGGCCCCGGCGGTGATGTCGAGGTTGTCACGCCGCTCCTGGCTGGACGATGCTTCCACCAGCATGCCGCCATTCGATGCGTCGAGGGCTATCTGTTCGGCCGAGGCCTGCAGGCCCTCAAGGTGCAGGGCGATATCCTCGCGGGCGCTGCTGCCCAGCTTCAGTGTGCCGTTGCTGGCGAACGCGGCATTCACCGCCTGGCGTGCCTCTTCGTCCTGCTTGCCATGGCTGAAGTGGCCGCCGATGGCGCCGCCCGTGATGTTGCCAGCCTTGACCGCCAGCTCCGCGCCGCCGCCCATCTTGGCGCCGGTAGCGTTCTGGGTATCGCTGGCCGCCTTGACCTGCAGCCGACCGCCACTTTGCAGTTGAATGTCGCCGGTCTTGGCCTCGCGGCTGCCAATGCGGGTGCCTTCGAGCACAAGGTCGCCGCCACTGCTCAGCATTACCTGGCCCTTGGCGTCGATCTGCGCCACCTGAGCCTTGCGCTGTGTACTCTGGCTCTGCCCGTGGTCGAGGTAGCCTCGGCCTTCGACGCCGGTGCTGCCCGGGCGGTTGCCGACCTTGGCCCAGGCATTGCCGTCGAGCTGGCGGGACTGCTGTTCGGCCTGATCATTTGCCTGTGGCAATTCCAGCGAACCGGCGCTGCTCATGACCACGCTGCCTTCACCGCCATCAATGCGCGTCCCTTCATAACGACCAGAGCTGCCCAGTTGCACCTGGATGCCCTGTTGCCCATAGAGGCTGCCGGGGACGGCGCTGCTGGCGGTGTCCTTCTTGTCCAGCGAGCCGCCTTTGCCGGCGGCGCGCACATTCAGGTCTTCGCCGGTGCTGGTGTCCAGGCGCACATCGCCGCCGTAGGCCAGGCGTTGCACGGTATTTTCCTGGGTGTTCTCGGCTGCCTGCATCTGGTGTTGCCGGGCCTCGATCTGCAGCTTGCCAGCGTTGGCGCGCCAGGCGGTGCCCTGGTCGGTGATGTTCTCGGCCTTGACTTCGACCTTGGCCCCGGACAACTCGCTCACCTGGGCAAAGCCGCGGCGCTGGTTTTCCAGGCGCTTGAGGTGTTCCACGGTCATGTCGGCGCCAACGCTGGGTGGCGCCATGGCGTCTTCGGGGGAGGCTTGCTGGAAGCGCGCGGCTTCTTCGCCCAGTACCAGGCGTTCGATGGGGCGAGTAAGGTCGCGGTACTCGACACTGGCGCCGAGGCTGCCCGACCAGTCGCCACGGCTTTGTTCAGTTTCGTCGGTATCCTGTACCGCGCGGTTGTCGATGCGTTTGGCAGTTACTTGCAGTGCGTTGCCAGCCTTGACGTGTGCGGCCTCGGTGACCAGTTCATCGCCAGTAATCTTCAGGTCGCCGCTGGCCTGCAATGTGCTGCGTTGCACCTTGCTGTCGCGTTCGGCCTGCACCTGGCGGTTGTGATGGCCTTCGAACAAGCTGCCCAGTCGGTCGATGCCGCCGGTCACTGTCAAACCGCCGCCACTGTGGGTGGTGCTGGTGGTGGTGTCATGGTCATTGCGGGTTGCACCCAGGGTCACCTTTCGAGCCTGCATATCGAGGTCGCCTGCGGCGGCCTTCACCGTGGCGCCGTTGACTTGCAGGTGAGCCTTGCTGCCAAGGCTCACCGAAGCGCCCTCGAGCTCACTGACAACCTGGCTGGTGGCACGCTGCCTGCTGCTGGTGGTGGCGACATCATAGGCAATGCCGGCCGAGTACTGCCGGGACTCTGGCTTGCCATCCTCGGCTTCCTGGGTCTGCTTGGCGCTGGTGCTGAAACCACGTTGCTGGTTGCGGGTTTCGCGCTCGTCAACCGCTTGCGCGCTGGTAATCAGCAGGTCCCCCTTGGCCTCTACCTGCAGGTGCCCGCCCGCTGCAACCTTGGCGCCCTGGATGCGCATTTCCTCGGCGCTGGCCAGGCGCAGATTGGTGGCCGAGCCGACGTCGCTGGTCAGTACCTGCTGTGTACGGTCGGTGCTCTCGTGGTCGCTGCCAATCAGGCCGAACAGCTTGCTGTCGCTGGTACGGTCGGTGGAGGTGGTGCGGCCATGGTCGGCTTCGATGGCCAGTGCACCTTTCGTGCTGTAGAGCAGCGCGTCCTTCTTGCCGTGCACGGTACTGCCCTTGATGGCCACCTGGTCAGCTGTCACGGCCAGCTTGCCGTCCGTCGTGACACTGCTACCGGCAACGGCCTGGCCTTCGCTGTCGTTACCCTTGCGGTCGCCAAAGAAGGTGCCGGATACCAGGTCGCCACGATAGTCGCGCCGGGTACCGCGCTCCTGCAGGGCGGTGGTACCAATGTTTGCCTCCTTGGCTTCGATCGCCATGTCGCCGCGGCTTTGCAGGCTGCTGCCCTTCACATCGACGGAATTCCTGGCCTTCAGCGTCATGCGCTGGGCCTGTAGCGCACTGCCTTGTGCGGTTTCCTTGAATTGGTCTGTATCGCTGTCACCGCGCCACAAGTCCTTGCGGTGGCGAACCTGCTCTTCGGTGTGCTGGCTGTCGATGCCGGCAGCGATGGCCAGGTTGGCGCCGCTGTCGAGGGTCAGCTCATTGCCAGCATCCACCTTGGCCGCCACCAGGCGCATGTCGTCAGCGGATTGCAGCAGCACGCCGTCCTTGCCTTGCAAGCTGCTGCCCTGTTGCTGCTGATGGGTGGTGGTTGTTTCGCGGTTGTAGGTTTCGCGGGTGACGAACAGGAACTTCTTGTTCCAGCTGTCGCTGTCGCGTTCGATGTTTTCGCGAGTCGTGGCATCCAGCGTGAGCTTCTTGCCGGCCTTGGCCTCGATTCGCCGAGCCTGCCCATCAACGGTTTCAAGTGTCAGGCCATCGGCAGCGGTGAGCCGCAGATCGCCCTGTTCGCTGTGCAGTTCGACGGGGTTGTCGGCCTTGCCGCTTACCTGCAGCGCGCCGGCCGACTGGATGTCGACCCCGTCGATACCCAGCAATTGCGATGCCCCCACACGCACCCCGGCACCTTCTGCGGTGCTCACCACGCGAATGCGCCCGGCACGCATGGCGCCGAACAGGCTGGCATCGATGCTGGACGGAGTGCCCGGCAGGTGTTCGAGAAATTCGCCGCTGGTGCTGTCGATGCGGTTGCGACCGACGGTGATATCGATTGAGTTGCGCGCCATCAGCAGCCCTTTGCTGTCTACGCGTGGGGCAATAAGTTCGAGGGCGCCGTTGGGGTTGCGCTGGCCGCCCTCGAGCACTTGCAGAGTACCGCTGGCGTTGATCGTGTCGAGGTACTTCAGTCGCTGGCCCTCGAACTCGGGGGTGCCCACCACGAAACCGGCGCGTGTGGTGTTGATGAAACTGCCGCCGTTGAGGGTGATGCCATTGGGGTTGGCCAGGATGTAGTCGGCCGGGCGGCCGAAGATTTCCTGCGGCCCTTCGATCAGCGAGGCGTTGCGGCTGACCACCTCGTTGAGAATGGTCGAGGCCGCCTGGCCCTGGAATTGCGGGTTGGCCGCCAGGGCACCGGCCAATTCCGACTGCCCGGCCTGGGTGGCATTGTTCAGAACCACCCCGGAGCGATCCACGTTGTAGTCGAGGAACTGGTTATGCGACAGTCCGTTGGCGTTTGGCGCGACAATATTGATGACCGGGACGCCATGCCCATCGTTGATGACCGGTGTGCCGCCGGGGCCGCTGGTTGCTGTAAGGCCGCCCTGGGCCAGAGCGGTGCCGGGCCCGAGCAGGGCGAGGAAGATGGCCCAGCGCAAGGTGTCCGGGCGGGTAGACGGTGACTGCGAGAGTGTTTGCATGTTCTCGTTCTCTTTGTTGTGGGTGAATCAGATGTTCAGGGCCAGTTCCACCACCCAGAAGCCAGGCTCCAGCAGCGGGCGGGGCAGGTCGCTGGCGTACAGCGCGCGTTGGTAGCCCAGGCGCAGGTGGCTGCCGGGCAGGCTCAGTTCGGCGCCGGCGGTGGTCCCGGCAAGGCGTTGTGAAGGCTTGCCTTCGGCGTTGCGGGTCCAGCCAAGGTCCAGGCCGATGTAGGGGCGTACTTGCAGGGGAGCGGTCCAGCCTTCCGGTAGCGGCTGACTGACGGTGTTGCGCCAGACGGCGCTGCTGGCACCGGAGTAGGTACGCAGGCGAAACCCGCGCACGGCCGAATCGTCGCTGACCAGCAACTGCTCGACAGCGGGTAACGGGTCACTGCTGTATTGCAGAGCCAGTTCGCTCTGCCAGCGCCATGGGTGGCTGGCCGGGCCCTGGCGCAGGTGCAGCAGGTTGGCGCGGTACTTGCGAAAATCCGGGCGCAGGCGTTCTGCTCCCAACGGCGAGCGGTCGGCACCAAAGGCGTCGATTCCCTGGGCGACACCGAGGTAGCCATTCCACAGGCCTGTTTCCAGCCACAGCAGGTTGATACCCGCTTCCACGGAGACCAGGGTGGGGCTCTGCTGGACGATCACCGCGCCGGCGCTGCGGTTGACCATTTGCTTGCGGTCCAGCCGGGCGCTGGCGCTGAGCATGCCTTGCTGGTTGCGCCACAGCACCCGCTCGACGCTCAGGCCCTGGTAGCTGCTGCTGCCGTCTGCTACCTGGCGGCTGTGGGGGAGCGGCGCCTCGTAGCGCAGCTCGCTGGCGCTGAGCGCGAAGGCCCAGGCGCCGTAGGGGATGCTGTAGTACAGCGAGACGCCTTGGCTTTGCCCAGGCGCGTCGAGCACCGTGCCGTTCAGCGACAGGCGCAGGTCATCATTGAGGCCCAGCGGGCTGTCCAGACCGAAGCCGAGGTTCAGGCGGTGACGCCCGGTCAGGTCGCTGCCGCGGTTGTCGAAGCGGCTGTCCAGATGCCCGCGCGAGGCCACCTTGCGCGGCTGCACGACAACTCGGGTGCCGCCCTGCAGTTCGCCGGGCAGCAAGGCTGCGGACAGGTCATAAGCGCGCAGGCGGTTGAGCTGGTCGAGGCCTTGTTCCAGGTCTGGCAGGTACAGTGGCTGCCCGAGCAGGCCGGGAAAGGCGCCTGAGAGGGACAGGGGCAAATCGGGGCCCGCCAGTTCGATGGACTCGACGAACCCCTCGACGATGACCAGGTCCAGCGGTGCGCCGTCTTGTGGTGGTTGCTGCAGGTAAGGCCGGCTGGTCGGGTAACCGGCCTGCACATAGCGCTGGGTGATGGCTTTAAGCAGCCCGTTGATTTCCGCGATGTCCATGCACGGGGTGACGAACCGGCGAAGGGTTGGCGTCAGCGCCGAGTCGGAAAGCTTGCGGTTGCCGGCCACGCG
Source organism: Pseudomonas sp. XP1 (assembly GCF_053557675.1). Classification (NCBI taxonomy): domain Bacteria; kingdom Pseudomonadati; phylum Pseudomonadota; class Gammaproteobacteria; order Pseudomonadales; family Pseudomonadaceae; genus Pseudomonas; species Pseudomonas sp. XP1. Next base: position 54,949 of record NZ_JBNRIJ010000010.1, on the reverse strand, counting down.
TATGCCGCTGATGGCCCAGCAGCGCTGGTCGTGCGGGAGGGGGGCGGTAGTGTCGGGGTTTTTGGCCGGGGCGGGCTGACGCTGCCAGCGTTCCAGCCGCTGTTGCTGTTCCAGCTGTTGCAGACCGCGCTGCTGATCGCGCAGTTGCTGGCTGGCGGGGTCGTCGGCCAGCACCTGGGGCGCGGCCAGCAAACCGGACAGGCAGCAGGTGAGCGCCCAGCAGGTGGCGCGGTGAATGTGGAACGGCATTGAAGCACCCCGCAAATGATGTACGGATCTCGTACTCGTCTGCGTGGATGCTAAAAATTAAGGGGTTCGCCTGGATGCAGTACCCAGCCTAAGCGCTTGTAAGGCGCGTTCTTGCCTGATGGTGGGAAGCTTCCTACAGCATCAGTTGAAAGGCCCGCTATCAGGGCCGAATTTCGATCAACGTGCCATCCCGCACCAGGTCCCACACTTCCTGCATGTCGCGGTTGCGCATGGCAATACACCCATCCGTCCAGTCCAGGGTGTGGAAGTACCACTCCGGATACTCGTCGTTGATCGGCGTACCATGGATCATGATCATGCTGCCGGCACTCACCCCTTCACGGGAGGCACGGGCGGCATCGGTGATGTTCGGGTAATTGATGTGCATGGCCAGGTTGAAGCGGTCGCTCTGCTTGCGCCAGTCCAGCCAGTACAGGCCCTCGGGGGTTTTCTTGTCGCCTTCGCGCTCCTTGGCGCCCTTGGGCTGCTTGCCCAGCGAGATGCGGTAGGTTTTCAGCGGCTCGCCACGGCTGATCAGCTGCAGGCGGCGCTCGGACTTGATCACCAGTACCTTGTCGATCAGCGGTTGCATGGCCTGCTGCGAAGGCGAAGGTGTTTGCGCTGCCGGCTGGGGCTTGCGGATGATGGTCTCGGTGAAGGCCGCCTGGGACACCGAGGTAACGCAAAGGCAGAAAAGGGCAAACAACCAGCGCATGTAACGGTATCCCTGAAGGCTTCTAGGTAATGGGCGAGACGTTCATCGGCGGCAGGTATTCATGGCCTATGGGGTAGTGCTGCCCGATGCGGTCGCGATAGTAGCATTCTAGTGTGCGAGTGACGGTGCGGAAAGCCAGCTCGCCCCACGGTATCTCATGTTCCTCGAACAGCCGCACTTCCAGGCTTTCGACTCCGACAGCGAAATCAAGGTCCGCCAGCTCGGCGCGGAAGAACACGTGCACCTGGTTGATGTGCGGCAGGTCGAACAGCTGGTACAGGCTCATGCTGCCGACCCGGGCGCAGGCCTCCTCGACGGTTTCGCGACGGGCGGCCTGGTCCAGGGTTTCGCCGTTCTCCATGAAACCGGCAGGCAGGGTCCAGAAACCGCTACGTGGCTCGATGGCGCGCCGGCACAGCAGCACCTGGCTGCCCCAGGTGGGCAACACGCCGGCGACGATGTTGGGGTTCTGGTAGTGGATGGTCTGGCAAAACTCGCAGACATACCGCAGGCGGCTGTCGCCCTCGGGGATCCGCTGAGTGACCGGTTGGCCGCACGCGCTGCAGAATTTCATGTGTCGTTCCTTTTGCTCTGGGCTATCTTGGCGCGCCGGCCGTGCTGCCGCAAGCGCACGGGGCTTGGGTGCTTCGCGCCTTTGGTGCATCATGCAAGGCAGGCCTTGGATACGAGCGTGCGCAATGCTGGACGAGCTACTTCGCCGAATGAGCAACCACCAACCCGCATCACTGGAAACCGACCGGCGGTTCCCTGAAGCGGCGGTCCTCTTGCCCATTACCCGCAGCGAAGCGCCCGAACTGGTCCTGACCCTGCGCGCCAAGGGCCTGTCCACGCACGGCGGCGAAGTGGCTTTTCCCGGCGGCCGCCGCGACCCGGAAGATCCGGACCTGGTGTTCACCGCGCTGCGTGAAGCGGAGGAAGAAATCGGCCTGCCACCAGGCCTCGTGGAAGTGATCGGCCCGCTCAGCCCGCTGATTTCGCTGCACGGCCTGAAAGTGACGCCATTCGTCGGGCTCATCCCCGATTTTGTCGAATACCGTGCCAATGATGCAGAGATCGCGGCAGTATTCACCGTGCCGCTGGAATTCTTTCGCCAGGACCCGCGCGACCATACCCACCGTATCGATTATCAGGGGCGCAGCTGGTATGTGCCCAGCTATCGCTATGGCGAATACAAGATCTGGGGGTTGTCGGCGATCATGATCGTCGAACTGGTCAACCTGCTGTTCGATGCCGGCATCAGCCTGCACCAGCCCCCTGAGCGTTACATCGAAAACTGAGGGGGGCCAACCCCGTCGTCTGCGTTGCAGCCTGAGGAGCAAGCATGAAATACCGCCTGGGCGACCTGCGGGTCGAGAGCCACCCCACCAGTTGGGCCGCACCCAACGCCACGCTGATCGGCAAGGTGCGCCTGCAGGCCGATGCCAGCGTGTGGTTTGGCGCGGTGCTGCGCGGGGACAACGAGCTGATCGACATTGGCGAGGGCAGCAACGTGCAGGATGGCACGGTGATGCACACCGACATGGGCTCGCCGCTGACCTTGGGCAAAGGCGTGACCGTTGGCCACAACGCCATGCTGCATGGTTGCACGGTGGGCGACTACAGCCTGGTAGGCATCAATGCGGTGATCCTCAATGGCGCGCGCATCGGCAAGCATTGCATCATCGGCGCCAATGCGCTGATTGCAGAAGGCAAGGAGATCCCCGACGGTTCGCTGGTGATGGGCTCGCCGGGCAAGGTGGTGCGCGAGCTGACCGAACAGCAGAAGCGCATGCTCGAAGCCAGTGCCGCGCATTACGTGCACAATGCCCAGCGTTATGCACGGGAGTTGGTGGTAGACGATGAGTGATGTGGTGGAGCGGCCGGTGGCCTCGCCGTGCGTGAGTATCTGTGCGCTGGACGAGCAGGATATCTGCACCGGTTGCCAGCGAACCGTGGTGGAAATCAGCCGTTGGGGGCGAATGGACAACGACGAGCGCCGGGCGGTGCTGAAGCTGTGCCATGAAAGGGCAGTAGCTGCCGGCCTGATTATTGGATGCTAGACACCTTGTCGGCTTCATCGCCGCTCCTACAGGAAGTACCGTTGCCTGCCGATGAAGCCAGCGGTAATCTGTGCGGCTTGCCCACAGACTACCCGCCATGTTCTATCTGATTGCCTACATCAGCAGCGTAGTGCTGATCAACTACGCCTTCTCCAGCGCGCCACACCTGGACATCATCTGGTCTGCCTGGGGCGGCCTGGTTTTCATCCTGCGCGACATGGTGCAGACCCGCTTCGGCCATGGCGCCCTGGTCGCCATGCTGGCGGCGCTGGTGCTGTCCTATGTCACTTCGGAGCCGGCCATCGCCCTGGCCAGCGCCACCGCGTTCTTCATTTCCGAACTGATCGACTGGCTGGTGTTCAGCATCACCCGCCGGCCGTTGCGCGACCGCCTCTGGCTGAGTTCGGCGCTGAGCATCCCGGTGGACACCTTCATCTTCTTTGGCATGATCGGCGCCCTGACCCCAGCCGTGATCGGCACCGCCATGGCCTCGAAATTCGCTGGTGTCACGGCTGTGTGGCTGGCCATGGCATTTCGCGCCCGGCGAGCCGCCGTGGCGGGTTGATGGTGTAGAATAGCGGTCCTTTTTCAGCGGGCGGCGCCAAGCCTGGTGCGGCCCCGGACGCCTTCGAGGACCTGAAATGACCCGTATCGGAACCCCCTTGTCGCCCACTGCGACCCGTGTACTGCTCTGCGGCTGTGGCGAGCTGGGCAAGGAAGTGGTGATCGAGCTGCAGCGCCTGGGCGTCGAAGTGATCGCCGTCGACCGCTACGCCAATGCCCCGGCAATGCAGGTGGCGCACCGCAGCCACGTGGTCAACATGCTCGATGGCGTGGCCCTGCGCGCGGTGATCGAGGCCGAGAAGCCGCACTACATCGTCCCTGAAATCGAAGCCATCGCCACCGCCACCTTGGTCGAGCTGGAAAACGAAGGTTTCAACGTGGTGCCGACCGCCCGCGCCACCCAGCTCACCATGAACCGCGAAGGCATCCGCCGCCTGGCCGCCGAAGAGCTGGACCTGCCTACCTCGCCGTACCACTTCGCCGACACCTATGAAGACTACGCCAAGGCCGTGGCCGATGTCGGCTACCCGTGCGTGGTCAAGCCGGTGATGAGCTCGTCGGGCAAGGGCCAGAGCCTGCTGCGCAGCGATGCCGACCTGCAGAAGTCGTGGGACTACGCCCAGGAAGGTGGCCGCGCCGGCAAAGGCCGGGTCATCGTCGAGGGCTTCATCGACTTCGAATACGAAATTACCCTGCTGACCGTGCGCCACGTCGGCGGCACCACCTTCCTCGAGCCTGTCGGCCACCGCCAGGAGAAGGGCGACTACCAGGAATCGTGGCAGCCGCAGGCCATGAGCCCCAAGGCCCTGGCCGAGTCGCAGCGGGTGGCCAAGGCGGTCACCGATGCCCTGGGCGGTCGTGGCCTGTTTGGCGTGGAACTGTTCGTGAAGGGCGACCAGGTGTGGTTCAGCGAAGTCTCGCCACGCCCGCATGACACTGGCCTGGTGACCCTGATTTCCCAGGACCTGTCGCAGTTTGCCCTGCATGCCCGCGCCATTCTTGGCCTGCCGATTCCGGTAGTGCGCCAGTTCGGCCCTTCGGCTTCGGCGGTGATCCTGCCCGAGGGGCAGTCGCAGCAGACCAGCTTTGCCAACCTGGGTGCGGCGCTGAGTGAGCCGGATACTGCCATTCGCCTGTTCGGCAAGCCGGAAATCAACGGTACCCGCCGCATGGGCGTGTGCCTGGCGCGTGATGAGTCGGTCGAAGCGGCGCGTGCCAAGGCGACCCGTGCTTCGCAGGCG
>NZ_JBNRIJ010000010.1:23944-49977 GCF_053557675.1 Pseudomonas sp. XP1 | reverse complement strand
GGGGGCGGGGGCTCCCCGGCGATGGGCTGCAAAGCAGCCCCTGCTTTCTCACAGTTCGGTATTGCGGGTTTCTTTCAGGCACAGCACGGCAATCAAGCTGATCACCGCCGCCACCGACACATAACCCCCCACCCAGCTCAACCCACCCATGCTCACCAGCTTCTGGGCAAAGAACGGTGCCGCCGAGGCCCCGACGATGCCGCCCAGGTTGTATGCCGCCGAAGCGCCGGTATAACGCACGTGGGTCGGGAACAGTTCAGGCAGCAATGCTCCCATCGGTGCAAAGGTCACCCCCATCAGGAACAGCTCGATGGCCAGGAACAGCGCCACGCCTGCGGTCGACCCCGAAGTCAGCAGCGGCTCCATGGTAAAGCCCGAGGCCACTGCCAGCAGGCCGCCGACGATCAACACCGGTTTGCGCCCGTAACGGTCGCTGAGCCAGGCCGACAGCGGTGTGGCCAGGGCCATGAACACCACCGCGAAGCACAGCAGGCCAAGGAACATCTCGCGGCTGTAGCCCAGCGTGGTCACGCCATAGCTCAGCGAGAACACCGTGGAGATGTAGAACAGCGCGTAACAGACCACCATTGCCGCTGCGCCCAGCAGGGTCGGCAGCCAGTATCTGGAAAAAAGGTCGACCACTGGCATTTTCACCCGCTCGTGGCGGGCGACGGCCTTGGCGAACACCGGGCTTTCTTCCAACTTCAGGCGCACATACAGGCCCACCAGTACCAGCGCGGCGCTGAGCAGGAACGGAATGCGCCAGCCCCACTCGCGGAACTGCTCGTCGCTGAGCACCAGGGCCAGGGTCAGGAACAGGCCGTTGGCGGCCAAAAAGCCGATCGATGGGCCCAGCTGCGGGAACATGCCGAACCAGGCGCGCTTGCCTTCCGGCGCGTTCTCGGTGGCCAGCAAGGCCGCGCCACCCCATTCGCCACCCAGGCCCAGGCCTTGTCCAAAGCGCAACAGGCAGAGGATGATCGGTGCCCATACACCAATGCTGTCATAGCCCGGCAGCACGCCGATGGCCGTGGTGGATACACCCATCAGCAGCAGCGAGGCGACCAGGGTCGACTTGCGGCCGATACGGTCGCCAAAGTGGCCGAACAGTGCCGAGCCCAGCGGGCGCGCCAGGAAGGCGATACCGAAGGTGAGGAAGGCCGCCAGCATCTGCGCGGTACCCGACCCGGACGGGAAGAACACCGGGCCGATCACCAGGGCGGCGGCAGTGGCGTAGACGTAGAAATCGTAGAACTCGATGGCGGTACCGATGAAGCTGGCGGTGGCTACCCGCGCGGGCGAGTTGACCGGTGCGGCAGGCGCTTCGGCATAGGTGCTGCTGGTTGTCATTGAATAGGTCCCTGACAGTCTGGTCCGGCTCCATGGGGATAAGCCCCGCGGCGTGCGATGCCAAAAGGCAGGCACGGTGGCGCGGGCGCCGGAGCGTTTTGTTGTTGTGTGCGCCCGACTGACGATAGCCCAAGGGGGATAGGGGCGGGGGCGGATACTGTTCGGGGTGTGAAGCAGGACCGCAGGGCGTGTCAGTGGAGCGGACTGGCCGTGGAGCGCCGGTTGCGGGTAGCAGGCGGGACGGCGGGGCTGGGTAAGCGTGACCCGAGTATAGCTATCGGGTCACGGTCCACACCAGTACCTTGCTGGCACAATTGTCCTCTGTTTCGAGGATTTCCAGGCGATAGCGGCCGATCTTCAGGCAAACGGCGCTTTCCGGGATGCTTTCCAGCGCTTCGGTGACCAGCCCGTTGAGGGTTTTCGGCCCTCCGTCGCAGGGCAGGTGCCAGCCCAGGCTGCGGTTGATCTCGCGCAGCGAAGCAGTGCCGTCGATGATGAAGGTGCCATCGGGCTGCGGGTGCACGTGGGGGTTGTCCAGGCTGTGTTCATCCTCGAACTCGCCAACGATCTCTTCGAGGATGTCTTCCAGGGTGACGATGCCCAGCACTTCGCCGTACTCGTCCACCACCACGCCCAGGCGGCGCTGCTGCTTGTGGAAGTTCAGCAGTTGCATCTGCAGGGGCGTGCTCTCGGGCACGAAATAGGGCTCGTAGCAGGCGCCGAGCAACATCTCCAGGGTCAGCTCGGCCTTGGGCAGCAGGTGGCTGATCAACTTGGTATTGAGGATTGCTTCAACCTGGTTGATGTCGCTGTGGTACACCGGCAGGCGGGTGTGGCGGCTGACGATCAGTTGCTCGATGATGCGCTCGATCGGCTCGTCGAGGCTGATGCCGTCCACTTCGTTGCGCGGTACCAGGATGTCGTTGACGGTCATCTTGTTCAGTGACTGCAGGCCGTCCAGCAGGCCATGGCGCGGCGCTTCGTGTTCCTCATCCTCGTCGAATTCGTCGGCTTCCTGCGGATGCAGGGCCACGGCCGTGGGTTGCACCCGGAACGGACGCAGGATCAGCTTGGCAATCCCATCCAGCAGCCAGGCCAGCGGTTGCAGCAAGGTGAGGGGTACTTTAAGCAGGCTGGTGCCGAGGCTGACGAACGCCTGCGGGTTGCGCCGGGCCAGGCGCCGCGGCAGGTATTCGGCAAACACCAGCAGGACGAGGGTGGCGACCAACCCGGCCAGCCAGAAGCCGTGCTCGCCGCTATGGCGCTGGCCAACCAGGCAGGCCAGGCCCAGCACCAGCAGCTTGCCCAGGCTGGCGCACAGCACCAGGGCCTGGGCCGGCAGCACGGGCTGGCCATCCTCGCCGGTGCGCAGCGCGCCATTGAGTTGCAGGCGGGCGGCATCCACCGCGGTGAACAGCGCCGACCACAACAGCGCCAGTGCCAAGGTGCCGAATAGCGGTGCGTACGGCAGGGTATCCATGGGCGGCCGTCAGATATGCAGGATGAATTCGCGAACCAGCTTGCTGCCGAAATAGGCCAGCATCAGCAGGCAGAAACCGGCCAGCGTCCAGCGGATGGCCTTGTGGCCACGCCAGCCCAGGCGGGTGCGGCCCCACAGCAGCACGCTGAACACCACCCACGCGACACAGGCCAGCAGGGTCTTGTGTGCCAGGTGTTGGGCGAACAGGTTGTCGAGGAACAGCCAGCCGGAGATCAGCGAAAGCGACAGCAGGCACCAGCCGGCCCAGAGGAAGCCGAACAGCAGGCTTTCCATGGTTTGCAGCGGCGGGAAGTTGCGGATCAGCCCGGACGGGTGCTTGTTCTTCAGCTGGCGGTCCTGCAGCAGCAACAGCAGTGCCTGAAACACTGCGATGGTGAACAGCCCGTAGGCCAGGATCGACAGCAGGATATGCGCGAGGATGCCCGGCTCTTCGTTGACCAGCGGCACCGTGCCGGGGGGCGCGAACTGCGCCAGCAGCGCGGTCACCGCGCCCAGCGGGAACAGCAGCACCAGCAGGTTTTCCACGGGTATGCGCAAGCAGGCCAGCAGGGTCAGGGCGATGACCGCCACGGCGATCAGGCTGGCGGCACTGAAGAAGTCCAGGCTCAGGCCCAGCGGGGTGATCAGCTGGAAGAACAGCGCACCGGCCTGGGCGAGTACCGCGAAGGCACCCAGCAGGGCAAGCAGGCGCTTGTCGGCCTTGCGGTTCTGGGCAAGGTAAGAGCCCTGGTAGATTGCCGCGGCTATATATAGGCCGGCGGCTATCAGGTTGGGGATGAGGCTGGGTGAGGAGAACATAAGTCCTGGTTGGCGAGCCTTAAAGAGACGGAGTTTGGCATAGATCGCGCTGGTCTAGGAAGACTGGCAGGCCGCGGTGCGGCCGGTTTTGAATGTGGTGCAGACCCTGTGGGAGCGGGTTCACCCATGAAGTGGCCGGCACAGCCACCGAATATCTATCAGGCCGCCAGCAAGGTGTGCGCCGCCGCCGCACTTCGCTATAATCGCCGCCTTGCTGTGCCCGGCGGGTATGCACTCCCCCCTGGGCGCCTGACAAACCTCGGCTTTTACTGGGCCTGAAAGGATCACCATGTTCGAAAACCTGACCGACCGCCTGTCACAGACGCTGCGCCATGTCACCGGCAAGGCCAAGCTGACCGAAGACAACATCAAGGACACGCTGCGCGAAGTGCGCATGGCCCTGCTCGAGGCCGACGTTGCCCTGCCGGTGGTCAAGGATTTCGTCAACAGCGTCAAGGACCGTGCAGTCGGCACCGAAGTATCGCGCAGCCTGACCCCGGGCCAGGCGTTCGTGAAGATCGTCCAGGCCGAGCTGGAAAGCCTGATGGGCGCGGCCAACGAAGACCTCGCACTGAACGCCGCCCCGCCCGCCGTGGTGCTGATGGCCGGCCTGCAGGGTGCCGGCAAGACCACCACCGCCGGCAAGCTGGCGCGCTTCCTCAAGGAGCGCAAGAAAAAGAGCGTGATGGTGGTGTCCGCCGACGTCTACCGCCCGGCGGCGATCAAGCAGCTGGAAACCCTGGCCAACGACATCGGCGTCACCTTCTTCCCGTCCGACATCAGCCAGAAGCCGGTGGCCATCGCCGAAGCGGCCATCCGCGAAGCCAAGCTGAAGTTCATCGACGTGGTCATCGTCGACACCGCCGGCCGTCTGCACATCGACGCCGACATGATGGACGAGATCAAGGCGCTGCATGCCGCGGTCAAGCCGATCGAGACCCTGTTCGTGGTCGACGCCATGACCGGCCAGGACGCCGCCAACACCGCCAAGGCCTTTGGCGAGGCGCTTCCGCTGACCGGCGTGGTGCTGACCAAGGTCGACGGCGACGCTCGTGGCGGTGCCGCGTTGTCGGTGCGTGCCATCACCGGCAAGCCGATCAAGTTCATCGGTATGGGCGAGAAGACCGAAGCCCTCGAACCGTTCCACCCCGACCGCGTCGCCTCGCGCATCCTCGGCATGGGTGACGTGCTCAGCCTGATCGAGCAGGCCGAGCAGAACATCGACAAGGCCAAGGCCGACAAGCTGGCCAAGAAGCTGAAGAAGGGCAAGGGCTTCGACCTCGAAGACTTCCGCGACCAGCTGCAACAGATGAAGAACATGGGCGGCCTCGGCGGCTTGATGGACAAGCTGCCGAGCATCGGCGGGGTCAACCTGTCGCAGATGGGCAATGCCCAGGGCGCCGCCGAGAAGCAGTTCAAGCAGATGGAAGCGATCATCAACTCCATGACCCCGGCCGAGCGCCGTGATCCGGAGCTGATCAGCGGCTCGCGCAAGCGCCGTATCGCCATCGGTTCCGGCACCCAGGTGCAGGACGTCGGCCGCCTGATCAAGCAGCACAAGCAAATGCAGAAGATGATGAAGAAATTCTCCGCCAAGGGCGGCATGGCCAAGATGATGCGCGGCCTGGGCGGGATGCTGCCGGGCGGCGGCATGCCGAAGCTGTAACCCCTATTCCGGGGGCCTGCCGTTTGTCCGGCAGGTACCCAGAACCCCCGCTGTGGCGGGGCAATGGCCGCGGATTTCGCGGCTCAACCGGCAGATCTGGACGGCAGGGCAGGGCCTTGCCGAAAAAGTCATTTGCAAATGTCCGTGTATTCCCCGAGAATATGCGGCCTTTTGGGCACCCGTGTGCCTATTTGGCATTCAGATTTGCAGTACCAGCTGCTGTATCAACTGCAGCACCGACTATAGGAACGATGTTCACATGGTAACCATTCGTCTGGCCCGTGGCGGCTCGAAAAAGCGCCCATTCTACCACCTGACCGTGACCAACTCGCGTAACGCCCGTGACGGCCGTTTCGTTGAGCGCGTAGGTTTCTTCAACCCGATCGCTGCTGGCGCCGAAGTCAAGCTGTCGGTCAACCAAGAGCGCGTCAACTACTGGCTGAGCCAGGGTGCACAGCCGTCTGAGCGCGTTGCTCAGCTGCTGAAGGACGCTGCCAAGGCTGCTGCCTGAGTAGTATGAACGCGACGCCAGAAAAGGCTGACGACCTCATCGTCGTTGGCAAGATTTTTTCGGTTCACGGCGTTCGCGGCGAGGTGAAGGTGTACTCCTTTACCGATCCGATTGAAAACCTGTTGGATTATCCGCGCTGGACGCTTCGGCACGAAGGCAAGGTAAAGCAGGTCGAGCTGGTCAACGGTCGTGGCTCCCAGAAGGGCCTGGTCGTGAAACTGAAAGGCCTCGATGATCGTGATGAAGCCCGTCTTCTGAGCGGTTACGAAATCTGCATTCCGCGGAGCCTTTTGCCCAACCTGGCTGCTGACGAGTACTACTGGTACCAGTTGGTGGGCCTGAAGGTCATCAACCAGGACGAACAACTGTTCGGCAAGGTCGATCACCTGTTGGAGACCGGTGCGAACGATGTAATGGTGGTCAAGCCCTGCGCAGGCAGCCTGGATGATCGCGAGCGTCTGTTGCCCTATACGGCGCAATGCGTGCTCGACGTCGACCTGGAAGCAGGCGTGATGCGGGTTGAATGGGACGCGGACTTCTAAACGATGGGTAACCTTCGCGTAGACGTCATCACGTTGTTCCCCGAGATGTTCTCGGCCATCACGGAGTACGGCATTACCAGCCGCGCGGTGAAACAGGGGTTGCTTCAGGTGACTTGCTGGAACCCGCGGGACTACACCACAGATCGTCACCACACGGTGGATGATCGGCCGTTTGGCGGTGGTCCGGGCATGGTGATGAAAATCAAGCCTCTGGAAGACGCCCTGGTTAGCGCCAGGCAAGCGACCGGAGCAGCGGCGAAGGTGATCTACCTTTCGCCACAAGGCCGCAAGCTGACTCAGCAGGCGGTCAAAGGCCTGGCCGAACAGGAATCGTTGATCCTGATCGCCGGTCGTTATGAAGGCATCGACGAGCGCTTTATCGAGGCTCATGTCGATGAGGAGTGGTCGATTGGCGACTATGTGCTTTCCGGTGGCGAGCTGCCGGCCATGGTACTGATCGATGCGGTTACACGGCTGCTGCCCGGAGCTTTAGGGCATGTGGATTCGGCGGAAGAAGATTCCTTCACCGACGGTCTGCTCGATTGCCCGCACTACACCCGGCCTGAGGTGTATGCGGATCAGCGTGTTCCCGACGTGTTGCTAAGTGGCAACCATGCACACATCCGGCGTTGGAGAATGAAGCAGTCCCTTGGTAGGACCTTCGAACGACGCGCCGATCTTCTGGAAAGTCGCTCGCTTTCTGGAGAAGAGAAGAAGCTGCTCGAGGAATATCTCCGCGAGCGGGACGATAGTTAAACGTATCGATGGTGGATCACGTATCCATCTTAGGAGCACAGCATGACCAACAAGATCATCCAGCAGCTCGAAGCCGAGCAGATGAGCAAGGAAATCCCGACCTTCGCACCAGGCGACACCGTTGTCGTTCAGGTTAAAGTGAAGGAAGGTGAGCGTTCCCGTCTGCAGGCGTTCGAAGGCGTCGTTATCGCCAAGCGTAACCGCGGTCTGAACAGCGCCTTCACCGTGCGCAAGATCTCCAGCGGCGTTGGCGTAGAGCGTACCTTCCAGACCTACAGCCCGCAAATCGACAGCCTGGCCGTGAAACGTCGTGGTGACGTGCGTAAAGCCAAGCTGTACTACCTGCGCGACCTGTCCGGCAAAGCCGCTCGCATCAAGGAAAAACTGTCCTGAGTGCAGTTTGCCCGGTGGCCAAGGCCGCCTAGCGAGAAAAAAGCAGCCTTCGGGCTGCTTTTTTGCGTTTTGCCCCCCCCGAAGATGTGATTGCCATGACTACCCGAGACCAGGAAATCCTGCGCCGCACCGAGCTGTCGGTGACCCGCGTGACCAAGGCGGTGTTCCCCAACACCACCAACCACCACAACACCCTGTTCGGCGGAACCGCCCTGGCCTGGATGGACGAAGTGTCGTTCATCGCCGCCACGCGCTTCTGCCGCCTGCCGCTGGTGACTGTGTCCACTGACCGCATCGACTTCAAGCACCCGATCCCGGCGGGCTCGATCGTCGAGTTGGTGGGGTCGGTCATCAAGGTGGGTAATACCAGCTTGCAGGTGCAGGTGGATGTGTTCGTCGAGAACATGTACCTGGATGGGCGCGAGCGGGCCATTCATGGGGTGTTCAGCTTCGTCGCCATCGACGAGGACAAGCGCCCGGTGCCGGTTTTGCCCCAGGCCTGAGTTCTCCTGCACTGGCCCTTTCGCGGCTGAAGCCGCTCCCACAGGGATCGCGCATACCTCGAGGGCGGTGATATCCCTGTGGAGCAACTGTCTTGTATTGCCTGTAAGGGCCCTATCGCCGGCAAGCCAGCTCCCACAGGTACTGCACTGGCCTTGAGAGCAGTGCGGTCGAGGTGGGTGGGCTTTAGCCGCGAAGAGGCCAGTACAGACAACAATTATGCTGCTGTGAAACACTAAGCCACCTCCAACACCCAGCAGCCTCCGAATGCCCGCCCTGGACCACCCCCTGATCGACCAATTCCTCGACGCCCTGTGGCTTGAAAAAGGCCTCTCCGACAACACCCGCATGTCCTACCGCAGCGACCTTGCCCTGTTCAACGGCTGGCTGCAGGAACACGGCGTCAGTTTGCCCGACGCCGGTCGCGACCTGATTCTCGACCACCTGGCCTGGCGCCTCGATCAAGGCTACAAGCCACGCTCCACGGCACGCTTCCTGTCCGGCCTGCGCGGCTTCTTCCGCTACCTGCTGCGGGAAAAACTGGTGGCCATCGACCCGACCCTGCAAGTCGACATGCCGCAACTGGGCAAGCCGCTGCCCAAGTCATTGTCCGAGGCCGATGTCGAAGCCTTGCTGCAGGCTCCGGACCTGGGCGAAGCCATCGGCCAGCGTGACCGCGCCATGCTGGAAGTGCTGTACGCCTGCGGCCTGCGGGTCACAGAGCTGGTCAGCCTGGCGCTCGACCAGGTCAACCTGCGCCAGGGCGTGCTGCGGGTGATGGGCAAGGGCAGCAAGGAGCGCCTGGTGCCCATGGGCGAAGAAGCGGTGGTGTGGTTGCAACGCTACCTGCGCGATGGCCGAGCCGAATTGCTCAATGGCCGCCCCAGCGATGTCCTGTTCCCCAGCCAGCGTGGCGAGCAGATGACCCGCCAGACCTTCTGGCATCGCATCAAGCACCATGCCCGGGTTGCCGGTATCGACAAACCGCTGTCGCCGCACACCCTGCGTCATGCCTTCGCCACCCATCTGCTCAACCATGGTGCCGATCTGCGCGTGGTACAGATGCTGCTGGGCCACAGTGACTTGTCGACCACGCAGATCTACACCCATGTCGCCAAGGCCCGTCTGCAGCAACTGCATGCCCAGCACCACCCGCGTGGATGAATGTTTTTCATGTTCCGCCGACCGGTCCTTGCAAGGCCCTTCACCGGCGGTGTGATGTGGTAGGCTTGGACGGTTTGCACCAAGGGCCGCACGGTCACCGCGTATTTTCCGCAGGTGACGCCCTCCGGCCCCTGTCCGCCTTCAGGAGTTCCCATGCGCGTGACCCAGTTTTTCGCCGCCGCCGCGTTGGCGCTGGCCAGTACCTTTGCCGTTGCTGCGGCAACCGACAGCAATGCCGCTGCCGAGCAAGCCATCCGTAAGTCGTTGCAGAACCTCGAGCTGGAAGTGCCCGTCGAAAGCGTGGCCAGCAGCCCGGTCAGTGGCCTTTATGAAGTCAAGCTGCAGGGTGGCCGCGTGCTGTATGCCAGCGGCGACGGCCAGTTCGTGATGCAGGGCTACCTGTTCCAGATCCAGGACGGCAAGCCGGTCAACCTCACCGAGAAGACCGAGCGCCTGGGCATTGCCAAGCTCATCAACGGCATTCCAGCCGCCGAGATGGTGGTTTATCCTGCCAAGGGCGAGACCAAGTCGCACATCACCGTGTTTACCGATACCACCTGCCCGTACTGCCACAAGCTGCACGCCGAGGTGCCCGAACTCAACCGCCGCGGTATCGAAGTGCGCTATGTCGCCTTCCCGCGCCAGGGGCTCGGTTCGCCGGGTGACCAGCAGTTGCAGGCCGTCTGGTGTTCCAGCGACCGCCGTGCGGCGATGGACAAGATGGTCGAGGGCGAAGAAATCAAGGCCGCCAAGTGCGCCAACCCGGTCAGCAAGCAGTTCCAGCTGGGCCAGTCGATCGGCGTCAACGGTACGCCGGCGATCGTCCTTGAAAGCGGGCAGGTCATTCCGGGCTACCAGCCGGCACCGCAGGTCGCCAAGCTGGCACTGGCCAAGTAATCCAATTCAGTACGCCGTCGTCATGGGGTGACGGCATGTTTCACGGTCGGCATAGGTGTCGGCCGTTCAATGGGGAGTTCACAGTGAAACCGGTCAAAGTAGGCATCTGTGGGTTGGGGACCGTCGGTGGCGGAACCTTCAATGTACTTCAGCGCAACGCCGAGGAGATCGCCCGCCGTGCCGGGCGCGGTATTGAAGTGGCACAGATTGCCATGCGCTCGCAGAACCCGAACTGCCAGATTACCGGTACCCCCATTACCGCTGATGTGTTCGAAGTTGCGAGCAACCCGGAGATCGACATTGTCATCGAGCTGATCGGTGGCTACACCGTGGCCCGCGAACTGGTGCTCAAGGCCATCGAAAACGGCAAGCACGTGGTCACCGCCAACAAGGCGCTGATTGCCGTGCATGGCAATGAAATCTTCGCCAAGGCCCGCGAGAAGGGCGTGATCGTCGCCTTCGAAGCGGCCGTGGCTGGTGGCATCCCGGTGATCAAGGCCATCCGCGAAGGCCTGTCGGCCAACCACATCAACTGGCTGGCCGGCATCATCAACGGCACGGGCAACTTCATCCTCACCGAAATGCGTGAGAAGGGCCGTGCCTTCCCGGATGTGCTGGCCGAAGCCCAGGCGCTGGGTTACGCCGAAGCCGACCCGACCTTCGACGTTGAAGGTATCGATGCCGCGCACAAGCTGACCATCCTGGCTTCGATCGCTTTCGGCATCCCGCTGCAATTCGACAAGGCCTACACCGAAGGCATTACCCAGCTGACCACTGCTGATGTGAATTATGCCGAGGCTCTGGGCTACCGCATCAAGCACCTGGGTGTGGCCCGCCGCACTGCCGAAGGTATCGAGCTGCGCGTACACCCGACGCTGATCCCGGCCGACCGCCTGATCGCCAACGTCAACGGCGTGATGAACGCTGTCATGGTCAACGGTGATGCCGCCGGTTCCACCCTGTACTACGGCGCCGGTGCCGGCATGGAGCCTACCGCTTCGTCGGTGGTCGGCGATCTGGTCGATGTGGTCCGTGCCATGACCTCCGACCCGGAAAACCGCGTGCCGCACCTGGCCTTCCAGCCGGATTCGCTGTCGGCCCACCCGATCCTGCCGATCGAAGCCTGCGAAAGCGCCTACTACCTGCGCATCCAGGCCAAGGATCACCCGGGCGTACTGGCCCAGGTGGCCAGCATCCTCTCGGAGCGTGGCATCAACATCGAGTCGATCATGCAGAAGGAAGCCGAGGAACAGGACGGCCTGGTGCCGATGATCCTGCTGACCCATCGCGTGGTCGAGCAGCGTATCAACGACGCCATTGTCGCCCTGGAAGCCCTGCAGGACGTGGTCGGCAAGGTCGTGCGCATTCGCGTCGAACAGCTCAACTAACAATAGTGCCGGCGGGCCGCCAGTGCGGCCCCGGCCCCAGCATCGAAGGTTTGCACCCATGCGCTATATCAGTACCCGCGGCCAGGCTCCGGCCCTCAATTTCGAAGACGTCCTGCTGGCTGGCCTGGCCAGCGACGGCGGCCTGTACGTCCCGGAAAACCTGCCACGCTTCACCCAGGAAGAAATCGCCTCGTGGGCCGGCCTGCCGTACCACGAACTTGCATTCCGGGTGATGCGCCCGTTCGTCGAAGGCAGCATCGCCGACGCCGACTTCAAGAAGATTCTCGAAGAAACCTACGGCGAGTTCGCCCACGCCGCGGTTGCTCCGCTGCGCCAGCTGAACAGCAATGAGTGGGTGCTGGAGCTGTTCCACGGCCCGACCCTGGCGTTCAAGGACTTCGCCCTGCAATTGCTCGGCCGCCTGCTGGACCACGTGCTGGCCAAGCGCAACGAGCGCGTGGTGATCATCGGCGCCACCAGCGGTGACACCGGTTCCGCCGCCATCGAAGGTTGCCGCCGTTGCGACAACGTCGACATCTTCATCCTGCACCCGCACCAGCGCGTGTCCGAAGTGCAGCGCCGGCAGATGACCACCATCTTCGGCGACAACATCCACAACATTGCCATCGAAGGCAACTTCGACGACTGCCAGGAAATGGTCAAGGCCAGCTTCGCCGACCAGTCGTTCCTCAAAGGCACTCGCCTGGTTGCGGTCAACTCGATCAACTGGGCGCGGATCATGGCCCAGATCGTCTACTACTTCCACGCTGCCCTGCAGCTGGGTGGCCCGGCGCGTTCCGTGGCGTTCTCGGTGCCGACCGGCAACTTCGGCGACATCTTCGCTGGCTACCTGGCACGTAACATGGGCCTGCCGGTCAGCCAGCTGATCGTCGCCACCAACCGCAACGACATCCTGCACCGCTTCATGAGCGGCAACCAGTACGTCAAGGAAACCCTGCACGCGACCCTGTCGCCGTCGATGGACATCATGGTCTCGTCCAACTTCGAGCGCCTGCTGTTCGACCTGCACGGCCGCAACGGTGGCGCCATTGCCGAGCTGATGGCCAACTTCAAGCAGGGTGGCGGCTTCAGCGTCGAGCAAGACCGCTGGACTGAAGCGCGCAAGCTGTTCGACTCGCTGGCTGTAAGCGACGAGCAGACCTGCGAAACCATCGCCGAAGTGTTCGCCGCCACTGGTGAAGTGCTCGACCCGCACACCGCTATCGGCGTCAAGGCCGCCCGCGAGTGCCGCCGCAGCCTGGACACGCCGATGGTGGTGCTGGGAACCGCGCACCCGGTCAAATTCCCGGAAGCGGTGGAGAAGGCCGGTGTTGGCAAGGCGCTGGAGTTGCCGGCGCACCTCAGCGACCTGTTCAGCCGTGAAGAGCGTTGCACGGTGCTGGCCAATGACCTGAAGGCTGTGCAGGGCTTTGTCAGCCAGCATGGCAACCGCGGCAAACCTCTGTAACGGCGTTGCTTTCCGGGGCTGCTACGCAGCCCTTTCGCGACACAAGGCCGCTCCCACAGGAGAATCGCGCCCCCTGTAGGAGCGGCCTTGTGTCGCGATGGGCCGCAAAGCGGCCCCAAAAATCTAAGCCTTTTCCCAACCTCTATCAGAAACATCCTATTCGGCCCGCCCAGCGCAAAGCCTAAATTAGCCGGTCCTCCCACCAGGAGCGGCTCATGTACCAGCCCTATGTGTTGATCCACCAGGCTCGCCCATCCCACCAGATCCTCCTGCACCAGGCCCTCAACGCCCAGGGCATGTTCCACGTGCGCATCAGCGAAACCAGCGCAGACCTTGACGCCTGCCTGAGCGCGGATCGAAGCCCCGACCTGCTGGTCCTTGACCACGCCATGCCAACCCGGGCCGGTCTTGCCGTGCTCGATCAGCAGCAGCGAACACGTGCTTTGCTGTTCGTCGGCCAGGCTACTCCCAAGCGCCGCAACCTCGCCCAAGAGGCCAGAAACCGGGGCCTGTGGGTGCTCGCCGAACTGCCCTGGCCGCTGTCGATGCCAAGCCTGCAGCGTGCCCTGCAAGCACTGCAGGTGCGCCCATGGCGACGTATTCAAACTGTCACCTGCGCCCCGCATGCTCACTGAAACAGTCGTGGTGTAACGAACTTTCCGCTGCGTCTGTTGGTCAGTTCCTCTATATCCCACCACGCAGCGAGTGATCCGGATGGAAAGAATCTGCAGACTGCTCAACGAAGCCCTGACCCCCTATCAGATCCACCTCGGCGTCGCCGATGCCCAGGGTAATCGTCAACTGACCATTCATGACCGCCTCGCCGGCATCACCCTGCGGCGCTCGGTCAGCGAGCGCCAATTGCAGGAACAAAGCCTGTTGATCGACCTGGTGGATGGCCTACACCGCGACCTGCAGATCGCCGAAGGGCGTTTGCAGCCCTGTGTGATCGCGGCATTGCAGCAGCGCCAGCAACCCCATGGAACCTTTGCCTGAGTGGTTTATCAGAAACTGTAGGGGCAGCCTGGCCAGTGCTTTGCTCCGGCGCTGGCAAGGCTGTCACGGGAAGCCCCAAGGGCTTTCGCTTGGCCCCGGGCGTGTTTCCCCAGCGCCCGGGGTTTCTTTTTGGGTTGTCTGCACCGGCCCTATCGCCGGCAAGCGAGCTCCCACCTCGACTGCATCAATTTCAAGCCCCGTTCCGTATCTGTGGGAGCTGGCTTGCCGGCGATAGGGCCGGTGCAGGCAATCAGTGGTCTTCGAAGAAACGCTTGCTCTCTTCCAGGTAGTCTTCTTGCAACGCCGGGTCCAGCCAGCGCGCATACAACCCCGGCAACACATCCCGACGCAAGGCAGGCAGCAGCTGGTCGATGTGCGCTATGGCTTCACGCCCCAGTTCGCTGTTCGAACAGCCCACATGCAGAAACTGGTAGCGGTTTACCCCTTTCACAGGATGAAACTTGTAGTCAGCCAGAGCCCCGGCTTGCAGCTCGACCAGGTAGCGCACTTCGGGCCAGTAGCCGAGCACCATGCGCAGGCGCCCGAGCTGTTGCATCTGCAGCAGGTTGGCGGTGGCGTCGTTGCCGTAGTGGCGGCTGAACGCGGTGTCGGGCAACTGGCGCAGGATGGCGTCGATCTGCGTGCCATAGCTGCGCTCGGCGACAACCCCCAGCTTCAGCGGGGTCTTGCTCAGCAGGCCATGCAGGTCTATCTCCTGGCCGTCGAGGTAAGGTGCCACCAGCGCCTCGCTGTCCTTGCGCAGCACCAAACCTCCACTGAGCACGCCCAGGGAGGGCACGGAAAACCGCACATATTCTGCGCGGTCGGGTGTCCACAGCAGGGTTGGATCGCAGGTGAAGCTCTTCGGGTCCTGCAGCATCTGGATACCGCGGGCGCGGTTGACCCGCACGATGCTATGGTCGTACTCGGGCATCTGCCTGATCAGCAGGGGCAGCAATTGGTCGATCACCCCTTGGCCTTTTTCCGGCCCTTCGAAAATGGTGAAAGGCGGTAGGTCGCGCACCAGCCAGAAGATGCGCTCCTTGGCGCTGGCTGGCTGCAGCATCAATGCAGGCAGCAGCCCGCAAAGCAGGACCAGGTGGCGTAAGCAGCGGGCAGCGCACATGGACCAGGGCCGTGCCGGGGTCAGACCGTGCCTGCTGCGCGCAGGCTGGCGATGGCCGCGGTGTCGTAGCCCAGGCTGCCGAGCAGTGCCTCGGTGTGTTCACCCAGCGCCGGGCCAACCCACTCGGTGGAGCCGGGAGTGTCCGACAGCTTGGGCACGATGCCCGGCATGCGGAACGGCTTGCCGTCCGGCAGTTTGGCCTGCAGGAACATTTCGCGTGCCAGGTACTGCGGGTCGTTGAACATGTCCTCGGCCGAATAGATGCGGCTGGCCGGTACTTCGGCGTTGTTCAGTGCTTGCATCAGCTGCTCCAGCGGCAGGCTGTTGGCCCAGCGGTCGATTACCCCGTACAGCTCGTCACGGCGCAGGTCGCGGCCATCGTTGGTGGCCAAGGTCGGGTCGTCGGCCAGGTCGTTGCGGCCGATGGCTTGCATGAAGCGCTTGAAGATTGCATCGCCGTTGGCGCCGATCTGCACATGCTTGCCGTCTGCGCTGGTGTGGATGGAGGAGGGCGTGATGCCCGGCATGATGTTGCCGGTACGTTCGCGGATAAAACCGAACACATCGAACTCCGGGACCATGCTTTCCATCATGGCGAAGATCGCTTCGTACAGGGCCACATCCACCACCTGGCCCTGGCCGCCGTTGACTTCCCGGTGCCGCAGCGCCATCAGTGCGCCGATCACCCCCCACAGGGCAGCAATCGAGTCACCGATGGAAATGCCCGTGCGCACTGGTGGGCGGTCGTCGAAGCCGGTGATGTAGCGCAGGCCGCCCATCGACTCGCCCACGGCGCCGAAGCCTGGCTGGTCTTTCATCGGCCCGGTCTGACCAAAGCCCGACAGGCGCACCATTACCAGGCGCGGGTTGAGTGCGTGCAGCACGTCCCAGCCCAGGCCGAGTTTTTCCAGCACGCCCGGGCGGAAGTTCTCGATCAGGATGTCGGCCTCGGCCAGCAGGCGCTTGAGAATCTCGCGGCCCTCGGGGTGCTTGAGGTTGAGGGTGAGCGATTGCTTGTTGCGAGCCTGCACGAACCACCACAGCGAGGTGCCCTCGTAAAGCTTGCGCCATTTGCGCAACGGGTCGCCGCCATCGGGCGATTCGACCTTGACTACCTCGGCGCCGAATTCGGCGCAGATGCGCGAGGCGAACGGGCCAGCGATGAGAGTGCCGAGTTCGACAACTTTGAGACCGGCGAGGGGTTTGCTGGGCGTAGTCATGGGGCATCCGTGGCAGCTGGGCAGATGCGTGGTTTTATCATAGGTCCGAAGCGGCAGATACTGCTGCGGGGCAACGAAGGGCAGTATCGGTTAGACTGTGTCACTTTTTCTCTGCGCAAGAAGCCCGTCGACCATGGCCCAGCCGTCTACCACCTACAAATTCGAACTGAACCTGACCGACCTCGACCGCGGCGTGTACGAAAACGTCCGTCAGACCATCGCACGCCACCCTTCGGAAACCGAAGAACGCATGGCCGTGCGCCTGCTGGCCTACGCCCTGTGGTACAACGAAAACCTGTCGTTCGGCCGTGGTTTGTCTGATGTGGACGAGGCGGCGCTGTGGGAAAAGAGCCTGGACGATCGCATCCTGCACTGGATCGAAGTGGGCCAGCCGGACGCCGACCGACTGACCTGGTGCTCACGTCGCACCGAGCGCACCAGCCTGCTGGCCTACGGCAGCCTGCGCGTATGGCAGAACAAAGTGGTAGACGCGGTCAAGGGCCTGAAAAACCTGAGCATCGCCGCCGTGCCGCAGGAGGTGCTGGAAACCCTTGCCACCGACATGCCCCGTACCATCAAGTGGGACGTGATGATCAGTGAAGGCACCTTGTTCGTCACCGACGACCGTGGCCAGCACGAAGTGCAGCTGGAGTGGCTGCTTGGTGAGCGCGGCTGAAGCACCCCATGCGTATCGAACCTCGCCCGCTGCCGCCGACCCTTCCATTCCTGGGTAATCTGCCACCCTTGCTGACCCGCCTGTACGCCGCGCGCGGCGTGCAGAGCGAGGCCGAGCTGGACAAAAGCCTCGCGCGCCTGCTGCCGTACCAGCAGCTCAAGGGCATCGAGGCCGGCGTGGACCTGCTGGTCGAGGCTATCGACCAGCGCCAGCGCATCCTCATCGTCGGCGACTTCGATGCCGACGGCGCCACTGCCAGTACTGTCGGCGTGCTGGGCCTGCGCCTGCTGGGCGCGGCCCACGTCGACTACCTTGTGCCCAACCGCTTCGAATACGGTTACGGGCTGACCCCGGAAATCGTCGAGGTGGCGCTGCAACGCCAGCCGCAACTGCTGATCACCGTGGACAACGGCATTTCCAGCGTCGACGGTGTGGCTGCCGCCAAGGCCGCCGGACTCAAGGTGCTGGTCACCGACCACCACCTGCCGGGCGCGGAGTTGCCCGACGCCGACGCCATCATCAACCCCAATCAGCCGGGTTGCAGTTTCCCGAGCAAGGCACTGGCCGGGGTAGGGGTGATCTTCTATGTGCTGATGGCCCTGCGTGCGCGCCTGCGCAGCCTGGGGCGCTACGAAACGCAGCCGCAGCCGAACATCGGCGAATTGCTCGACCTGGTTGCCCTGGGCAGCGTCGCAGACGTGGTGCCATTGGATGCCAACAACCGCATCCTGGTGCACCAGGGTCTTGAGCGCATTCGCGCCGGCCGCGCCCGGCCGGGGCTCAAGGCCATTCTTGAAGTGGCCCGTCGCGATCACCGGCGCATCACCTCGACCGACCTCGGCTTCATCCTGGGCCCGCGGCTGAACGCTGCCGGGCGCCTGGACGACATGAGCCTGGGCATCGAATGCCTGCTGTGCGAAGACGCGGCCCTGGCCCAGGACATGGCCCAGCAGCTGGATGACCTGAACCAGGACCGCAAGTCCATCGAACAGGGCATGCAGCGCGAGGCCCTGGCCCAGCTAAAGGACCTGCCTGTCGAGTCGATGCCATATGGCCTGTGCCTGTTCGATGCCGACTGGCACCAGGGGGTTATCGGTATTCTGGCTTCGCGCCTGAAGGAGCGTTACCACCGGCCGACCATCGCTTTCGCCGACGCTGGCGAGGGCATGCTCAAAGGGTCGGCGCGTTCGGTGCCGGGTTTCCATATTCGCGATGCGCTGGATGCCGTGGCGGCGCGCCACCCGCAACTGATCAGCAAGTTCGGCGGCCACGCGATGGCGGCGGGATTGTCGTTGCCTGAGGCCAATTTCCCTGCATTTGCCGAGGCGTTCGATGAAGAAGTACGACGCCAGCTGCGCGAAGAGGACCTGACCGGTCGGCTGTTGTCCGACGGCAGCCTGGCGGTGGAGGAGTTCCACCTCGACCTGGCCAAGGCCCTGCGCCATGCCGGGCCCTGGGGGCAGCACTTCCCCGAGCCGCTGTTCCATGGCGTGTTCCAGTTGGTGGAGCAGCGCGTGGTGGGCGAGCGGCACCTGAAGGTGGTACTCAAGAGCGAGTGCGGCTCGGTGCGGCTGGACGGCATTGCCTTTGGCATTGACCGCGAAGTGTGGCCGAACCCGACGGTGCGTTGGGTCGAGTTGGCGTACAAGCTGGATGTGAACGAGTTCCGTGGTAATGAAAGTGTGCAGTTGATGATTGCCCACATGGAACCGCGCTGACGGTAGATACCGCCGCTGCTGACGGCCTGGCGCTGGCCCGTTGTGGGAGCGGGTTCACCCGCGAACACCGGCGAAGCCGGTGCCATCCACCGAGTCGCTGCTTCGCGGGCATGCCCGCTCCCACAGGGCCTGCACCGGGCTTGAGGCTTGCACTGTACCTGTGGGAGCTGGCTTGCCGGCGATCACCGGCGAAGCCGGTGCCATCCACCGCGTCGTCTGCTTCGCGGGTAAACCGCTCCCACAAGGCTCTGCGGTGGGCTTGCGAAATTGCTCTCCGTACGACCGATGATCACATCAAACTCAGCGCGCCATACCTAACTCGGCATCATCCATCAGTGCCTTGGCCATCGCACTGAGATAGTGCGCAGCCCAGATCATCATGGGTTTCTCATCCATCAGCCCGACGATGGTCAACTCCCGCACATAGCCCATCAATTCCGAAGCCTGATCACGGGCGTCTCGGCACGGAATGCCCGCTTCGATGCGAAATAATGGGTGGGTCTGGTTCTCACCCTGAAAGAAAGTGGTCTTGCCGACGGTGAATTGGGTGTCGTCTGTCTTCATTGATTCCTCTCCTGATCATTCTGAGCGCTTTGTCGAAGGAGAAGAAATGAGGGGGGATCAGGGACTGTCATTTTCATATCAATCACTCGTATGGTTGCTGATTGACCGCCTCTCCGATTCCACACGAAGGGTGGCAGTTGTACGCGGTGTGGAATCCAGGCTACGAGTAAACCCGGTAGGCTTTGCGGCCTTCCGCGCACAACTGCCATGACGACAGCTACTCGGTAATTGATCGGGATTCCACCCCCGGCCGCTGAATGCCAGCGACCAGCAAAGGCTAGAGAGTCAGGATTCCAGTAACAATCAGACGCGAGTCGACAGGGCTTGTAGGGTATTTCCTCATCTTAGGCTTCACCAGATCGGGATCGTAGGGATTATCTGAAATACCTGTCAGAGTGCCTGCCTGTAGCGGCGGGCAGGGCTGCCAGGTGCCTGCCTTGAGAGTGATGTTGCCTAGGAGATCGAGCGCCGCCACTCTCGATCCAACCCCCCCTTGCACACCCACCCGAAATCCCATGGAACCTCCCCCCCAACCATTCTGGTCTAGTCTGAAGTTATGACCGGACCTGGGCCAGGGACGTGCAATTGAGTGTCCGGGCCGGATCACCATTGGAGTCCTTGGGAGGTGCCCTCATGAGCCTGCTGCTCGAGCCTTACACCCTGCGTCAGCTGACCCTGCCCAACCGCATCGCCGTTTCGCCGATGTGCCAGTATTCCGCCGTCGATGGTCTGGCCAACGACTGGCACCTCGTCCATTTAGGCAGCCGCGCCGTGGGTGGCGCTGGCCTGGTAATCACTGAAGCCGTGGCGGTGACCGCCGATGGCCGCATCACCGCTGAAGACCTCGGCCTGTGGAACGACGCTCAGATCGCCCCGCTGCAACGCATCACCCGTTTCATCACCGCCCAGGGGAGCGTGCCCGGCATCCAGCTGGCTCACGCGGGGCGCAAGGCCAGCACCTATCGCCCATGGCTGGGCAAGCAAGGCAGCGTTAAGCTCGAGGAGGGCGGCTGGCAACCGGTGGGCCCGTCGAAAATCGCCTTCGACCCGCAACACACGACGCCGCACGAGTTGAACCACAATGAGATTCAGGCTGTGATCGACGCCTTTGTCGCCTCGACCGAGCGTGCCCTGAAGGCCGGTTTCAAAGTGGTCGAGATCCACGCCGCCCACGGCTACCTGTTGCACCAGTTCCTGTCGCCGCTGAGCAACCAGCGGCGCGACGAATATGGCAGTTGCTTCGAAAACCGTATCCGCCTGACCCTGCAGGTGGTCGAGGCCGTGCGCAAGGTCTGGCCTGCCGAGTTACCGCTGTTCGTGCGGGTATCGGCGACCGACTGGGTGGAGGACGGCTGGAACCCGGATGAAACCGTCGAACTGGCCCGCCGCCTGCGTGGCTTGGGTGTCGACCTGATCGACGTGTCCTCCGGCGGCACCTCGGTCAATGCCGAAATCCCCACAGGGCCCGGCTACCAGACCCGCTTCGCCGAGCGTGTGCGCAAGGAATCGGAAATTGCCACCGGCACCGTGGGCATGATCACCGAGCCGGCCCAGGCCGAGCACATCCTGCGCACCGGCCAGGCCGACATTATCTTCCTCGCCCGCGAACTGCTGCGCGACCCGTACTGGCCGCTACACGCCGACGACGACCTGGGCGGCAACAAGGCCACCTGGCCAGCGCAATACCAGCGCGCCACCAGCCGGGCCAACCCGATTCACGAGTCGGATTTGCGCGACTAGGGTCTACCTGTACTGGCCTCTTCGCGGGTGAACCCGCTCCCACAGGTACATCACTAACCTCAAGGGCTGTGATGTACCTGTGGGAGCGGGCAAGCCCGCGAAGAAGGCGGCTCGGTGTTTGGCACCGGCTTCGCCGGTGTTCGCGGCGGTTCGACGCCTCGATGACCCCGCCCCTACAACGACCGCGTTGGCTTCTCAACTCAGCTATAGGCGGCTTTGCTGAGGATATCGCTTACCCACTGGTTGATACTCTTCTCTGCCAACTCGGCCTTGGCGGCCACGCTGGCATGAAGGGTAGGTTCGAGTCGCAGGCTAAGCTTGCCAGAGTAGGTCTTCTGCGGCTCGCGGCCCAGGCGTTCGCAAGTCTCAAGATAATCGTCCACGGCTTCTTCGAATGCCTGGCGCAACTCACTGATGGATTCGCCGTGAAAACCGATCACATCGCGAATACCCGCAACGTGGCCGATCAGCAACTGGTCTTCGTCGCTGTATTCGATACGAGCGGCATAGCCGCGGTAAGTCATGACATTCATGGTATTACTCCTGCCTGCTCAAGGAACTGGCGGGCGTCTCGTAGTTGGTAGGGCTTTGCGTGCCTGTCCGGATGAGGGCGGTGGAAGGTTGCCACTGCTCCATTGAGTTCAAAGCGAACCCGTGACCCTCGTCCTTCAATCACTCGGGCACCCAGGGATACCAACAGTGATTCCACTCGCGCCCACTCCAGCGTCCTGGGAACCGGCCTTTTCAGTACTGCTTCAAGTGTGGCTTGCTGATGATTATTCATGGTATCAGATGATGATACCAGCAAGCATGGCTCAATGGATGAGCAGTAGGAGGGAGTAGATCAAGCTTGAAGGAAATGTCTGAGATGTTAACCGAGGGGGCAAAGCCCCTCGGCTAACGGTTCGGTCAATGCTTGATCATCACATGCCGCACACAGGTGTAGTCCTCCAGCCCATACATCGACATGTCCTTGCCATACCCCGAGTGCTTCTGCCCGCCATGGGGCATTTCGCTGACCAGCATGAAGTGGGTGTTCACCCACGTGCAGCCATACTGCAGGCGCGCCGCCAGGCGGTGAGCGCGGCCGGTGTCGCGGGTCCATACCGATGAGGCCAGGCCGTAGTTGGAATCGTTGGCCCATTCCAGCGCCTGCGCTTCGTTGCTGAAGCGGGTCACCGACACCACCGGGCCGAACACTTCGTTGCGCACGATTTCGTCGTCCTGCAGGGCATCGGCCAGCACGGTCGGTTCGAAGAAGAATCCGTCGCCATCAATGGCCTTGCCACCGGTTACCAGGCGAATGTGCGGCTGGGCAATAGCCCGTTGCACCAGCCCTGCGACCTTGTCGCGGTGCTGGGCACTGATCAGTGGCCCCAGTTCGGTGTCCTCGGCTTCCTGCGGGCCCGGCTTGAGGCTGGCCACTGCGGCCCCCAGGCGTTCGACGAAACGCTCGTAGATGCCATCCTGCACATACAACCGACAGGCCGCGGTGCAGTCCTGGCCGGCGTTGTAGAAGCCGAAGGTACGGATGCCGTCGATGGCGGCATCGATGTCGGCATCGTCGAACACCAGCACCGGGGCCTTGCCACCCAGTTCCATGTGCATGCGTTTCACGCTGTCGGCGGTGGCGCTGATGATGTGCGCGCCGGTGGGGATCGAGCCGGTCAGCGACACCATGCGCACCTTGGGGTGGTTGACCAGCGGGTTGCCGACTGTCTGACCGCGGCCAAAGAGGATGTTCAGCACCCCCGGTGGCAGCAGGTCCTGGGCCAGTTCGCCGAGGCGCAGGGCGGTCAGCGGGGTCAGCTCGGAGGGCTTGATCACCACCGTGTTGCCGGCAGCCAGGGCCGGGGCGATCTTCCACGCCAGCATCATCAACGGGTAGTTCCACGGCGCGATCGAGGCCACCACGCCCAGCGGGTCGCGGCGGATCATCGACGTATGGCCCGGCAGGTACTCGCCGGCTGCCGAGCCGCCCAGGCAGCGCGCCGCACCGGCGAAGTAGCGGAACACGTCGGCAATTGCCGGGATCTCGTCATTCAGCGCGGCGCTCAGCGGCTTGCCGCAGTTCTGCGATTCCAGCCGGGCCAGTTCATCGCCATGGGCTTCGATAGCGTCGGCCAGCGCCAGCAAGGCCTGCGAGCGTTCCTTGGGGCTGGTTTGCGACCAGCTGTCGAAAGCCTGGTCGGCGGCGCGCACGGCGCTGTCCACCTGGGCCTCGCTGGCTTCGTTGATCTGCGCCAGGGCACTGCCCAGCGCCGGGTTGAGCACGGTCCAGGCCGGGCCTTGGCCAGCGACCAGCTGGCCATTGATCAGCATCTGCGTTTGCATCGGGGACTCCTCCAGGGTCATTTGCCGTTGCCCGCGACGCTTTCGCCGCCACGGGTCAGGTAATAGGCGCCAAGGATTGGCAGCATGGTCACCAGCATCACCAGCATGGCGACCACGTTGGTCACCGGCACGTCGCGCGGTCGGCTGAGCTGGTTGAGCAGCCAGATCGGCAGGGTGCGTTCGTGGCCGGCAGTGAAGGTGGTGACGATGATTTCGTCGAACGACAGGGCAAAGGCCAGCATGCCACCGGCCAGCAGTGCCGAGCCTAGGTTGGGCAGGATGATGTAGCGGAAGGTCTGCCAGCCGTCGGCGCCGAGGTCCATCGAGGCTTCGATCAGGCTCTGCGAAGTACGCCGCAGGCGAGCGATCACATTGTTGTAGACGATCACCACGCAGAACGTGGCGTGGCCGACCACGATGGTGAACACCCCGGGCTCGATCCCCAAGGTCTTGAACGCCGAGAGCAGGGCGATGCCGGTGATGATGCCGGGCAGGGCGATGGGCAGTATCAGCATCAGCGAAATGCTCTCCTTGCCGAAAAAGCTGCGCCGGTACAGCGCCGCCGAGGCCAGCGTGCCGAGCACCAGGGCGATCAGCGTGGCCAGGCAGGCCACCTGCAGTGACAGCTTGATCGCTTCCAGCACATCGGGCCGGGCGAAGGCCACGGCGAACCACTTAAGGGTAAAGCCCTTGGGCGGAAAGCTGAATGCCGCGTCTTCGGTGTTGAACGCGTACAGGAAGATGATCAGGATCGGGAAG
Source organism: Pseudomonas sp. XP1 (assembly GCF_053557675.1). Classification (NCBI taxonomy): domain Bacteria; kingdom Pseudomonadati; phylum Pseudomonadota; class Gammaproteobacteria; order Pseudomonadales; family Pseudomonadaceae; genus Pseudomonas; species Pseudomonas sp. XP1. Next base: position 25,909 of record NZ_JBNRIJ010000010.1, on the reverse strand, counting down.
TGCAGGAACAGCAACCCGCCCCAGGCGGCCAGGCGCAGCCCGGCCGAGGCTTTTTCAGAGTGCATCGAAGGCTCCCAGTCGCTTGACGATGGACAGGTACACCGCAATCAGCACGATCGGCACCAGGGTGAACGCAGCGGCCATCGGCATGTTGCCGATCGCCCCTTGCTGGGCATAGACCATACTGCCGATGAAGTAGCCGGGCGGGCCGATCAGCTGCGGTACGATGAAGTCGCCCAAGGTCAGCGAGAAGGTGAAGATCGAGCCGGCGGCAATGCCCGGAATCGACAGCGGCAGTATCACCTGCACGAAGGTTTGCCCAGGCCGGGCGCCGAGGTCTGCCGAGGCTTGTAGCAGTGACGGCGGCAAGCGTTCCAGCGAGGCCTGGATCGGCAGGATCATGAACGGCAGCCAGATATACACGAACACCATGAAGCGCCCCAGGTGCGAAGTCGACAGCGTGCTGCCGCCCACGCCCGGCACCGCCAGCACCGTTTGCAGCAGGGCATCCAGATGCAGCTGCTGGACGAACCACTGGGCCACGCCGCCCTTGGCCAGCAGCAGGGTCCAGGCGTAGGTCTTGACGATGTAGCTGGCCCACATCGGCATCATCACCGCTATATAGAAAAACGCCTTGGTCTTGCCGCTGGTGTAGCGCGCCATGTAATAGGCGATGGGGAACGCCAGCACCGCACTGGCCAGCGACACCGCCAGCGCCATGCCCAAGGTGCGCAGGATGATGTCGAAGTTCGACGGATTGAACAGCGCGGCGAAATTGCCCAGGGTCAGGTCCGGCGTCACCGCCATGGTGAAGTCGTCGAAGGTATAGAAGCCTTGCCACAGCAGGTTCAGCAGCGAGCCCAGGTAGATCGCGCCGAACCAGGTCAGCGGTGGGATCAGCAGCAAGGCCAGGTACAGGTTGGGGCGCCGGTACAACAGGTTGGACAGGCCGCGCAGTGTGCTCATGTCAGCGGCCCTCGGTTTCCTGCAGCACCGTCATGGCTTCGCGGGGCCAGTGCGCCCGGACCCGTTGCCCGGGTTGCCAAGCCTGCGCCTGCGCCTGCCAGCGGTCGTTGGCCTGGCTCACCGCCAGCAGCTGGCCGCTGTCCAGTTGCAGCTCGTAGCGGGTGGCACTGCCCTGGTACTGGATATCGCGCAGCTGGCCGCTGACCTGGACGTGCTGGCCGGCTGTGGCCGGGTCGCCGAGGCGGATGTGTTCGGGGCGGATGGAGAAGGGCGCGGGGCTGCCATTGAGCGCCGTGGCCAATTCGCCACGCACCACATTGGAGGTGCCGACGAATTCGGCAACAAAGGTGGTGGCCGGTTGCATGTAAAGGTTGCGCGGGGTGTCGACCTGCTCGATACGGCCGCGGTTGAACACTGCGACGCGATCGGACATCGACAGCGCCTCGGTCTGGTCGTGGGTGACGAAGATGAAAGTGATGCCCAGCTGGCGCTGCAGCTTTTTCAACTCGCCCTGCATCTGTTCGCGCAACTTCAGGTCCAGCGCGCCAAGCGGCTCGTCCAGCAGCAGTACCCGTGGCCGGTTGACCAGAGCGCGGGCCAGGGCCACGCGTTGGCGCTGGCCACCGGACAACTGCGCTGGCTTGCGCGCGCCGTAGCCGGCCAGGGCCACCATCGCCAGGGCTTCTTCGGCGCGGCTGTGGCGTTCGGCCTTGGCCACGCCTTTTACCTTCAGGCCGTAGGCAATGTTGTCCAGTACGTTCATGTGCGGGAACAGGGCGTAGTCCTGGAATACGGTGTTGACGTCGCGCTGGTAGGGCGGGACGCCCGCAGCCTCGACACCGTGGATGCGGATCGAACCGCTGGTGGGTTGCTCGAAGCCTGCGATCAGGCGCAGGCAGGTGGTCTTGCCCGAGCCAGAGGGGCCGAGCATGGAGAAGAATTCGCCATCGATAATGTCGATGCTGACCTGGTCGACGGCCTTGACCTCGCCGAAGGTGC
>NZ_JBNRIJ010000010.1:10009-23793 GCF_053557675.1 Pseudomonas sp. XP1 | reverse complement strand
GGGGGGGTGGGGGTTTACCCGCGAAGAGGCCGGCACAGGCATTCAGGCAACCTCAGCGCCCACCCATGATCGCAATGTAATCCTGGGTCCAGCGGCTATACGGCACGAACTTGCCGCCCTGGGCTTGCGGGGTTTTCCAGAAGGCGATCTTGTCGAAGTTGTCGAAACCGTTGGTCTTGCAGCCCTCGGCCCCCAGCAGCTCGCTGCCGGTGCAGGCCGCCGGCACCGCCGGCAACGAACCGAACCAGGCTGCCACGTCTCCCTGTACCTTCGGCTGTAGCGACCAGTCCATCCATTTGTAGGCACAGTTGGGGTGCTTGGCTTCGCTGTGCAGCATGGTGGTGTCGGCCCAGCCGGTCGCGCCTTCCTTGGGAATGGTCGAGGCCACGGGCTGCTTCTCGGCCTTCAGGCCGTTGACCATGTAGCCCCAGGAACTGGAGGCGACCACGCCTTCGTTCTTCACGTCGCTCATCTGCACCGTGGCGTCATGCCAGTAGCGGTGGATCAGCGGTTGCTGCTGGCGCAGCAGCTCCAGCACGGCCTTGTACTGCGCTTCGCTCAGCTCGTATGGGTCCTGGATGCCCAGCTCCGGCTTGGCCGTCTTCAGGTACAACGCCGCATCGGCGATATAGATCGGCCCATCATAGGCCTGCACGCGGCCCTTGTTCGGCTTGCCGTCGGGCAGGTTCTGCGGCTCGAACAGCACGCCCCAGCTGGTGGGCGCCTGCTTGAACACGTCGGTGTTGTACAGCAGCACGTTCGGCCCCCATTGGTACGGGGTGCCGTAGACCTGCTTGTCGACCACGTACCAGCCACCGTCCTGCAGCCGTGGGTCGATGTTCTTCCAGTTGGGGATCAAGGCGGTATTGATTGGCTGCACCCGCTTGCCCGCGATGAGCCGCAGCGAGGCATCGCCCGAGGCGGTGACCAGGTCGTAGCCGCCCTTGGTCATCAGGCTGACCATCTCGTCCGAGGTGGCGGCGGTCTTGACGCTGACCTTGCAGCCGGTTTCCTTCTCGAAGCCGGTCACCCAGTCGTAGGCCTTGTCGCTTTCACCGCGTTCGATGTAGCCGGGCCAGGCGACGATGTCCAGGCGGCCCTCGCCGGGGCCCAGGGCCTTGGGCGGTTCGGCAGCCTGCAGGCTGGCGCTGGCCAGCACGGCGCAGGCGGTTGCGCCGAGCAATGCGGTCTTGTGCACTGACATGGTGTTCCCTCTTATTGGAGATTTTGGTCGGGGCAGTCATCAAGCAAGCAGTGAAGCGATAGTCATGAACGTGGTGCGGTTATGCGCGGTATTGGCGATATCGAGTCTAGTTGGCTTTTTGCCAGCCAATGCAACATCCGGAAGCAAATCCCCCCGTGGCGATCGGGCGGGCAGGGCTTAACCTGACGGCTCCCTTGGCCAATGTGGAGACCGTTTGATGAATACCCGGGGATTGCTCGACCAGTTGCTCAAGTCAGGCCAGGACTTGCTTGCCAGCCAGGCTGGCAAGGGCAGCTCTGGCAAGCCAGGTACCAGTGCCGGCGGCCTTGGCAGCCTGCTTTCAGGTGCCGGTGGCGGCGCCCTGGCGGCGGGCGCCATGGGTTTGCTGCTAGGCAACAAGAAAGCCCGCAAATATGGCGGAAAGGCCCTCACCTACGGCGGCCTGGCCGCGCTCGGTGTGCTGGCCTACAAGGCCTACGGCAACTGGCAGGCGAGCCAGCAGGTGGCCGCCGCCGAGCCACAGACCGTAGACCGACTGCCGCCTGCCCAGGCCGAGCTGCACAGCCAGGCGGTACTTCGGGCGCTGGTGGCGGCGGCCAAGTCCGATGGCCATATCGACGAACGCGAGCGTGCGCTGATCGAGGGCGAGTTCACCCGCCTGGACAACGACCGCGAGTTGCAGCACTGGCTGCATGCCGAGCTGAACAAGCCGCTGGACCCGGCCGAAGTGGCCCGTGCCGCGCAAACCCCGGAAATGGCTGCCGAGATGTACCTGGCCAGCGTGATGATGGTCGACCAGGAAAACTTCATGGAACGCGCCTACCTGGACGAACTGGCCCGCCAGCTGCGCCTGGACCCGATCCTGCGCCAGGAACTGGAAAGCCAGGCAAGGCTTGCCGCCGGCCAGTGATGGGGGCTGCGTTGCAGCCCATCGCCGGCAAGCCGGCTCCCACAGGGATCGCACATGCCCCGAGCTCATGCGGTCGAGGTGGGAGCCTGGCGTGCCGGCGATGGGTCGCACAGCGGCCCCAATGGCGTTGGGCACAAATGACCGGTCTGTCGGCAAGGTTATCTGGTTACCCCACATTTCAGCCGCATGAGCGCTGGGCGCCTGGGCTATACTTCGGCGATTTTTCCCGCTCGTTGTGATTTCCTGAGGGCTGAATGTGAAGAACTGGACCTTGCGCCAACGGATCCTGGCAAGCTTTGCCGTGATCATCGCCATCATGCTGCTGATGATCGTGGCCGCCTACTCGCGGTTGGTGACCATCGCATCCGCCGAGCAGGCAGTGGGGACCGACAGCATTCCCGGCCTCTACTACAGTTCGATGATCCGCAGTGCCTGGGTCGACAGTTACGTCACCAGCCAGCAGCTGGTGGGGCTGTCCAACCACCGCGAATTCACCTCGGCCGACACGGAGCTGTTCAAGAGCTTCCAGGACCGCCTGAAACAGCACATGGACAGCTACCAGGACACCATTCAGGATGATGACGACCAGGCGCGCTTCGACACCTTCATCCAGATGAAAGATGCCTACCTCAAGATTGTCGACCAGGTGCTGGAAGCCTATCGACAGCGCAACTACGCCGAAGCCCAGCGGTTGATCACCGATGTGCTGACCCCGGCCTGGATCGAAGGCCGCAAGCACCTGAACGAAGTGATCGAGCACAACCGCGCCTCCGCCGACGCCGACACCAACGAGATTGTCGGCGCCGTGAGCACGGCCAAGGGCAGCATGATGGTTTCACTGCTGCTGGCGATCATCGCCGCCGGTATCTGCGGCCTGTTGCTGATGCGCGCCATCACCGCGCCCATGCAGCGTATTGTCCATGCCCTCGACAAACTGCGCTCCGGTGACCTGAGCATGCGCCTGAGCCTGGACCGCAAGGACGAGTTCGGCGCCATCGAAAGCGGCTTCAACGAAATGGCCGAGGCCCTGGCCAACCTGGTGGCCCAGGCCCAGCGTTCGTCGGTGCAGGTGACCACCTCGGTGACCGAAATCGCTGCAACCTCCAAGCAGCAGCAAGCCACCGCTACCGAAACGGCTGCCACCACCACCGAAATCGGCGCCACCTCACGGGAAATCGCCGCCACCTCGCGTGACCTTGTGCGCACCATGACCGAAGTCACCTCGGCCGCCGATCAGGCCTCCAGCCTGGCCGGTTCCGGTCAGCAGGGCCTGGCACGCATGGAAGAAACCATGCACCAGGTGATGGGCGCCGCCGACCTGGTCAACGCCAAGCTTGGCATCCTCAACGAAAAGGCCAGCAACATCACCCAGATGGTGGTGACCATCGTCAAGGTTGCCGACCAGACCAACCTGCTGTCGCTCAACGCTGCCATCGAAGCGGAAAAGGCCGGCGAGTATGGCCGCGGCTTTGCCGTGGTGGCCACCGAAGTGCGCCGCCTGGCCGACCAGACCGCCGTGGCAACCTATGATATCGAGCAGATGGTGCGCGAGATCCAGTCGGCGGTGTCGGCCGGGGTCATGGGCATGGACAAGTTCTCCGAAGAAGTGCGCCGCGGCATGTTCGAGGTGCAGCAGGTGGGCGAGCAGCTCAGCCAGATCATCCACCAGGTGCAGGCGTTGGCGCCGCGCGTGCTGATGGTCAACGAAGGCATGCAGGCCCAGGCCACCGGTGCCGAGCAGATCAACCAGGCGCTGGCCCAGCTCAGCGATGCCAGCACCCAGACGGTCGAATCACTGCGCCAGGCCAGTTTCGCCATCGATGAGCTGAGCCAGGTGGCCGCTGGCCTGCGTGGCGGCGTTTCGCGCTTCAAAGTCTGACTGCGATGAACGACTTGCAACCGCGTGCCGCGCGGGCGGTCAACGCCAAGGGGGCGTTGTACCTGCAGTTTCGCATCCGGGAGCAACGCTTTGCCCTGAGCGTGCACGAGGTGATCGAGGTGTTGCCGCGCCAGCCGCTCAAGCCGATTGCCAAGGCGCCTGCCTGGGTCGCAGGCATACTTGCACACCGGGGCTTGCTGGTACCGGTGGTCGACCTGGCGGCATTGAGCTTCGGCCAGCCGGCAGCGCAGCGCACCAGTACCCGCCTGGTGCTGGTGCACTACCGAGGCGGCCTGCAGCTTGGCCTGATCCTGGAACAGGCCACCGAAACCCTGCGTTGTCACCCCAACGAGTTTCAGCCCTATGGCGTGGACAGCGCTGAGGCCCCGTACCTGGGCCCGGTGCGTCAGGATGAGCAGGGCTTGCTGCAGCGCATTGAAGTCAACGACCTGCTGCCCGATGCCGTGCACGAGTTGCTGTACGCGGATGATCCGACAGGGATGCCGACATGAACGAACAGCATTTCTTCCGCTTCTTGCGCGAACGCATCGGCCTGGACGTGGAGTCGGTGGGCGCGCCCATGGTCGAGCGTGCGCTGCGCCAGCGCTGCGTGGCCGTGAACGCTGCGGACCTGGATGATTACTGGCTGCACCTGCAACAGTCGATGGATGAGCAACAGGCACTGATCGAAGCGGTCATCGTCCCGGAAACCTGGTTCTTCCGTTACCCAGAGTCCTTCACGGCCTTGGCCAGCCTGGCGCACAAGCGCCTGACCGAGCTGGCCGGGGTGCGCCCGCTGCGTTTGCTCAGCCTGCCTTGCTCGACCGGCGAGGAACCCTATTCGCTGGCGATGGCCTTGCTCGATGCCGGCATTGCGCCGGGGGCGTTCATGATCGACGGCATGGACATCAGCCCCAGTTCCGTGGCCAAGGCCGGGCAGGGCGTGTACGGCCGCAATGCCTTCCGTGGCAGCGACCTGGGCTTTCGCGAGCGTTACTTTGATGCTTTGGAGGAAGGCCACCTTCTGCATGAACGGGTGCGCGAGCAAGTCAGCCTGCAGGTGGGCAATGTGCTCGACCCGGCGCTGGCCAGCCGCGATGGCCTTTACGATTTCGTGTTCTGCCGCAACCTGCTGATCTATTTCGACGTGCCGACCCAACAACGGGTGTTCGAAGTGCTCAAGCGCTTGTTGCACCCGCAGGGTGTGCTGTTCATCGGTCCGGCCGAAGGTAGCTTGCTGGCGCGATTGGGCATGCGCCCGCTGGGGATTGCCCAATCGTTCGCCTACGTGCGCCAACAGGAGGGCGGCGCCGCGCTGGCTACAACCCCGGTCCAGCCCTTGCGGCGCACGCCGTCCGCACTGGCCAAGCCAGGCTATCCGCTACCGAGCCCAGCGTCGTCGCGCCCATTGCGGGTGCTGCCTGTGGCTGCCAAGCCAGCGCCAGCGCCAGCGCGCGAGCACAAGCGCGAGGCGGCAAGCGAGTTGCTGGCCAGCATTGCCCGGCTTGCCAATGCCGGTGCCAGCGACCAGGCCCGTGGCGAATGCCAGCGCTACCTGGACCAGTTCGCGCCTTCGGCACAGGTTTACTACTGGCTGGGGCTGCTCAGCGATACCGAAGGCGATGCCCAGCAGGCACTGACCCACTATCGCAAAGCCCTGTACCTGGAGCCGCAGCACCCCGAGGCGCTGGTACACCTGGCGGCGTTGTTGGCGGCCCAGGGTGACTTGGCCGGCGCTCGGCGCCTTCAGGAGCGCGCCGCGCGGGTTGGCCGGGAGTCTGAACGATGAAGGAATCCGCGATGCAGTTGCTCGCCGAGGATGACGCGCACATCGACGATTGCTGGAACCGCATTGGCGTACACGGCGACAAGCAGTGCCCACTGCTGGAACGTCACGTTCACTGCCGCAACTGCGAGGTATATGCCGCAGCGGCAACACGCCTGCTCGACCGCTACGCGCTGATGCAGGAACATCAGGCTGCCGTGGCGTCGCCAGTCGAGGAAAGCACCGGCCGCTCCATGCTGCTGTTCCGCCTGGGCGAAGAGTGGCTGGCGCTGGCCACCGCCTGCCTGGCCGAAATTGCCCCGCTACAGGCGGTGCATTCGCTACCACACCAGCGCTCGCGGGTATTGCAGGGGGTGGCAAACGTGCGCGGTGCGCTGGTGCCGTGCCTGTCACTGGCCGACCTGCTGGGTGTACAGGCCAGCGCTGCCGAGCAACGTGGCGGCCGGGCGGTGCCACGCATGCTGATCCTGGCTGCGGAGGGTGGCCCGGTAGTGATGGCGGTCGAGGAAATCGATGGCATTCACCGGCTCGACCCGAAGCTTCTGGGCAGCGGCCAGGATGCCTCCCGCTTCACCGCAGCGGTGCTGCAATGGCGTGGCCGCAGCGTGCGGGTGCTGGACGATCAACACTTACTGTCTGCCGTGCAGCGGAGCCTGTCATGACCCCAGAGCAAATGCGCGACGCATCGTTGCTCGAACTGTTCAGCCTGGAGGCCGAGGCGCAGACCCAGGTGCTCAGCGCCGGCCTGATGGCGCTGGAGCGTAATCCCACGCAGGCCGACCAGCTCGAGGCTTGCATGCGTGCGGCCCACTCGCTGAAGGGCGCGGCGCGGATCGTCGGGGTGGACGCTGGCGTCAGCGTCGCCCATGTCATGGAGGACTGCCTGGTGGCCGCCCAGGAGGGTCGCCTGCGGCTGAGCGCCGAGCATATCGACGCCCTGCTGCAGGGCACCGACCTGTTGATGCGCATCGCCACGCCTGGCGATGCCGGTGCGCAGGCGACTCTGCCGGTGTTCCTTGCGCAAATGGCCAACCTGCTCGACCCGGGGGCGGCAGCCGTACCCCCCGCGCCGCCAGCCGTGCCAGCGCAGCCGGAAGCGCCGGGGCAAACCGCACAAGACGAACCTGTGCCGCTGCCTGTCGAACCCTTGGAGCCTGAGCCCGAGCCGGCCCCACGTCGCAAGGCCGGCAAGCGCACCGGCGAAGGGACGGAGCGGGTGCTGCGAGTGACCGCCGACCGCCTCAACAGCCTGCTCGACCTTTCCAGCAAGTCGCTGGTGGAAACCCAGCGGCTCAAGCCTTACCTGGCGACCTTGCAGCGTCTCAAGCGCATGCATGGCCAGGGCATGCAGGCGCTTGACGGCCTTCGCATGCAGCTGGAGGACAGTGGCCAGAGCAGCGAGGTGCTCGAAGCCCTGGCACAGACCCAGCGCCTGCTGGCGGAAACCCAGCAGATCCTGCAGCAGCAAGCTGGCGACCTGGACGAGTTCGGCTGGCAGGCCAGCCAGCGCGCACAACTGCTGTACGACACCGCGCTGGCCTGCCGGATGCGGCCGTTTGCCGATGTGCTGACCGGCCAGAGCCGCATGGTGCGCGACCTTGGCCGTTCGCTGGGCAAGCCGGTGCGGCTGCTGGTAGAGGGGGACAAGACCCAGGTCGACCGTGACGTGCTGGAAAAGCTCGAAGCACCGCTGACCCACCTGTTGCGTAACGCGGTCGATCACGGCATCGAGCTGCCCGAACGGCGGCTGCTGGCGGGCAAGGCGGAGGAGGGGGTGATCCGCCTGCGGGCCTCGCACCAGGCCGGTATGCTCAGCCTGGAATTGATCGACGACGGTGCCGGCATCGACCTCGAGCGCCTGCGCAGCAGCATTGTCGAGCGTGCCCTGTCGCCCGCCGACACGGTGGCGCGGATGAGCGAGGAAGAGTTGCTGACGTTTCTGTTCCTGCCCGGTTTCAGCCTGCGCGACAAGGTCACCGAAGTGTCCGGTCGCGGCGTGGGCCTGGATGCGGTGCAGCACATGATCCGTGAGCTGCGCGGTTCGATCGAACTGACCCAGTTGGCCGGGCAGGGTTGCCGTTTCCACCTGCAGGTGCCATTGACCCTGTCGGTGGTGCGCAGCCTGGTGGTCGAGGTGGGCGGCGAGGCCTATGCATTCCCGCTCGCTCATATCGAACGCACGCTCGAAGTGAGCGCCGAAGAGATCGTGCAGATCGAAGGCCGCCAGCACTTCTGGCACGAAGGCCGGCACATCGGCCTGGTCGCGGCCAGCCAACTGCTCAACCGCCCGGCCGGGCAAACGCAGGAGAACAGCCTGCGGGTGGTGGTGATTCGCGAGCGCGAGCAACTGTACGGCGTGGCCGTGGAGCGTCTGGTGGGCGAGCGGGTGCTGGTGGTGATGCCGCTCGACCCACGGCTGGGCAAGGTGCAGGACATTTCTTCCGGTGCCTTGCTCGACGATGGTTCGGTGGTGCTGATCATCGATGTCGAGGACCTGCTGCGTTCGGTGGAGAAACTGCTCAGCACCGGCAGCCTGGAACGCATCGAACGTGGCAGCAGCGGAGCCCGTGGCGTGGCGCGCCAGCGTATCCTGGTGGTCGACGATTCGCTGACCGTGCGTGAACTGCAGCGCAAGCTGCTCGGCAACCGCGGCTACGACGTGGCCGTGGCGGTGGATGGCATGGACGGCTGGAACGCTTTGCGTGGCGAGGACTTCGACCTGCTTATCACCGACATCGACATGCCGCGCATGGACGGTATCGAACTGGTCACCCTGGTGCGCCGCGACCAGCGCCTGCAATCGCTGCCGGTGATGGTGGTGTCCTACAAGGACCGTGAGGAAGACCGACGGCGTGGCCTGGATGCCGGCGCCGACTACTATTTGGCAAAGGCCAGTTTCCATGACGACGCGTTGCTGGATGCTGTGGTTGAGCTGATCGGAGGTGCTCAGGGATGAAGATCGCCATCGTCAACGACATGCCCATGGCCGTCGAGGCGCTGCGCCGGGCAGTCGCCTTGGAGCCGGCGCACCAGGTGGTGTGGGTGGCCAGCAATGGTGCCGAGGCGGTGCAGCGCTGCACCGAGCAGCAGCCAGACCTGATTCTCATGGACCTGATCATGCCGGTCATGGATGGTGTCGAGGCCACCCGGCGGATCATGGCCGAAACCCCATGCGCCATCGTAATCGTCACGGTCGACCGCAAGCAGAACGTGCACCGAGTGTTCGAGGCCATGGGCTACGGCGCCCTCGACGTGGTAGACACCCCGGCGCTGGGCGCGGGCGACCCCCGTGAAGCGGCGGCGCCACTGCTGCGCAAGATCCTCAATATCGGTTGGCTGATCGGCCAGCAGCGGGCGCCCGCCGCTCGCCCGGTGGCCACGCCGCTGCGCGAGGCTTCCCAGCGCCGTGGCCTGGTGGCGATCGGCTCTTCGGCGGGTGGCCCGGCGGCGCTGGAAGTTTTGCTTCAGGGCCTGCCGGCGGCGTTTCCGGCGGCCATCGTGCTGGTCCAGCATGTGGACCAGGTGTTTGCCGCAGGAATGGCCGAATGGCTCAGCAGCGCCGCCGGGCTGCCGGTGCGTCTGGCCCGTGAAGGCGAGCCGCCGCAGCCGGGGCAGGTGTTGCTGGCCGGCACCAATCACCACATTCGCCTGCTACAGGACGGCCAACTGGCCTACACTGCCGAACCTGTCAATGAAATTTACCGACCCTCGATCGATGTCTTCTTCGAGAGTGTGGCGCGCTATTGGGCCGGCGATGCGGTGGGCGTGTTGCTTACCGGCATGGGCCGCGATGGTGCCCAGGGCCTGAAGCTGATGCGCCAGCAAGGCTTCCTGACCATTGCCCAGGACCAGGCCAGCAGTGCGGTGTACGGGATGCCCAAGGCTGCCGCGGCTATCGATGCCGCGGTAGAAATCCGCCCGCTGGAACGCATAGCCGGGCGCTTGATGGAATTTTTCGCAAAATGACGAAGTGTATTGAATCACGCCGCCAGGCCGGTAGTGATCGGGTGAACAGGTATGAATGATTTACCGATCGAAGGTTTCACGACCCCCAACGAGAACTCGGCGATGGTGCTGCTGGTCGACGACCAGGCCATGATCGGCGAGGCGGTGCGGCGTGGCCTGGCCAACGAAGAGAACATCGACTTCCACTTCTGCGCCGACCCGCACCAGGCGGTGGCCCAGGCTGTGCGCATCAAGCCTACGGTTATCCTGCAGGACCTCATCATGCCTGGCCTGGACGGGCTGACCCTGGTGCGTGAATACCGCAACAATCCGGCGACCCAGGACATCCCGATCATCGTCCTGTCGACCAAGGAAGACCCGTTGGTCAAGAGTGCAGCCTTTGCTGCCGGGGCCAACGATTACCTGGTCAAGTTGCCGGATACCATCGAGCTGGTGGCGCGCATCCGCTATCACTCGCGCTCCTACCTCACCCTGCTGCAGCGCGACGAGGCCTACCGTGCCTTGCGCGTAAGCCAGCAGCAACTGCTCGATACCAACCTGATGCTGCAGCGGCTGATGAACTCCGATGGACTGACCGGGTTGTCCAATCGCCGCCACTTCGACGAGTACCTGGAACTGGAATGGCGCCGGGCCATGCGTGAGCAGCAGCAGTTGTCGCTGCTGATGATCGACGTCGACTACTTCAAGGCCTACAACGACAGTTTTGGCCACCTGGCCGGTGACGAGGCCCTGCGCCAGGTGGCCGAGGCAATCCGCGGCTCGTGCTCGCGGCCGACCGACCTGCCGGCGCGCTATGGCGGCGAGGAATTCGTCCTGGTATTGCCCAACACCTCGCCGGGTGGGGCACGCCTGATGGCCGAGAAGCTGCGCCAGACCGTGCTCGGCCTCGGCATCCCGCACACCGCGCCGGTCCCCGACTCGTATCTGACAGTCAGCATTGGTCTGGCCACCCAGACTCCGTCCATCGGCAGCCATAGCCGGCAGCTGATCTCGGCTGCCGACAAAGGCCTGTACCAGGCCAAGAATGGCGGGCGCAACCAGGTTGGCATCGCCTGACAGGGCCTGCACCGTACCCTTGTAGGAGCGGCCTTGTGTCGCGATGGGGCGCGCAGCGGCCCCCTGCAGTATCTGCTGCGAAGCTGAATTCCGGGGCCGCTGCGCGCCCCATCGCGACACAAGGCCGCTCCTACGCGGGTAATTGCGGCCATTCGGGCGCCCGGCGGGTCTGCCGCCCTGCAGCGGACTCGGTTATACTCGCAGGCTTTTCACCGAATTCGCACGAGAGCTGCCCGCCCATGGAAATCCAACCGATCCTGAACACCATCAAGGACCTCACCGAGCGTTCCCAGTCCATTCGGGGGTATCTTTGACTACGATCACAAGCATGACCGCCTGATCGAAGTCAACCGCGAACTGGAAGACCCTAACGTCTGGAACAAGCCCGAGTACGCCCAGGCCCTGGGCCGAGAGCGTGCCATGCTGGCACAGGTCGTCGAGACCCTGGACAAGCTGTCCGGCGGCCTGGCGGACTGCCAGGACCTGCTCGACATGGCCGTCGAGGAGAATGACGAAGGCGCCGTCGGCGACGTCGTGACCGAACTGGAAGGCCTGGAAGAAAAACTGGCCCAGCTCGAGTTCCGTCGCATGTTCAGCGGCGAGATGGACATGAACAACGCCTACCTGGACATCCAGGCCGGCTCCGGTGGTACCGAGGCGCAGGACTGGGCCAACATCCTGCTGCGCATGTACCTGCGCTGGGCCGACAAGCGTGGTTTCGATGCCACCATCATCGAGCTTTCCGAAGGTGAAGTCGCCGGCATCAAGGGCGCTACCGTGCATATCAAGGGCGAGTACGCCTTCGGTTGGCTGCGCACCGAGATCGGCGTGCACCGTCTGGTGCGCAAGAGCCCGTTCGACTCCGGTGCCCGTCGCCACACCTCGTTCTCGGCGGTGTTCGTGTCGCCCGAGATCGACGACAAGGTCGAGATCGAGATCAACCCGGCCGACCTGCGTATCGACACCTACCGTTCCTCCGGTGCCGGTGGTCAGCACGTGAACACCACCGACTCGGCGGTGCGTATTACCCACGTACCGACCAACACCGTGGTGGCCTGCCAGAACGAACGCTCCCAGCACGCCAACAAGGACACCGCCATGAAAATGCTGCGGGCCAAGTTGTACGAGCTGGAAATGCAGAAGCGCAACGCCGCCTCGCAGGCGCTGGAAGACAGCAAGTCGGACATCGGCTGGGGCCACCAGATCCGCTCCTATGTGCTGGATGACTCGCGTATCAAGGACCTGCGTACCGGTGTCGAGCGCAGCGACTGCCAGAAGGTGCTGGACGGCGACCTCGACCAGTACCTGGAAGCGAGCCTCAAGCAGGGGCTGTAAACCGCATACAACCGCCGCGGTACCTGGCCTGGGCCGGTATCGCGTGCCCTGCCCGAAAGGGGCACCGAACACCTGATGGAAAGAATGACGAAATGAGCGACCTCAAGACCGAAGCGCAAGACCTGCAACAGGAAGAAAACGCCCTGATCGCCCTGCGCAAGGAAAAGCTTGCCGCCGAGCGCGCCAAGGGCAATGCCTTCCCCAATGACTTCCGTCGCGACAGCTACTGCAACGACCTGCAGAAGCAGTATGCGGACAAGACCAAGGAAGAACTGGAAGCTGCAGCGATTCCGGTCAAGGTTGCCGGCCGCATCATGCTAAACCGCGGCTCGTTCATGGTCATTCAGGACATGACCGGCCGTATCCAGGTCTACGTCAACCGCAAGACCCTGTCGGAAGAGACCCTGGCCGCGGTCAAGACCTGGGACCTGGGCGACATCATCAGCGCCGAAGGCACTCTGGCCCGTTCCGGCAAGGGCGACCTGTACGTCGAAATGACCAATGTGCGCTTGCTGACCAAGTCGCTGCGCCCGCTGCCCGACAAGCACCACGGCCTGACCGACACCGAGCAGCGCTACCGCCAGCGTTACGTCGACCTGATGGTCAATGAAGAAACCCGCCACACCTTCCGCGTGCGTTCGCAGGTGATCTCGCACATTCGCAAGTTCCTCATCGAGCGCGACTTCCTCGAAGTCGAGACGCCGATGCTGCAAACCATCCCGGGTGGTGCCGCGGCCAAGCCGTTCGAAACTCACCACAACGCCCTGGACATGGCCATGTTCCTGCGTATTGCGCCGGAGCTGTACCTCAAGCGCCTGGTAGTTGGTGGCTTCGAGAAGGTGTTCGAGATCAACCGCAACTTCCGTAACGAAGGCGTTTCGACTCGTCACAACCCTGAATTCACCATGCTCGAGTTCTACCAGGCCTACGCCGACTACCGCGACAACATGGACCTCACCGAGGAACTGTTCCGCGAGCTGGCGCAGCTGGTACTGGGCACTACCGATGTGCCGTACGGCGACAAGGTGTTCCACTTCGGCGAGCCGTTCGCCCGCCTGTCGGTATTCGACTCGATCCTCAAGTACAACCCGGAGCTGACCGCTGCCGACCTGCAGGACGTCGACCGCGCACGCGACATCGCCAAAAAGGCCGGGGCCAAGGTGCTGGGCCACGAAGGCCTGGGCAAGCTGCAGGTGATGATTTTCGAAGAGCTGGTCGAGCACAAGCTGGAGCAACCGCATTTCATCACCGAGTACCCGTTCGAAGTGTCGCCGCTGGCCCGTCGCAACGACGACAACCCGGCTGTTACCGACCGTTTCGAGCTGTTCATCGGTGGCCGCGAGATTGCCAACGCCTACTCCGAGCTCAACGATGCCGAAGACCAGGCCGAGCGCTTCCTTGCCCAGGTGGCCGAGAAGGATGCCGGTGACGACGAAGCCATGCACTACGACGCCGACTTCGTCCGCGCCCTGGAGTACGGCATGCCACCGACTGCTGGTGAAGGCATCGGCATCGACCGCCTGGTGATGCTGCTGACCAACTCGCCGTCGATCCGCGACGTGATCCTGTTCCCGCACATGCGTCCGCAAGCCTGAGTGAATTGAACGAGCCGCCTTTCGAGGCGGCTTTTTCTTGCCTGAAGCTTTAT
>NZ_JBNRIJ010000010.1:0-9915 GCF_053557675.1 Pseudomonas sp. XP1 | reverse complement strand
CCGGCGATAGGGCCGGTACAGGCTGCAGATGACTTGAACCATGAGGTACCCCCTGTGACACCCGCAATGCCTCACCAGGGCGCCGCCGGCATCGCCACCGCCGTCGCCGAAAGCGTGCAATACCAAGGCCGCAAGACTGCCCGCCAAGGCAGCGAGCAGCGTCGTCAACAGATCCTCGACGCCGCCATGCGCATTGTCGTGCGCGATGGCGTGCGCGGTGTGCGCCATCGCGCCGTCGCCGCCGAGGCCGGTGTGCCACTGTCGGCCACCACCTACTACTTCAAGGATATCGAGGACCTGCTCACCGATACCTTCGCCCAGTACGTCGAACGCAGCGCCGCCTACATGGCCAAGCTGTGGGCCAATACCGAGGTGGTGTTGCGCCAGTTGCTGGCCCAGGGTGACGGCAGCCCGCAGGCGCGGGCACGCCTGGCTGACGAGGTCGCGCGCATGACTGCCGACTACGTGCAGCGGCAACTGCTGAACCGCCGCGACTTCCTGATGGCCGAACAGGCCTTTCGCCAGGAGGCGCTGCTTTGCCCGCGCCTTGCTCAACTGGTGTGCGCCCATGAACAGATTTTGCTGCATGGCACCCGCCAATTGCTGCAGGTGGTGGGTTCGCAGCAACCGGAACAGGATGCCCAAATGTTGACGGCGATTATCGAGCAGATGGAATATCAGGGCCTGCTCAAGGATGCGAATGCGCAAGCCGATGGGCAGATGCTCGCTATGCTTAGCCGATACCTGCAGCTGGTGCTGGCATCGGCCTGAGCCGAGACCGACTTTTCAAGGAGAACCTGATGAAAGCCTGGCGTGTGGTGTTGTTGACTTTGTCATTCCTGCTGCTGGGCGGTTGTCTGGTGACCTTTCACGAGCCCTTGCCGAGCAACCAGGCAGCGCCCAAGGCCCTGCTCGGCAAGTGGAGCAGCAAGGACGCCTGGGGTGAGCCGCTGAAGCTGGTGATTAGCCGTAGCGGCGGCGATGCCTACAAGGCGGTGGCCACGGCCAAGGGCAAGGCCCCCGAGGAATACGTGTTCACCGTGTCGCGCCACGGCAACCGCTGGTACCTGTCGGCTGGCGTGCCGAAACGCCTGGGTGGCAACTTCCTTATCGGCGGTTTCGATATCGTCGATGGCAAGGAACTGGTGGTCTACAACCTGGATGTGGAGCAGGTGCAGCAGGCGGTGGACAAGAAGGAGCTGACCGGGCGCAGCACCGAAGTGCCGGAAGACAACGGCGACGGCGTGCTGATCGACAGCCCGTCGGCGCGGGTGCTGGCGTACCTGGACGACCCGGCCAACTCCGACCTGTTCGTTGAAGTGGCGCGGTTCCAGCGGTCCGGCAAATGACCGTGCTGGCTTCTTCGCGGCTGAAGCCGCTCCCACAGGGACCGCACCGGTTTCGAGCCTGATGCAGTACCAGTGGGAGCGGCTTTAGCCGCGAAGAGGCCGGTACAGGTTTCTTGTACTAGAAAGGAGTCCCCGGTGGACGAATACCAGCAAACCATCCGTGCCCTGTCCGACCGCATCGTTGCGGCACAGACCCCGATCCGGGTCCTGGACGCGGTGAAGTGGGACGACAACATCCGCCAGGGCTTCCTCAAGGCCAAGGGCAAGGAGCCGCCGGCCGTCGACCGTGCCTACTACCAGTCGCGCCCGCTGGCGTTCGATTCCAGCGCGGTCAAGGCCGAGTTCCAGGGCATCGAGCGCGACATCATTCGCCAGCTCGGCCAGTTCAACCCGGTCGGGCAGATCATGAAGCGCATGTGTCGCGAATACCGCATGGTGGTGCGCATGCTCGAAGCGCGCGGCACCGAGGATTTCGGCCTGATCTCCCAGGAACTGTACGGCGCTGCTTCGGATGCCTTCCACGCTGGTGACCCGACCCTGGCCGACCTCGGCCTGATGCTGTCGGACTACCTGAACAACATCGATGGCCGTGGCGACCTCAAGGACGAACCGAAGAACCTCACCGCCAAGGAGGCTGTGGAAATCCTCCAGCACCGGTTGAACAAGGTGTTCGGCGAGGCCGAGGAAACCATTCGTGTGTTCGAGTCCGACGGTATCGTCGCCGATGCTGCGGCCGGGGCTGACTACATCAAGGTGCGTGCCGACGCCATGTTCAACTCCCGTGACGTGCGCGCCCTGGAGGTGCACGAAGGGCTGGTGCATGTCGGTACCACGCTCAACGGCCTGAACCAGCCGATCTGTACTTTCCTGGCCAAGGGCCCGCCCTCGTCGACGGTAACGCAGGAAGGCCTGGCCATCCTCATGGAGGTGATCGCCTTCGCCTCCTACCCCAGCCGCCTGCGCAAGCTCACCAATCGCACCCGCGCCATCCACATGGTCGAGGAGGGTGCAGATTTCATGCAGGTCTACAACTTCTTCCGCGAGCAGGGGTTCGAGATGGCGCAGAGCTACAGCAACGCCAGCCGGGTGTTCCGTGGGTCGGTGCCCAATGGCCTGCCATTTACCAAGGACTTGTCCTACCTCAAGGGCTTCATCATGGTTTACAACTACATTCAGTTGGCCGTGAAGAAGGGCAAGCTCGAACAGATCCCGTTGCTGTTCTGTGGCAAGACCACCCTGGAAGACATGCGTACCCTGCGACAGTTGGTCGAGGAAGGCCTGGTCGAGCCTCCCAAGTACCTGCCCGAGCAGTTCCGCGACCTCAACGCGCTGTCGGCCTGGATGTGCTTCTCCAACTTCCTCAACCACCTGAGCCTGGATCGCATTGAAGCCGATTACGCGAACATTCTCTGAGTGCTGCCGCCTGCTGGCCCTGGGTTTGATCCTGCTGGGCCTGGGCGGTTGCAGCAGCCTGCTGTTCTACCCCGAGCGTGGCCAGGCGTTCACGCCAGAGCGGGCCAGGCTCGAATACCGCGATGTCACCCTGACCACTGCTGATGGTATCCGCCTGCACGGCTGGTGGTTGCCGGCCAAGGCCGGGGTCCAGGTCAAGGGCACGGTGCTGCACCTGCACGGCAATGGCGGCAACCTGCCTGGGCACCTGGGCGGCAGCTACTGGCTGCCGGAGCAGGGCTACCAGGTATTGATGATCGATTACCGCGGCTACGGCCTGTCGCAGGGCGAGCCGAGCCTGCCTGAGGTGTACCAGGACATCGCGGCGGCCATGGCCTGGCTGGAACAGGCGCCCGAGGTAAAGGGCAAGCCGCTGGTATTGCTGGGGCAGAGCCTCGGCGGGGCCATGGCCATTCACTACCTGGCGGCCCACCCGGAGCAGCGCCAGCGTTTCAGTGCCCTGGTGTTCGACGGTGTGCCGGCCAGTTACCGTGCGGTCGGGCGTTTTGCCCTCAGCACCTCGTGGATGACCTGGCCGCTGCAGGTGCCGCTGTCGTGGCTGGTGCCGGACGGCGACAGCGCCATCCGCTCGATCGCGCAACTGAGCAGCCCGCCCAAGCTGTTCTTCCACAGCATCGACGACACCCTGGTGCCGATGGACAACGGCATCCGCCTGTACCAGCACGCGCCTGCGCCACGGGTGCTGCAACTGACCCGTGGCGGCCACGTGCAGACCTTCGCCGACCCGACCTGGCGCCAGGTGATGCTGCGTTTTCTTGACGACCCCAGCCATTTCAACGGCCTGCGGCGGCTGGCCGAAGTACCCAATTACCCTGACGAGAAGAACAAGCAATGAGTGAAGAACGCAACGCCATCCCGCTGATCCTGACCGGTGTCGGCAGCATCATCGTGACGGTGGGGGCCTTGTGGTACTACGGTTACCTGCATTTCGCCAAGCCCGAGGATGCCCTGTTGCTGCAG
Organism: Pseudomonas sp. XP1; assembly: GCF_053557675.1. NCBI lineage: Bacteria > Pseudomonadati > Pseudomonadota > Gammaproteobacteria > Pseudomonadales > Pseudomonadaceae > Pseudomonas > Pseudomonas sp. XP1. Next base: position 6,133 of record NZ_JBNRIJ010000010.1, on the reverse strand, counting down.
GACTTCACCATGCTCAAGACCATCCCAGGCGAGGACTACAAGGTCTCGCTCGACCCGGCGCCACAAGTGGCCCAATGCGTCGATGGCGTGCTGGTGTTGTTCGATACCCAGCAGAAAGGCCTGACCGGGGTGCTGGTGGACAACCGCAAGCGCGCGGTGCGTTGCATGGGCGAGGAAACCCCGCAGCAGGTGCAGTGAGCCATTATCTCTGCTGCCTGTACGTGGTCCCTGTGGGAGCGGCTTTAGCCGCGAAAGGGCCGGAACAGGCAAAAGAAAGCCCCGCGTCGAGCGCGGGGCTTGTCAGTTCAGCTAGCCAGCCTTACTGCTGTACCTGGCTCACAGAGCGCGGCGCCACCGGCTGGTTGTCGTTGGAGATGGTCACCTCCACCCGACGGTTCTGCGCACGCCCCGAATTGCTCGAGTTGTCCGCTACCGGGTACTCCTTGCCATAGCCCTGGGCGACGATGCGCGCCGGGTCGACGCCAGCACGTACCAGTGCCATGCGCACGCTGTTGGCGCGGCGCTCCGACAGGCCCTGGTTGTAGTTGGCAGAGCCTACGCTGTCGGTGTAACCCTCGACGATCACCTTGCGTTCCGGGTTTTCCTGAAGGAACTGCGCCAGCTTGGTGACGTTCGGGTAGGCGTTGCTCTTGAGTTCGGCCTTGTTGAAGTCGAACAGCACGTCACCGAAGGTGACCAGCGTGCCGCGGTCGGTCTGCTTGGCGTTGAGGCTGTCCTGCAGCTTGGCGATCTGTGCGTCGCGGGCGTCCAGCTTGGCCTGGGCGCGCTGGGCCGAGGCGTTCTTCAGTTCGCTTTCGGCGGTGCGCAGGGCAATGGTCTGCTTGGCCACCTCGACGCGCTGGTTGGTCAGGTAGGCCAACTGGTCGACCTTCTTCTCGTCTTCACGGTCCATGTAGGCCTTGTCGGCCTTGTTCAGCCAGTCCTGGGCGTCCTTGGTCTCCAGCGCGGCAACCTTGCTCGATTGCGGGTCGCTCTGCAGCGAGGAGAAGTTGGTGCGGGCCGATTCGAGGTTGGCGTTAGGGTCGTGCGAGCAGGCAGCAAGACCGACGCTCAGGGCCAGCAGGGCGGGAATCATGACGTAGTTGCGCATAGTGTTCATCCTTTGATCGTGTGCGAAGGCCGAGGGGGGCGCGGCAGGGCTCACTGAGCGCTGCGCAGGCCTTCCTCACGTACGTCCTGAACGCCCTGGCGGGCATCCTGCACGGCCTTCTGGGCCTTGGCCGCCTGGGCCTTGCGTTCGGCGAGGCGGGCGTCCCATTCGGCCTGTTCGGCCAGGCGCCTGGCGTCGTCGTACTTCTTGTCATGCATGGCGATCTCGGCCTGCTTGAACTTGTCCTGCGCCGCTTTCATTTCCACGGCGGCGAACTCGGTGCCGCCAGCGCTGACGGCGGAGTTCACGGCGGACTGGGTGACTGCATACTGCTCGGTGGGCGGGTTGCCCGCACAGCCGGCCAGAACGAGGCTGCTGCCCAGGGCCAGCGCTGCCAGCTTCAACCCGCGCACATGAGTGGATGAGGGTTTGTAGATGCGGGTGTTCTTGGTGGTCAGTTCCATTGGATCACTCCTGTTTACGACGTTGTCCGTAGCAGTCCATCGCTCGTTCCCTGACACGTGCACGCGCTTCAGCTCAACGGTGCACAACGGCAGGTGTGCAGGGTTTTAGCGTGATGGCTATTGGCTGTGACTGACGCGTTTTTCGGATAGTTCAGAAAAAATCATCCTGAGCGGATAACTATTTCTGACTAATCGGTCAGTGCGATTCGCCCGGAACTTTCGCGGGGCGTAGCGGTATTCCGGGCCTTTGCCAGGCCCGGAGCGGGGGCGGCGGATTACTTCTGGCTGTCGGCTGCTGGGTTGCTCAGGGCGTGCAGATGCTGTCGCGAAAGCGACAGAAAGCGCGGAGTAGGGCCGATGTCCTCGTACAGCGGGTCGCCTTCCTCGTCGGTGGCGATGACCTGGCGGCCTTGCACATAGGGGAAGCTGGCTTCCAGTTCCTCGAGGGCTGCCGCGACCAGCTCACCGAGAAGTTCCTCGGCGGTGCGCTTGGGGTACATGTCGATCAGCGCGGCCAGGCGCGCTTCGGACTCAAGGTCCAGGTGCAGGACATGGCCCGTGGGGCTGAGGGTACCGGCGGCATTCTGTTCCCAGTGCCTGGCGAGTTCACGGATTTTCATGATGACCTCTGTTGACGCCTGAAAGGGCTGCATTGCATGGGAGTGTCGTGCTTTCACTTTAGTTTGCTTTGGCCGATCACGGCTTGCCATCGGCGCCGGGCTGTGGGCACTCTTGGTGCGAATACCGCGCACCCTTGTGGGAGCGGGTAAAGGCTGAAAAGGGATGCAATGCGCCAGAGCCGCGCCGGAGAGAGGGCCAATGACCGATATCGATGTGCGTTTGCGTGAAGATGTCCATGTGTTGGGTGAGCTGCTCGGCGATACCATTCGCCAGCAGCATGGCGAGGCGTTCCTGCAGAAGATCGAGGACATCCGCCACAGTGCCAAGGCCGACCGCCGCAGCGCTGGCGAGCAACTGAGTTCGACCCTGGCGGACTTGGCCGATGAAGACTTGCTACCCGTGGCCAGGGCCTTCAACCAGTTCCTCAACCTGGCCAACATGGCCGAGCAATACCAACTGATCCGCCGCCGAGACGCCGACCAGCCCGAGCCGTTCGAGGCACGGGTGCTGCCCGAGCTGCTGGCGCGCCTGAAGCAGGCCGGGCACAGCAATGATGCCCTGGCACGGCAATTGGCCAAGCTCGACATCCAGCTGGTGCTCACCGCTCACCCCACCGAGGTGGCCCGCCGCACCCTGATCCAGAAGTACGACGCCATCGCCGGCCAACTGGCTACCCAGGACCACCGCGATCTGACCCCGGCCGAACGCGAGCAGGTGCGCGAGCGCCTGCGCCGGTTGATCGCCGAGGCCTGGCACACCGAAGAAATCCGCCGCACCCGACCGACGCCGGTGGACGAAGCCAAGTGGGGCTTTGCGGTGATCGAACATTCGCTGTGGCACGCCATCCCCAGCCACTTGCGCAAGGTCGACAAGGCCTTGCTGGAAGCTACCGGCCTGCGCCTGCCGCTGGAGGCGGCGCCGATCCGCTTCGCCTCGTGGATGGGCGGTGACCGTGATGGCAACCCCAACGTGACCGCAGCTGTCACCCGCGAAGTTCTGCTGCTGGCGCGCTGGATGGCTGCCGACCTGTTCCTGCGCGACATCGATGCGCTGGCCTCCGAATTGTCCATGCAGCAGGCCGACGATGCCCTGCGCGAGCGGGTCGGTGACAGTGCAGAACCCTACCGTTCCCTGCTCAAGCAACTGCGCGATCGCCTGCGGGCAACGCGCGCCTGGGCGCATTCGGCATTGACCAGCAGCCAGCCGGCCAGCGCCGAGGTGCTGGTGGACAACCGCGACCTGATCGCGCCGCTGGAGCTGTGCTACCAGTCACTGCACGCCTGCGGCATGGGTGTGATCGCCGAAGGCCCGTTGCTCGATTGCCTGCGCCGCGCCGTGACCTTCGGCCTGTTCCTGGGCCGCCTGGATGTGCGCCAGGACGCCGCCCGCCACCGTGATGCGTTGAGCGAGATTACCGACTACCTGGGCCTGGGGCGTTATGCCGACTGGGATGAAGAGCAGCGCATCGAGTTTCTCCAGGCCGAGCTGAAAAACCGCCGGCCACTGCTGCCCGCGCACTTCAAGCCGCAGGCCGATACCGCCGAGGTACTGGCCACCTGCCGGGAAATTGCCGCCGCGCCGGCCGCCTCGCTGGGCTCTTACGTCATCTCCATGGCCGGTGCTGCCTCGGATGTGCTGGCGGTGCAGCTGCTGCTGAAGGAGGCCGGCCTGACTCGGCCCATGCGGGTGGTGCCGCTATTCGAGACCCTGGCCGATCTCGACAATGCCGGCCCGGTGATGCAGCGCCTGCTCGGCCTGCCAGGCTACCGCGCCAACCTGCGCGGTCCGCAGGAGGTGATGATCGGTTACTCCGACTCGGCCAAGGACGCTGGTACCACGGCAGCGGCCTGGGCGCAGTACCGGGCCCAGGAAGACCTGGTGCGTATCTGCGCCGAGCACCAGGTCGAGCTGCTGCTGTTCCACGGCCGTGGCGGCACGGTAGGCCGCGGCGGCGGCCCGGCCCACGCTGCAATCCTGTCGCAGCCACCGGGTTCGGTGGCGGGGCGGTTCCGTACAACCGAGCAGGGCGAGATGATCCGTTTCAAGTTCGGCTTGCCGGGCATCGCCGAGCAGAACCTGAACCTGTACCTGGCCGCCGTGCTTGAAGCTACCCTGTTACCACCGCCACCACCGCAGCCGGCCTGGCGCGAGGTGATGGACCAGCTGGCCGCCGATGGGGTCAAGGCCTACCGCAGCGTGGTGCGGGAGAACCCCGATTTTGTCGAGTACTTCCGCCAGTCCACCCCGGAGCAGGAGCTGGGGCGCCTGCCGCTGGGCAGCCGCCCGGCCAAGCGCCGCGCCGGTGGCATCGAAAGCCTGCGGGCCATCCCGTGGATCTTCGGCTGGACCCAGACCCGCCTGATGCTGCCAGCCTGGCTTGGCTGGGAAACGGCATTGAACAATGCCCTGGCCCGTGGCCAGGGTGAACTGCTGGCGCAGATGCGCGAGCAATGGCCGTTCTTCCGCACCCGCATCGACATGCTCGAGATGGTGCTGGCCAAGGCCGATGCACAGATCGCCGAGGCCTACGACGAACGTCTAGTGCAACCGCACCTGCTGCCATTGGGTGCGCACCTGCGCGACCTATTGTCGCAGTCGTGCAAGGTGGTACTTGGCCTTACCGGGCAGCCGGTGCTACTGGCGCACAGCCCCGAGACGCTGGAATTCATCAGCCTGCGCAACACCTACCTGGACCCGTTGCACCGCCTGCAGGCCGAGTTGCTGGCCCGCTCGCGCAGCCGCGAAGCCGCTCTGGACAGCCCGTTGGAGCAGGCCTTGCTGGTGACTGTGGCGGGTATTGCAGCCGGCCTGCGCAACACCGGCTGAGTGCAGGCCCGGGGCGTCCTGGGCAGGTGCTGCGCAGGGCATGCAAGCGGGCGAGGAGGGTGGTTGCGCCGGGCGCAACCGCCTGCCAGGCCAGCCGTAGGTGGCGCATTCCTGCAACTTTGGGACGCTTGTCTGGCTGCCGAGCGCTGTGTATCTTGAGCAGCCTTCTGACCTATTTATGGTCATACCCGATTTTCCGGACTTGGCCCTGGTCGCCGAATCCATTGAATTTCATAAAAAAATTTGAGGAGCACGAGATGCGCGTAATTCTGCTGGGAGCTCCCGGGGCCGGTAAAGGTACTCAGGCAAAGTTCATCACCGAAAAGTTCGGTATTCCCCAGATTTCCACCGGTGACATGCTGCGTGCCGCCGTCAAGGCCGGTACCCCGCTGGGCCTGGAACTGAAGAAAGTCATGGATGCCGGCCAGCTGGTCTCCGACGAGTTGATCATCAGTCTGGTAAAGGAGCGCATCGCCCAGCCTGATTGCGCCAAGGGCTGCCTGTTCGACGGCTTCCCACGTACCATTCCGCAAGCAGAAGCCATGGTCGCTGCCGGTGTCGACATCGACGCCGTCGTGGAAATTGCCGTGGACGACGAGGAAATCGTCGGCCGCATGGCTGGCCGCCGCGTGCACCTGGCCTCGGGCCGCACCTACCACATTCAGTACAACCCGCCGAAAGTGGAAGGCAAGGACGACGAGACTGGTGAAGACCTGATCCAGCGCGATGACGACAAGGAAGAAACCGTTCGCCATCGCCTGTCGGTGTACCACAGCCAGACCAAGCCGCTGGTGGACTTCTACCAGAAGCTGTCGGCCGCCAATGGCGGCAAGCCGAAGTACAGCCACATCGAAGGCGTCGGCTCGGTCGAAGCCATCACCGCCAAGGTCCTGGCAGCCCTGAGCTGATCCAGAGCCCGACGCACCTCGACAACGGCCCGCTTGCGGGCCGTTATCGTTTGTGGGGCTGCTTAAGCAGCCCATCGCCGGCAAGCCGGCTCCCACAGGACCGCGCCGATTCTGAAGGCTGTGCAGTACCTGGACTGCCCCCGAAAAGTTGGACAGTTTTAGCCAGTAGCCTGAGTCCTGTAGCTGACAGGGCTCAGGCCATT
>NZ_JBNRIJ010000009.1:177377-198748 GCF_053557675.1 Pseudomonas sp. XP1 | reverse complement strand
CGAACACCGGCAAAGCCGGTGCCATCGATCGCGCCGGATTCTTCGCGGGTAAACCCGCTCCCACAGGTACTGCGCTGGCTTCGATTTGACACTACACCTGTGGGAGCGGCTTCAGCCGCGAACACCGGCGCAGCCGGTGCCATGCACCGCGTCGCCTGCTTCGCGGGCACGCCCGCTCCCACAGGTACTGCGCTGGCTTCGAGTTGACACTACACCTGTGGGAGCGGCTTCAGCCGCGAACACCGGCGCAGCCGGTGCCATGCACCGCGTCGACGCGCTAATGCTATGATGCTGCCCCCGCCCGAAGGATCCGCCCCGCCGCACATGAACTACCGCCAACCCACCACGCGCAAGAGCATGCACGCCACCCTGGTCCAGGACCTTGGCGTACAGATCGTATCCGGCCAACTCGCACCCGGGCAGAAGCTGCCCTCCGAGGCCAGCCTGTGCGAAGCCTACGCAATCAGCCGGCCGGTGTTCCGCGAGGCGATGCGCGCCCTGACTGCCAAGGGCCTGGTCGAGGCCCGCCCGCGGGTGGGTACCCTGGTCCGGCCGCGCCATGACTGGCACATGCTCGACCCCGACGTACTGCACTGGCTGATGCAGGCCACGCCACAGCAAGAATTCTTCAACATGCTGAGCAGCGTACGCTGGGTCATCGAACCCGCCGCCGCCGCACTGGCCGCCACCAACGCCAGCGCCGACGACGTCGATTCGATCGCCGAGGCCTACCAACGCATGGAAGCCGCACGCAACCACGAAGAACGCCTGCAACCCGACCTGGACTTCCACGCCCGCATCGCCGACGCCACCCATAACGACCTGCTGGCCTACCTGTGCAACATGCTGTCGATGGCGCTGCGCGAATCGGTGCGCTACTCCAACCAGCGCGCGAACTTCGACCAGCTCGCCCTGCCCCGGCACAAGGCGATTCTGACCGCTATCCAGAACGGTGACGCGCTGGGTGCGCGGCATGCTTCACTGGTACAGCTTGAAGATGCCCGGGTGGCGCTGGCCAAGGTGTTGGGGCAGGACCCGACGAGCTGAGGTATCAACCGGGCCTACCTCAGCCACCGAGCCCGCCGATCAGAATACCGACCAGCCGATACGCGAACTGAGCAGTTCAAGCGCCGCCATCCCCGCCAGCGAGTTACCCGCCGCATTCAACTCCGGCGACCACACGCACACCGTGAACTGCCCCGGCACGATTGCTACAATCCCGCCCCCCACGCCACTCTTGCCAGGCAACCCAACCCGGTAGGCGAAATTCCCTGCTTCGTCATACAACCCGCTAGTGGCCATGATCGAGTTCACCTGCTGGGTCTGGCGCCGGGTCAGAATCTGCTCACCACTGTGCTTGCAGAACCCATCATTGGCCAGGAAACAGAACGCCCGGGCCAGGTCCAGGCAATTCATCTGCAGCGCGCAGTAACTGAAATAGCTGCGCAGTACCGTCTCCACCTCATTATGGAAGTTGCCGAACGACTGCATCAGGTAAGCCATGGCCGCGTTACGCGCGCGGAACTTATACTCCGAATCGGCAACGCGGGCATCGATCGCGATATGGGGATTGCCCGACAGCCGCCGAACGAAATCGCGCATCGACAACGTGGGTGCAGCAAAGCGCGACTGGTTGATGTCGCAGATCACCAACGCCCCCGCATTGATAAACGGGTTACGCGGCCGACCGCGCTCGAACTCCAGCTGCACCAGCGAGTTGAACGGCTGGCCGGAAGGCTCATGGCCAAGCCGTTCCCAAATGGCTTCCCCCGAGTGCCCAATCGCCTGCACCAGGCTGAACACCTTGGAAATACTCTGCACCGAGAACGGCACCAGGGCGTCGCCTGCGCAGTAATAACTGCCATCGTTGCCATAGACCGCGATGCCCAGCTGGTTCGCCGGCACATCGGCCAGCGCAGGTATGTAGTCAGCCACTTTGCCCTTGCCGATCAAGGGACGTACTTCTTCAAGAATCTCGTTCAACAGCGTTTGCATGAAAGGCCCTGTATCAGTCCCCAGACGACGGCGAAGGGGTAGCATTCTTGACGAAGACCGAGCGAAAGAAATCACACTCTCGGCAAGAAATGGCCAGCCGCACCTGCAGCCCAAGGCTCCACGCTATAACCTATGCTGTGCTTGTTTCGACGGTATATAGAACACGCCCCCGCCAGGTACCGAAGCAGCCAACCAAGGAATGGAGGACCAAAGATGCCAGCTTGCCCTTTACCCGCTGACGAAGCGCTTCGCCAGCGCACGCTCGATGAAATGAACCTGGTCGATACACCAGCCGAGCACTACCTCGATACCCTGGTGCGGCTCACCCAGGACCTGGCCCATGTGGACACTGTGCTTATCAGCCTGATCGACCAGGACCGACAGTGGTTCAAGGCCCGCATAGGGCTTGAGGCAAGCGAGACGACGCGCAGTATTTCCTTTTGCGGCTACGCCATTCTCGGCGAGGGTACCCTGATGGTGCCCGACGCCAAGTGCGACGGCCGATTCATCGACAACCCGCTGGTGCTCAACCCGCCCTACATCCGCTTTTACGCCGGCCACCCCTTGCGTGCAGGTAACGGCAAAGCCATCGGTACGCTGTGCATGTTCGACCCGCGCCCACGCGAGCTCAGCGAGGCTCAGCAAGCAAACTTCAGGGACTTGGCCACGCTCGCCGAGGGATACCTGCAGCTGCGCACCTTGGCGCAGGTGAACCGCGATCTGCGGCTTGAAATGGATCGCGAGCAGCGCAAAGCCCTGCTCGACCCTTTGACACAACTGTGGAACCGCGGCGCGTTGTCGGCGTTTGAAGCGCATGAACGACGATTGGCAGAGGTGAACGGCTTACAGCTGGGTGCGGTTTATGCCGACCTGGACCACTTCAAATCCATAAACGACAAGTACGGCCATGGCGGCGGTGACAAAGTGCTATGCGAGTCTGCCCGTCGCCTGCGTGCGGCACTGCGCCCTGATGACCTGGTGGTGCGGCATGGGGGTGAGGAGTTTGTTGCTGTTTTGCAGGTCAAGGACAGCGAAGAGCTGACCCGGATTGCTGAGCGGATTCGCGAACAGGTGGGTGCCAGCCCGATGCAGTTACCCTGTGGCCCGTTGAAGGTGAGCGTGAGCGTAGGGTGCACCCTGTTTGCCAAGGGTGAAAGGCTGGATGACGCACTGGAACGTGCTGACAAGGGGCTCTATACCGCCAAACAGAATGGGCGTGATCGGGTTGTCTATGTAGCCCCGTCATTTTGAGCCGAGCACGGTCCGGGCTGTACGGCATCTCTTCTCGCACGTCAGCCCGGCTGTTCATTCCCCAGAGCCCGCCCCGCTCGGCATGCCCTTGCCGCCAAAGCTGGAACATCTAAAGGCCGCAAACACAGTGCTCAAACCCTGCGCTTGCCCTTTGAAAGCAACTGCCTTGCAAAAACTCTAAATGTTACCGCGATCCCTGTGGGAGCGGGCGCGCCCGCGAACACGGGCGCAGCCCGTGCCATCCACTGTAAACCCGCTCAAAAACTGCACACAACTCGTCGATCAGCAGAACCTAGCACAAGAAGGTCCAGCCCAGAGGCGCGTTGCCGCACGGATAGCTCAACCGGCAAGCAAGGACCCAGCCTCTAAGGGATCGGCGCCGCCGCGGTCCAATATACCCACGAAGACTCCAACACAGCGAATGGCATCGCCGACAAGGTCTTCACGAACAACCCCGCCCTCAAAAACTGCAAATATCTCCCTGAATTAGCAGCCCCCCTGTGGGAGCGGCTTCAGCCGCGAACACCGGCGCAGCCGGTGCCATGCTCACGCTAAATTCTTCCGCGCCCAAACAGGACACTTAGGCCCATGACACCACAGCTACCCGCCCCAAAGCCCAAGGCCTGGCTACTTCCCCAAAGAAACCCACAACATCGATCCAGTCGTGGGCAGTTCCAATACAACTGGCTCATGCCAAAAAACCTGCCAATCGCCCCAAGCCCCGTCACTGCATCCCTACCCCGCCAGCCCCGATCTCATCCATGAAATCCGCAAGAAACACTTCAAGCCGAGCATGACGTTCAGCAGCCAGCCGAGCCCCTTCAGCAGTTTTAAAACCCGACGCAAGCTTGAGCAGCTTGGTATGAAAGTGCTCGACCGCATACGCCTTATCCAGATATTCCCTCCCCCACGCAGCGGGGTTCTCGAAATCGTACAGCGCCGACCCCATTCGCCCGGAAACGTAAAAACACCGGGCGATACCCACTGCACCTATAGCGTCCAGGCGATCACTATCCTGAAGAATCCTAGCCTCAAGGGTGAGTGGTTCGAAGCCAGCCGAGTAGCTGTGGGTTTTGACTGCATGCGCCACCTGCTCGATGCGCTGCAATGGCCAGCCCATATCAGCCAGGATTGACGCCGCCTTTTGTGCGGACAGCGTTGACGCCTGCCCACGCAAGGGCGAGTTCTTTTCTACTGCGACACAATCATGCAGCACCGTCGCTGCAAGCAGCACTTCCAGGTCGCCGCCTTCTACGCGCTGTATCCGTTGTGCGTTGACCCATACGCGATGGATGTGGGACAGGTCGTGGGAGCCATCTGGCTGGTCAGCCGGTAGATACTTCAGCAGGTCTGCGGCAAAGCGCTGGAAAGGGGCAAAAGCTTCGATAGTCATCTTCGGTGCATTCCATGGGCTGTTACTTGGCGTCCATTGCAGGGGGCAGGCCCGTGACCTGCCTTGGTCCAGATGCGAGCGGGTCAGTTTCAAGGCTTGAGTGGCGAAAGTCCATGCTGGACCGTTTGTTGGCATCGCGACATAACTGGATACAGGGATTCGTGAGTGGAAAGCTTTTTGAGATTCACAAAGCGTTAACAGAGCAGCCTGCGTTGCATGGTGTGGAGATGAACGGGCAAAAAATGTCAGAATTAAACCCTTCCTTGTAGGCCATTTCCCAAAGATACTCCCTGTGCCTGTTTTTCGTTGCACATGACCAACGTGGATTTTAGTCTCGGCTTGTCGCTGCCAATTCAGCGACCGGTTTTGACGGACCGATGACGCTGTCCTCATGTGCACACTTTTATGGTGGCTGTACGTGCGGGCACCCTGTGGTGCGCCGAGTGCCAACGTCTCGGTCCGTCAACCCGCGTACAGCTACCACCCCATTGCTTGACGGCATGGCCGTGGTAGTTCCTCCTTCTACGTTGGAGCTTCACCATGCTCAAGATCGTTCCAGATCCTCCCCACAAGACTCTCTGCCTTGAAGACACCCTGATCCAAGCCACGGACTACGCACTATGCGCGGCGACCGTTGTGCATCAGGCAATGCTGCTGCAGCCCAAATCGCCTGCGTCGATTTTGATGATGACCTCGATGCATGAACTGGAGACGCTGCGAGCTTTGCTTGAGTCCGCACTGATCCAGGTGCAAATGCCCACTGAGCCTAGGACTTTGCACTAAGGCTTCATTGATGTGTCGCCTGGGCTGCCCCTATCGCCAGCAAACAAGGCCCCACATGGATCTAAGCTGCCCCACAAATCTCGAGGCCTATGCAGTATTTGTGAGAGCTGGCTTGCCGGCGATGAGGCCAGACCAGGCACTAGAGATTTCGGGGAGACTGAACAATGTCCACAGAAGAAACCAAATTCACCGTCGGCAAAACCACCTTCTACCAAGGTGAAAACCAGACACATCCGCTGTTCCGCATCGAAGCAGGCATCCCCTGCCAGAGCGCCCGAGAACAAGCCTCGGAGCTTATGGGCTACGCACGGGATATGACCCTGGACGGCTTGATGGAAGACAAGCCACAGTTGATCTGGGCCTCGCATTACCTCTGCGCATTAGCTAAGGCGCTGATGGATGATGCCGAGCTGGGTATGATGAAGGACGGCTGACAAGTCGAAGTAGTGCATAGGTTCATGTGGAAGCGGCCTTAGGTCGTGAGAAGGGCCGCGAAGCGGCCCGGAATAACTCTGGCCATTTATCGAGGGATCGCAAGTTTCCAAGCCCCACCAATCATCATTCTCGAGGCTCATCAAATATCGGGGTCTCTTTGCTAGCGCCCCTCAATGCGACATCAAGAATTTCAATCTGGTAATGATAACGAGCCGCAAGAAATCCCAACAATATCGCACCTATCGAGAATCCAAACAAAAATGCTCCAATCCAAAGCAGCAGAGTATTACCAAGATTGTCAAGTTTGAAGCCTGCTGTAAAAGTTTGAGCAACCCAATCCAAACCACCAAATTCGCCAACAAAGGAGTATGAGGTTGCCAGCAATCCAACAACTGCTGTTTTCTCACCAAAAAAACGTCCTGAGCTAGCGTTTATTCGACTGATTTTTCTTTCCAACCAAAACCGTGCATCCTCCAATGCAGGATGTCCGTATACGTCTAGCTGGCCAGCCAGTTTGTGTTCATGCCGCACATCCTCACACAAACTACCGAGAGCAAGAATCTTCCATTTCCGCAGAAGCATTAATGAGGCTATCATTGGAACGATTAAAGCAGCCACAGCCAGAACCGTGGTAAGCAAAAACATAATTATCACAAATATTTTAGCCACTGTAGCCGGAGGCCTGGCATCATAGAAAAACACAAACAACCCATTCACGAGCAAGAAAATAAACGAGAATCCTAGACACCAATTCGCGATCACCTGCGCTTTAGCCTCTAAATCTGTACGACGGATTTTGCGCGGCTCGCAGGCGCCCAACACCTCCAAAACTTTTATTGTATGATCAATCGACACTGAATTTCTCCCTTCATGATTACCGACCACTGACCCATTCCCATGCCAGCGCATTCAACGAAATACAATCAACAAAAGTCCCACCTGATTACGCAATCAGCTAGGCAACCACTAACGAAAGTGCTCGCGAAAACTCGCCCTGAAGTCCAACGGTTTCAAGTACAGCTGGTTTGACAAAGCACCTCGCAGAATGAAAAGCTTGGGATCGTCTCTAAGTTGAAAAACCCGGTAAAGATAATACTGGTCCCCTGCTTCCTGAGAGAACTCTATTTCATTGTGGCTAACGATAAATGAGGACGCGATCCCCCCATTCGTCGCCTTCACCTCAATATAGCGATGGAGAACATCGCTCTCAAACGAAAGGATGTCGTAGCCAGCACCATCACCTTGAGTGTCCGAGATCCACTCCAACTTTTGGAACAGCTCAGGGTGGCCCATCTCCGTCAGGCGGTGCTGCTCATAGCCAATCACCCAGCCCTCGCCCAATCGCCCAAGTTTGCGATTCGCTTCGTCCCGAGCGGCGTAGTCAAGCTTGCGAGGTAGGCGCTGTCGAATGTGTGTCGGTGCAGCCAGCGTCTGCCGCTCTTCCATAACTGGAGATTCGACTAGCACTGCTGAGTATGACTTCTGTGCCGGGCTCTTCACCTCCTCAAGCACATCGACGATCTTGCCCACATCCTCCGAATGTCGAAGCACGTAATCTTGGACAGTTTTGCGTAATAACAATTGGCTGTTACCACGGGGTTTGTAGCCTTGGATAAAAGGCAAACCCATACCTGCGAGAACAGCGCTGATGTTCTGGTGTTTAAGCTCTACGGACGCTTTGCTTCGCCCTTTCAATTGCTTGCGCAAGAGCTCGTTGTGCCCGGACTTGTTAAACGCCACGCCATCAGCTTCTAAACGGAGCATTTCGAAATAGTCAGCGACCGTGGCCTGGACCTCATTTTCCGTCCAATCCTCCCCAATCCGTATAACGTCAAAACCTAAAGCCTGGAGCAGCGGAACCACGGTCATTTCACCGCCAGAGAAATCCTCGGCCCTAAGCACGCCTTGATTAGGAAACTGCTTACCAAAGGCAACACCCACGATCGCCTTCGAGTCGCATGGCTCCCCAGTTCGAGGGTTGCGAACCATGTAGTCTCTGGATTTCCCGAAACCATAGCGTTTGAGGAACGCCACCCGTCCCAGACGCGAAAACTCATCCATTGCAGCCTGTACGGCGGCGGGGCTTTTCAGGAGGGAAAGCTGGGGCACTGGCTAAGCATCCTTGCGGTGATTTTCGTCGCCACTCTCAGCTTTTTCCTACGCAAAATCAAGCCGCACAAGGCCGCACAACTCGCTAACAACGGCGTGTTTACCTATCACGCGCTAGTCCCACGCTGTCAGACGCACTAGAATATTCCTACGCTCTTTCTCATTTCGTCTGTTGGAAGTATGGTATCCAGCATCTGCAACGAAGGCGAAACGGTGGCTCAAAACAGCACAGTTCGCCCGCCGCCACAGGATGCGCTCGTGACACCCACCAACACTTCAACCTAACTTTTCGATATCACCCGCCTGGCCCAGGCCCTTGAGCAGTCGCCAGCGACCGCAACTGGGCCAAGTTCCATTCACCCAAGAACCTAGCCATGGGGTAAAGTCGGTGAGTTAACTGAGATCTTCCAATGGCTCAGCGAAGACGTTTCCAAGTCCGTAACTCGCAGCCTGGAAACATCGCAGGCCGTCGAGAGTGAACTCGCGACGTGCTGATTTATCTGGTAGGCATTGCCTCCTTATTGGGCATGGACCTTCACGCCGCAGCCTAATGCAAACTGCCCCGTAGCGGCGAAAAGTACACAGTTCAAAAGGCCGCAATACCGCTTGGAAGTACGACTAAGCCTGACTGCCTGCCTTCAATAAGGAAGAGGGACCTTTTTATGAAACCACCAACATATAGTTTCTGAACGATAGCACTAACAACAACATAGAAGATGTAATTCTGCTGAGCCTTAAGACTTCGGTCGTCGAGCTGTCGCTGAGCAAGAGATGATGTCCGGAAGACCGTTATTAGGCAAACGACCAAAAACACCGAAGCTTCAGCCCGCTAACCTTATGAGTTAACACATAAACTCCAAAACAAGGATCAATAGCAAGCCTATTAACCCCAAAATATTTCGCATAAATTCACCAAAAAAACACTAGCGAAGCCCATATCATTAAAAACCAATGCATCGCACAAACAAAAGACCAAATATTTCACTTGCTCAGGCATCAAAACAACTATTTCAACCTGGAGGCCAACTAGACACTTGAGAAAATTTTTAGGCCCCCAAAAGAAAATATAAGACCCCACATCTAGACACCAACTTGAATCCTAAATTTAAATTGACGACACCCCTAAAAAACCAGACGACAACCACATACGCGCAGAGCTAGAGCCTAACGTAGAAAGCCAAATAAAGAGACAGAATTAAACACTTGATAAAACCTCGAAGAGCCATTCGATTGAAAGCCGACCGATGCTCCAGTTATACTTAAATCTACTCTTGAAAACCTAACAGACCTAGAAGCACCCGCAAGACAACTGGAAACCCCTACACCAGGATCGGAGAGTCGTGCAAAGAAAGTCACCCAGGCCACCATTGAAGCCAAAAAGTAAATCAGAAACCATACAAAAACATAGCATGCACTCACGCCAAACCAAAATAGACCTGACCTCCCAATAAAGGTACGTAATTTTCAGCTACTGCAATGACTGAACCCAGCAGATTTTAAAGCGGGAGTCTCTAGAATTCTTACCTCAAAAGAGCTATACTCCATCCTTATATAGTAGAAAACGGCAGGACATCTCATGTCACAACGCAAACCCAAGCTGGCATTACCTATACCTGACGCACCAATTAAGTATATATCACTTAAAGATTTGAAGCTCGACAGTAAGAACCCTCGATTTGGCATAGCAAAGGGCGGAAGAGCCAATCAAAACGACATACTCGATTTCATTGTCGAAAACTTTGGAATTGAAGATGTAATAAGCTCCCTTGCTTACAATGGATATTTCTCCGCAGAGCCCTTGATCGCCCGCCACGAAGCAGACGGTAGCTATACTGTAGTAGAAGGAAATCGCCGACTGTCAGCATGTTTAATTCTGTCGGGCGACGACCGTGCTAGCAATCAAGCTCGCAGATTCACGGACGTACTAGAGAATAAAAAAAGCATTTGGTCAAAAGCAAGTGTAGTGCCCGTACATGTATTTGAGACAGGGGATGACTCCCTAAACTTAAATGCATACCTCGGCGTACGCCACATAATGTCAGCGAAAGCATGGGACTCCTATGCAAAAGCATCTTGGATTGACGACGTCGTTTCGTCTGGACAAATGACACTACAACAGATCGCCGAAGTAACCGGCGACAAAAATAGAACAATTCAAAGACTTCTTGAAGGCTATTACTTCATCAATCAACTAAAAGATGAAGGAAAATTCATTCCAAGCGATAGTTTAAGAAAAGGTCGAGGCAGCAATCCAGACTTCCCATTCTCTTGGGTTTATACATTCTTAGATTACAGCCAAGTCAGGAACTATTTGGGACTAGGTGAGTTTGATCCTAAAAATAGAACTCCAATTCCGAAAAATAAAACCGCTGACTCCGCCGCAGCCATTAGCTACATGTTCGGCGACCGTAGCAAAGCACGAAACGGCTTGATCGCAGACTCAAGGCAGTTAGGAGCACTAGCTAGCGCAATCGCTGATCCGACTAAGCGTGAGCTTTTACGGGCCGGAAAGACAGTCGATCAAATTGAGGCGCTGTCAAAATCACCTATTGATCAGTTTGCATCGTCTATGATCGAAGCAGAGAACGCCATTGCAAGCGCGCTTAAGATAGTTTCTGAAGGGAAGCTGGATAAAAATGATGCCCTTCATATGATCAATAAAACCAGAGATGTAGCTCAACTTAGCGCCAACCTATTTAAAACATTACGCGAAATGGACAGCCCGGACTTTTTTTAAATGGATTATGTTCAAGACAGTTATCGATGGGACCAGAGAGGCATATTGTTCAAGCCCTCAACCAATGCTGACGAGGCTGAACTAAATGCAATAAAGCGTGGAATTACCCCAATAGATATAGGTGTAGCGGATGATATTATTGCGGACGAGCATCATTCCGATCTTCCCGAGCATGGCTACACCTGGAAGGATGAAGAATATGCCCTGGATATGATTACGGGCCCAGTGATACAGGAGATTGACAGACGGATAAAACTAGGAGGGCATTCCTACCCCTTTATTCGAGAAGGTAATGCACTAAAGTACATTAAAAGTAAAACACTCGCGTACGAATTTTGCCTAATCACTACCATTCAAAAAAACATTAGTTCAGCCCCTTACAATCAGCTCCCCATACTTTTTGAATTAATAGTTACTGAAGTCGCGAAGTGCTATTTAGGCGGGTCAGCCGAAGGCATTAGAACAGGTGCGCCGTCACATGATCCAATCGAGAGGCCTAAAAATTTTAAAAAACTTTTCGAGAGAGTGAATGAACTAACTTTAGGTGAATTTCAGTGGTTACCTACCGTACACCTTGAAGACGATGAATCCCCCAACGCACCCAAAGATGAAGGCCTGGACTT
The DNA here is from genome assembly GCF_053557675.1 of Pseudomonas sp. XP1. Classification (NCBI taxonomy): domain Bacteria; kingdom Pseudomonadati; phylum Pseudomonadota; class Gammaproteobacteria; order Pseudomonadales; family Pseudomonadaceae; genus Pseudomonas; species Pseudomonas sp. XP1. The sequence goes on along the minus strand of NZ_JBNRIJ010000009.1, from coordinate 187,422 downwards.
TATCGCATGGAAGCCTTTTGGCGACTTCAGAAACGGCCAGCTATTTATATTAGGTCAATGTGCATGCGGCGATGACTGGGAAACTAAATTCTCCGACCTCCAAGTTGAAAAACTTGAGCGATGGATAAACCCGGTAACTTATGCAAAATTTCTAAGGGCCTTCTCTGTACCTCACCATATCCCAGGTCATGCAATTTTCAATGACGTTTGCAGACGCGCAGGAATAACGTTTGATCGCCTCAGAATTTCAAAAATCTCAGAAGATAATCACGATCACTTTGAAGCTAAATTTGGATCCAAAATCCGAGACGCGATTGGACTCGTAGTAAAACCTTACCAATGAAATAAGGCCAGCTAAACGCTGGCCTCATATCTCTAGTTCCAAATATCGGGCAATGCACTTGCAACTGCATGAAAAAGCGGTGGAGGCACTGCATTACCAACTACCCTATACCTGTGCCTTAACATATTGTGCTCGATGTTAGCCTTAGAACCAGTAATGGTTTCCGGAAAGATCAAATCTCCGCCATGCAAGATATATTCAGGCATAAACCCCTGCAATCTCGCTGCCTCCCGATAAGAGAACCTTCGAGCTGGCGCTTCATTCTCAAACACCCATTTATCCGTATTTATGCGAAGCAGTTTCGGACTAATAGGATGCAATGGCATATGGCGCATATGACTAACAACAGTTTTACTTACTTCAGACCAGTCTCTGCGCCGATTTCTAGATAGATAATACCAGTGGAAGGGATCATCACAAAACTCACCTGTGGGCCAGTCTGGCAATCCTTCCAATGCATCAGCAATAGTAAAGTATGGAGTGTCGGTTAAAGGACCATGCGTTGGGGCAGGAAAAACAAATGGAACACCTAAATCTTTTCTGACACCAACGATAACTAATCTCTTTCTTTCCTGTGCAACACCAAAATCATGAGCATTAAGCTGCTTCCAATAGACGTCGTAGCCATAACGACCAGCCTCAGAAAACTGTTTCAATTGGTCGTCAAGCAGATGTTTGTAAGTACTTCGCCTTAATCCAGACACATTCTCGGCAATGAATGCTTTAGGCTGAATTAAATTAAGCGCACGCGCGAACTCTAAGTACAAGGTGTTAATTTTTCTGTTGGCTTCGCGCGCACCACCTTGACTGAACCCTTGACACGGGTAGCAACCAACTAGCAATTCAGCATCAGGAAAGCTCGAGATAGCTTGAACATCACCAACTCTATAGTCGGTCTCAGGGAAATTTGCCAAGTAAACATCATGAGCGTACGCCAAGACATCATTAGCCATAACGACATCAAAACCAGCAGCTATCACGCCGGCATCTGACCCGCCACACCCCGAAAATAATGAGACCGCTGTTGGCATGAACCCCCCTCATGAGCGCTAGGATTATACGACGCTCAAGCACTTAACGCACATCGCACATATCGACCTTGAAAATTCGCTCGGACATAGCCAGTAAAAAAACAAAAAGCTCAACCGCGTAACGGCTGAGCTTTTCTAATATGGTCGGGACGGAGTGATTCGAACACTCGACCCCTTGCACCCCATGCAAGTGCGCTACCGGGCTGCGCTACGCCCCGACTGGGCTTTGAAGCATGCTCTCAATACTACCGAGAACGTTGAAGAATGTACCCTAACCTCCTGATAAATGGAAGCTTTTTCTCAAAAAATTTTCCATTCACCAGCAACCCAGGTCACTTCTTCAACACCACCAACACATCCTCCAACTCGACAATCATCTGCCGAATCAGCTGCTTGTACTGGCTCGACTCATCCTTGGCCTCATCACTGGAGAGCCTCAACCGAGCCCCGCCAATGGTGAACCCCTGGTCATAAAGCAGCGCACGAATCTGGCGAATCATCAGCACATCCTGCCGCTGATAATACCGCCGGTTCCCCCGCCGCTTCACGGGATTGAGCTGATCGAACTCCTGCTCCCAATACCGCAGCACGTGCGGTTTTACCGCACAAAGCTCACTCACCTCACCAATGGTGAAGTACCTTTTGCCCGGTATGGGGGGCAGTTCGTCGTTATGGCTTGGTTCCAGCATAGGCCTCAACCCGGGCCTTCAACTTCTGCCCTGGACGAAAGGTGACGACGCGCCGTGCAGTGATCGGGATTTCTTCCCCTGTCTTGGGGTTGCGGCCCGGCCGCTGGCGTTTGTCGCGAAGGTCGAAGTTGCCGAAACCGGACAGCTTGACCTGCTCGTTCTCTTCAAGTGCGTGCCGAATTTCTTCGAAAAACAGCTCGACCAGCTCCTTGGCCTCACGCTTGTTAAGCCCCAGCTCCTCGTACAGCCTTTCGGCCATCTCAGCTTTCGTCAGAGCACCCATGCCGTTATTTCCTTAACGTGGTGTTCAACCTTTGTTCGAGCGAGGTGAGGATGTTTTGCAGTGCGGCGTTCACCTCATCGTCGTTAAGAGTGCGCGATGGATGCTGCCAGGTCAAGCCGACGGCAAGGCTTTTTCTATCAGGATCAATACCTTTACCTTGGTAGACGTCAAACAGCCTGAGGTCTGTGAGCCATTCGCCTGCATTGTCACGAATTACTTCAAGCACCGAGCTAGAAGCTACATCACGTCCTGCGATCAAAGCCAGGTCGCGGCGGGTTTCCGGGAACTTGGACAGCTCGCTGAATTTCGGCAGGCGGCCTTCGACCACGTCGCCCAGCACCAGCTCGAACAGGAACACCGGGCGGTCCAGGTCCAGGGCTTTTGCCAGCTCTGGGTGGATGGCGCCGAGGTAGCCAACCAGCTTGCCGTCACGCTCGATGGCGGCGGTCTGGCCTGGGTGCAGGGCTGGGTGCTTGCCGGCGCTGAAGGTGAAGTCGCTAAGGGCGCCGGAGTAGCCCAGCAGGGCTTCCACGTCGGCCTTCACGTCGAAGAAGTCGACGCCGTCGCGGCCGTTGGCCCAGCCTTCTGGCAGGCGGCTGCCGGTGACAACACCAGCGATCATCGGCTGCTGCTTCAGGTCGCCGAGCTGGCCGACGAAGCGCAGGCCGCTTTCGAACAGGCGCACGCGGTCTTGCTGGCGGTTCAGGTTGTGCTGCAGTGCCTTGACCAGGCCCGGCCACAGGGACGCGCGCATGGCGGCCATGTCGCTGGAGATGGGGTTGGCCAGCAGCAGCGGCTCTACGCCCGGGCTGAACAGTTCGAACAGTTTCGGGTCGATGAAGCTGTAGGTGATGGCTTCCTGGTAGCCGCGGGCAACCAGCAGGCGGCGCAGGGTCGGCAGGTCACCGCGGGTTTCCGGCTTGCCCTGGGGGGCCAGACGGGCTTGCGGGTAGCGAACCGGCAGGTTGTTGTAGCCGTACAGGCGGGCCAGCTCTTCGATCAGGTCCACTTCCAGGCTGATGTCGAAGCGGTGGCTTGGGACGTTGACGGTCCACTGCCCTTCCCCGTCTTTAGTCGTGGTCAGTTCCAGGGCGTTGAGCAGCTGCTCGACCTGGGCTGGGTCCATTTCCATGCCGAGCATCTGGGTGATGCGTTCGGCGCGCAGGGTGACCGGGGCCACTTGCGGCAGGTGCTGTTCGCTGACGGCTTCGACGACCGGGCCGGCTTCGCCGCCGACGATGTCCAGCAGCAGCTGGGTGGCGCGCTCCATGGCTTCACGGGCCAGTTGCGAGTCAACGCCGCGCTCGTAGCGGTGCGAGGCGTCGGTGTGCAGGCCGTAGGAACGGGCTTTGCCGGCGACGGAGATCGGTTCGAAGAAGGCGCTTTCCAGGAACAGGTCGCGGGTTTTTTCGGTGTTCACACCGCTGTGCTCGCCACCCATGACGCCGGCAATGGCCAGGGCGCGGGTGTGGTCGGCGATCACCAGGGTGTCGGCGCGCAGGGCCACTTCCTGGCCGTCGAGCAGGACGAGCTTCTCGCCCTCTTCGGCCATGCGTACGCGGATGCCGCCGTTGATTTCTGCCAGGTCGAAGGCGTGCATCGGCTGGCCGAGTTCGAGCATCACGTAGTTGGTGATGTCGACGGCGGCGTCGATGCTGCGCACGTCGCTGCGGCGCAGGCGTTCGACCATCCACAGTGGGGTCGGCTTGCTCAGGTCGACGTTACGGATGACGCGGCCCAGGTAGCGTGGGCAGGCAGCCGGGGCGCTGACTTCGACCGGGCGCACTTCGTCGTGGGCAGCCGGTACGGCTGGCACTACCGGGCGGGTGACCGGGGTGTCGTACAGGGCGCTGACGTCGCGGGCCAGGCCTGCGATAGACAGGCAGTCGCCGCGGTTGGGGGTGAGGCCGATTTCGATGCTGGCGTCGTCCAGGCTCAGGTACTGGCGAATGTCTTCGCCAACCGGGGCGTCAGCCGCCAGTTCCAGCAGGCCGTCGTTCTCTTCGCTGATCTGCAGTTCGGCAGCCGAGCACAGCATGCCGAAGGACTCGACACCGCGCAGCTTGGCCTTCTTGATCTTGAAGTCGCCTGGCAGTTCGGCGCCGATCATGGCGAACGGGATCTTGATGCCTGGGCGGGCGTTAGGGGCGCCGCACACGACCTGGAAGGTTTCCTGGCCGTTGCTTACCTGGCACACGCGCAGCTTGTCGGCGTCCGGGTGTTGTTCGGTGGCGAGGATTTCGCCCACGACGATGCCGCTGAACTGGCCGGCAGCGGGGGTAACGCTGTCGACTTCGAGGCCGGCCATGGACAGGCGGGCAACCAGTTCGTCACGGGAGACTTGCGGGTTTACCCAACCGCGCAGCCACTGTTCACTGAATTTCATGCTGTTCTCCTAGAATGTGCGTCGATTGGGCCTAGCGGAATTGGGCAAGGAACCGCAGGTCGTTATCGAAGAACAGACGCAAATCGTTGACGCCGTAGCGCAGCATGGCCAGGCGCTCGGCGCCCATGCCGAAGGCGAAGCCCTGGAACTCTTCAGGGTCGATGCCGGACATGCGCAGCACGTTCGGGTGCACCATGCCGCAGCCCATCACTTCCAGCCAGCCGGTCTGCTTGCACACGCGGCAGCCTTTGCCGGAACACATCACGCACTGGATGTCGACTTCGGCGGACGGCTCGGTGAAGGGGAAGAACGATGGGCGGAAACGTACCGCCAGTTCTTTTTCGAAGAACACGCGCAGGAACTCTTCGATGGTGCCCTTGAGGTCGGCGAAGTTGATATCGCGATCGATCAGCAGGCCTTCGACCTGGTGGAACATCGGCGAGTGGGTGATATCCGAGTCGCAGCGGTACACGCGGCCCGGGCAGACAATGCGGATTGGCGGCTGGGTGGACTCCATGGTCCGCACCTGCACCGGCGAGGTGTGGGTGCGCAGCAGCATGTTGGCATTGAAGTAGAAGGTGTCGTGCATCGCCCGGGCCGGGTGGTGGCCTGGGATGTTGAGCGCTTCGAAGTTGTGGTAGTCGTCTTCCACCTCTGGGCCTTCGGCAATGCCGTAGCCGATGTGGGTGAAGAACTGCTCGATGCGCTCGAGTGTACGGGTGATCGGGTGCAGGCCACCGGTGGCCTGGCCGCGGCCTGGCAGGGTGACGTCAATGCATTCGGCAGCCAGGCGAGCGCTGAGCTCGGCTTCTTCGAAGGCGGCCTTGCGGGCATTGAGCACAACGGTGACGCGCTCTTTGGCGTCGTTGATCAGCGCGCCGACTTTCGGCCGCTCTTCGGCTGGCAGGTTGCCCAGGGTCTTCATCACCTGGGTCAGCTCGCCTTTCTTGCCGAGATAGTTCACCCGGATCTGTTCCAGGGTATTGATGTCTTCAGCGCGCTCCACGGCCTCTAGGGCTTGGGAGACCAACGCATCCAGGTTTTCCATGTACAGACTCCAGATACGAAAATAGGGGAAGAGCTTTGAAGGCTCTTCCCCTATCGATGACGTTCAATGCCCGACGGCGCTAGCGCCGCCGGGTGATTGTCGCGGGTACTTAAGCCAGAACGGCTTTAGCTTTCTCGACAATCGCAGCAAACGCCGCTTTTTCGTTCACTGCCAGATCGGCCAGAACCTTACGGTCGATTTCGATCGAAGCCTTTTTCAGGCCAGCAATCAGACGGCTGTAGGACAGACCGTTGGTGCGGGCACCGGCGTTGATACGAGCGATCCACAGTGCGCGGAACTGACGCTTCTTCTGACGGCGGTCACGGTAGGCATATTGACCTGCCTTGATGACAGCCTGCTTGGCAACGCGGAATACGCGCGAGCGTGCACCGTAGTAGCCTTTAGCCAGTTTCAGAATTTTCTTGTGACGCTTACGAGCGATGACGCCACGCTTAACACGAGCCATGAGTAACTTCCTCTATCTAAACCAGAATTAACGTACGCGCAGCATGCGCTCGACTTTTGCCACGTCAGACGGGTGCAGCAGGCTGGCACCGCGCAGTTGACGCTTACGCTTGGTCGACATTTTGGTCAGGATGTGGCTCTTGAAAGCGTGCTTGTGCTTGAAGCCGGAAGCGGTCTTCAGGAAGCGCTTCGCAGCACCGCTCTTGGTTTTCATTTTTGGCATGTTGGAACTCCGCATTCGATAAAATTACACAATAATCATCAGGCCTGCCGTGCCCGGGAGATTACTTCTTCTTTTTGGGGGCGATGACCATCATAAGCTGGCGTCCTTCCATCTTAGGATGCTGCTCAACGGAGCCGTATTCGGCGAGGTCGGCTTCGACCCGCTTCAACAGCTCCATGCCCAGCTCCTGGTGGGCCATCTCACGGCCGCGGAATCTCAGAGAGATCTTGGCCTTGTCCCCATCGGTAAGGAAACGTACCAGGTTGCGTAGTTTTACCTGGTAATCCCCTTCTTCCGTCCCTGGACGAAACTTGATTTCTTTGATCTGGATCTGCTTCTGGTTTTTCTTGGCTTCGTTGGCCTGCTTCTTCTTCTCGAAGAGGTGCTTGCCGTAGTCCATCACCTTGCAGACGGGCGGTTGCGCGTCGGCGGAGATCTCCACCAGATCCAGCTTCGCTTCATCAGCGATACGAAGCGCTTCATCAATCGAGACGATGCCAATCTGCTCGCCGTCAGCGCCAATTAACCGAACCTCGCGTGCCGAGATATTCTCGTTGATCGGGGCTTTCGGTGCAGTTCGTTTATCGTTTCTCATTTCACGCTTAATAGTCATTACTCCGATTCTAGGCGACCGCGCTGGGCAACAGCGCTGTTGAGCAGCTGCGTGAATTCAGCCACCGGCATGGAGCCGAGGTCTTTGCCTTCACGGGTGCGTACTGCGACGGTCTGCGTTTCGACTTCGCGATCCCCTATAACCAAAAGGTACGGGACCTTGAGCAAAGTATGCTCGCGGATTTTAAAGCCGATCTTCTCATTTCTCAAGTCCGACTTGGCACGGAAACCGCTACCGTTCAGGGTATTTTCCACCTCGAGGGCGAAATCGGCCTGCTTGTCGGTGATGTTCATGATCACGGCCTGGGTGGGTGCCAGCCAGGCCGGGAACACGCCAGCGTAGTGCTCGATCAGCATGCCGATGAAGCGCTCGAACGAACCGAGGATGGCACGGTGCAGCATGACCGGGCGAACTCGGCTGTTATCTTCGGCGATGTAGCTGGCATCCAGGCGTTCTGGCAGGTTCGGGTCGTACTGCAGGGTACCGCACTGCCAGTTACGGCCGAGGCAGTCGCGCAGGGTGAACTCGATCTTCGGGCCGTAGAAGGCGCCCTCGCCCGGCTGGTATTCCCACTCCAGGCCCGATTCGTTCAAGGCGTCGGCCAGTGCGCCTTCGGCACGGTCCCACAGCTCTTCGGAACCCACGCGCTTGGCCGGGCGGGTCGACAGCTTCATGGCGATGTCGGTGAAGCCGAAGTCCTTGTACACGTCCAGGGTCAGCTTGATGAAGTCGGCGGCTTCTTTCTTCACCTGTTCTTCGGTGCAGAAGATGTGCGCGTCGTCCTGCACGAAGCCACGCACGCGCATGATGCCATGCAGGGCGCCGGACGGCTCGTTACGGTGGCAGGCACCGAACTCGGCCAGGCGCAGCGGCAGGTCGCGGTAGCTCTTCAGGCCCTGGTTGAACACCTGCACGTGGCACGGGCAGTTCATCGGTTTTACCGCGTAGTCACGGCTTTCCGACGAGGTGGTGAACATGTTTTCGGCGTAGTTGGACCAGTGGCCGGAACGCTCCCAGAGAATGCGGTCGACAACCTGCGGGGTCTTGATTTCCTGGTAGCCGTTGACGCGCTGAACCTGGCGCATGTACTGCTCGAGTACCTGGTACACGGTCCAGCCGTTGGCGTGCCAGAACACCATGCCCGGGGCTTCTTCCTGCAGGTGGAACAGGTCGAGCTGCTTGCCGATCTTGCGGTGGTCGCGCTTTTCGGCTTCTTCGATCCGCTGGATGTATGCCGCCAGCTGCTTCTTGTCGGCCCAGGCGGTGCCGTACACGCGTTGCAGCTGCTCGTTCTTGGCATCACCGCGCCAGTAGGCGCCGGACAGCTTGGTCAGCTTGAATGCCTTGAGGAAGCGGGTGTTCGGCACGTGCGGGCCGCGGCACATGTCGACGTATTCTTCGTGGTAGTACAGGCCCATGGCCTGCTCGTCCGGCATGTCTTCGACCAGGCGCAGCTTGTAGTCTTCGCCACGGGCCTTGAACACGTCGATGACTTCGGCGCGCGGGGTCACCTTCTTGATGACGTCGTAGTCCTTGTCGATCAGCTCCATCATGCGCTTTTCGATGGCAGCCATGTCTTCAGGAGTGAAGGGGCGCTCGTAGGCGATGTCGTAGTAGAAGCCTTCGTCGATGACCGGGCCGATCACCATCTTGGCGGTCGGGTACAGCTGTTTCACCGCGTGGCCGACCAGGTGGGCGCACGAGTGGCGGATGATCTCCAGTCCCTCTTCATCTTTAGGGGTGATGATCTGCAGGGTGGCGTCGTTGCTGATCAGGTCGCAGGCATCGACCAGTTTGCCGTCGACCTTGCCGGCCACGGTGGCCTTGGCCAGACCGGCGCCGATCGAAGCGGCCACTTCGGCTACGGATACGGCGTGATCGAACGAACGTTGACTGCCATCGGGAAGAGTAATAACGGGCATGGCGCCTCCTCTCCTAGTGGTGACCCCTACCAAAGGTCACGTGGGTTGGGATGAGCCAGTACAAGATCCGACCTGCCTTCCCGCAACGGGAAGCCTGCCTCACAGTGGCAGAAGCCTTTCGGCTTGCCAGGGACGAACCAGAGTGACTGGAAAGAAAAAAGATAGCTGCAGGCTGCACGTTGTCAGCTGCAAGCCGAGCATGCTAGCACGCGGGTTGCATGCCAGGCAGAAATATTTGGAAATTACAGACTTCGGCTGAACTTACGCGGAAAAATTCCTATCAGACCTTGGGAAGCAACCTACTCTTGATGAGACCTTAACCCAAGGAGTAACCGGTTATGCGAGTTCCGTCTCTTCTGGCCCTGGCGGCCGCTGGGGCCCTGCTGCTGCCCATGGCTGCGAATGCCGGCAACTTCCCGGCCGGGAAGGAAGCCGCCTACATGAGCCAGTGCACGCAAGTGGCTCAAGGCCAAGGCGTTGACGCTGCGACTGCGAAAAAACACTGCGACTGTGGCGCGCAAACCATCAAAAAGAATTTCACCGACGCGGAGATTGCCGACCTCGACAGCAACGATGGCGTGGACGCCAAGCTGATGCAGAAGGCCCAGACGGTCGTGAAACAGGCCTGCGCACCGAAGAGCTGAAACCTTAAAGCCAGAGCAGGCCAGCCATTCTTTGCGCTGGATCAATATCCTGCGAAGGTAAAAGGCGCTAGATGCGCAGAATTAGACTATGATGTGTTCCGTGCTCCGTAGCCTCGGCCGCATTGCACCACTGAAAAAACTAAATGTTCTGGAGATTCACCCATGTCCAATCGCCAACAAGGCACCGTCAAATGGTTCAATGATGAGAAAGGCTACGGCTTCATCACCCCAGCAGGCGGCGGCGACGACCTGTTCGTTCACTTCAAGGCCATCGAATCTGACGGCTTCAAGAGCCTGAAAGAAGGCCAGACTGTTTCCTTCGTCGCCGAGCGCGGCCAGAAGGGCATGCAGGCTGCACAGGTTCGTCCGGAGTAATTCGGATAGCTGTAAAAAAACCC
>NZ_JBNRIJ010000009.1:175391-177220 GCF_053557675.1 Pseudomonas sp. XP1 | reverse complement strand
CCGCTCCCACAAGGACCGCGTGTCAACCGCAGTTGACGCGAACCACCTTGCCCTGCTCGTCCACATTCAGGTTCAAGCGCTCGGAGCGGTACTCCAGGGTAACCACGTCGTGCGGCTTGAGAATGCGGGCCATCTGCGAGCCACTGGCCTTGCGCGCCTGCTCCAGCAGCTCGGCGCTGGCTGGCTTGCCAATGGCGAAATCGGCGCCGCTGGCTTCGCAGCGGCCATCGTTGCCTGCCGGCGTGGCTGGCGCAGCGCCACCAGCAGAATTGCCACCAGTGCTGCAACCAGCCAGGACAGCAGCCACCGCCAGGGTTGCCAGGTAAGCACGGGTACGGAACATGAAGCCTCCTAAATCGGTCCGGGAACTGTCTGATCCGACAGCTCCGCTCATCTTTTGTTGCAAAACCGGTCAAGTCTGCCTGAACTCACCAGCAGAGGCGAAAACGCAATCGTGACCGGATTTTGCACAACCTGCCGCGTTTGCCATATGCTTAAGCCGCAAGGTCACTGACGCAAAGTCATGATTTAGTGCAAGAAGTGGAGCGCACCCCGCCTCCATCGAACACCAGGGTCAGGTGTTCGCCCCTTCGTCCCGGGCCCCAAGCGAGAGCCTTTCATGAGCAGCCACAGCATCGAAGCCGATATCAAGGTCAAATGGGCCGAAGGCCAGAGCGCGTACAGCCCTGGCACGCCGGAGGAGTTGCTGCTGATTGCCATCGACCTGCTGGTGCGCGATCGCGGCGCCGAGGCGGCACGCAGCTTCTTCGACCAGGTGTTCGAGCGCTACGCGCCGCACACGGCTATTCCAATCGCGCCAAACGGGCGCTGAGCAGGTCGAACAGGCCCTGGGCATCGCCCTCCTCCACCCACATCACATTGGCAGGCTGCTTGAGCACGCCGTACCAGTCGGCAAGGGTCTGGCCGAAGCTGGGGCCTTCGCGGCTGTCGATGCTCACATGGATGCGCCGGCCGCTGAACAGCTCGGGCTTGAGTAGGTAGGCGATGACGCTGGCGTCGTGCACCGGGCCGCCGGGCATGCCGTACAGGTCCATGTCGTGGGTGATGTAGGCGTTGAGTATATCCACCACCCGTCTGCTGGCCTGGTTGTTCACCGCCGCCAGTTGCTTGAGGCGGGCGTCGCTGGTCAGCAGCTTGTGGGTGACGTCCAGCGGCAGGTAGGTCAGTTGCACACCGCTGGCCAGCACCACTTCGGCGGCATGCGGGTCGGCATAGAGGTTGAATTCCGCCGCCGGGGTGATGTTGCCGCCGTTGAAATGGGCACCACCCATGACCACCACTTGCTTGATGCCTTTGGCGATGTCCGGGCGCTGGATCAGCGCCAGGGCCAGGTTGGTTTGTGGGCCGAGCATGGCGACGGTGATGCTGTGGGGCTTGGCGGCGCCAAGGGTGTCGACCAGGTATTGCACGGCATTGCCCTGGGCCAGCGGCGCTTTCGGCTCGTGCACCTGGATGCCGGTGAGGCCTTCTTCGCCGTGCACGTCGGCGGCGTAGATCGGCTTGCGCACCAGCGGGCGAGCGGCGCCGGCGTACACGGGGATGTCTTCGCGGCCGGCCCATTCGCGGGCCAGGCGGGCGTTGCGCGAGGTTTTTTCCAGGCGCACGTTTCCGGCCACGGTGGTGATGGCGCGGATGTTGAGCTCGTCGGGCGAGGCCATGGCCAGGAAAAGCGCGACCACGTCGTCGGCGCCGGGGTCGGTGTCGATGATCAGGTCGATGGGGGCGGCCTGGAGGGTGGTGGCTGCGGCCATGAGGGCGATTCCTTGTAGCAGGGGTTTGAGCATGGGTGGCACTCCTGTTGCCTGGGT
>NZ_JBNRIJ010000009.1:159224-175248 GCF_053557675.1 Pseudomonas sp. XP1 | reverse complement strand
ACTGCATCGACCTCAAGCATTGCGCAGTACCTGTGGGAGCTGGCTTGCCGGCGATTCGGGGGCGCAGCCCCCGCCTTCAGAAAGTCACGCCGGAAATCAGCGCGATGTTGCTGTAGGGCTGGCACTCGCCAGTGCGCACGACCGCACGGGCACTGCGTGACAACGCCTTGAAATCTTCATGGCTCAGCCATTCGCGCTTGCCCAGCTTGCCCTTCAGCCGCTCGATCTCGACCAGCGCCGGCGGCACCACTTTCTGCATCTCTTCGGCCAGCACATGGCGCTCCACCTGCAACTCGCTCAGCACAACCCGCAATACGCTGGCGAAATCCGGCAGGCCAGGCGTGACGGCCAGGTCGATCAGTTCTACCCCCGGCGGCACCGGCAGCCCGGCATCGCCGATCACCAGGATGTCACCATGCCCCATGCCGGCGATGGTCCGCGACAGGGCGACGTTCAGCAGCGGGGTTTTCTTCATGGCGCAAGCTCCGCCAGGTAGGGAATCGACGGCTGGGCGCCGGCGCGGGTAACCGACAGGGCCGCGGCGCGCTGGCCGAAGGCGATGGCTTCCCCCTCCTCCAGGCCGCGCACCAGGCCAGCGGCAAAGCCGCCGATGAAGGTATCGCCGGCTGCGGTGGTATCCAGCGGCTGCACCACCGGCGCGGGGAAGTGCTGGTGGCCCTGAGGGGTGACCAGCAAGGCCCCTTGCGCGCCAAGGGTAATGATCACTTTGCCCGCGCCCAGTTGCAGCAAGCGCTCGCCGGCGCGCCGGGCACCGTCCAGATCAGCCACCGCCACCCCGGTCAGGGCTTCGGCCTCGCTTTCGTTGGGCGTCAGGTAGTCGATGTGGGCGAACCAGCCCTCCGGCAAGGGGCCGGTCGCCGGCGCCGGGTTCAGGATCACCCGCTTGCCCAGTTCACGCCCCCTGGCCAGGGTCCAGGCCACGGTGTCGGCCGGCACTTCCAGCTGGCAGATGATCACCTCGGCCGCCTGCAGCAGCGCATCGAACCGCTGCACCGACTGTGGCGTCAACAGGCCGTTGCCACCGGGGATGATGACGATGCAGTTCTGGCTGGCGGCATCCACGGTGATCAGCGCCACACCGCTGGACACGCCCTGACAAGTGATGACGCCCTGGCAGTCGATGCCTTCCACATACAACGCCCGGTGCAGTTGCCGACCATAATCATCGTCGCCGACATTGCCGATCATCGCCACGCTGCCGCCCAGGCGTGCCACGGCCACCGCCTGGTTGGCCCCCTTGCCGCCCGGCACGGTGAAAAAACTTTCGCCGGGGAGTGTTTCGCCGGCCCGGGGCAGGCGCTGGGCGCGGGCCACCAGGTCCATGTTAAGGCTACCGACTACCACGACCTTGGCACTCATCACATTTCCTTAGCGTTAGCGGTAATCGTTGAACAGGTCCGGGCGCGGCCCGGTGGACTCGCGCAGCACGATGCGCGGGGCGACGATGCGCTGCTCTGCCGCGCCCTGCCGGGGTGTGCCGATACGCGCCAGCAACAGCGACGCGGCACTTTCGCCCAATTCGCGGATCGACTGGCCCACGGTGGTCAACGGCGGGTACACATAGCGGCTGAGTTCGATGTCGTCGAAGCCAATCACCGACAGCTCGCCGGGCACGTTGATTTTGCGCTCGGCCGCGGCACGCAACACGCCGAAGCCGATCATGTCGTTGCCGGCGAAAATCGCCGTGGGCCGCCTGCCCTCCAGCAACCGGGTTGCCACCGCATGGCCCCCGGGGCTGGTGAAGTCGCAATGCAGCACGCGGTCGCCAAGCACCGGTGCGCCGGCCTCGGCCATGGCGCGACGGAAGCCGCTCAGGCGCAGCTGGGTGACCCCGGTCTCGGCGGGGCCGCCGATATAGGCAATGTCGCGATGGCCTAACTCCAGCAAGTGGCGGCTCGCCAGGTAGGCGCCCTGCTCGTGGTCGATGCGTACCAGGTCGGCATCCACGCCATCCAGTTCGCGGTCGACGACTACCATTGGCGTGCGCACGCCAGCCAGGCTTTGCACCAGGTCGCTGTCCTGGCCCACCGAAGCCACTACCAGGCCGTCGATGCGTTTTTCCAGCAGCACGCGCAGGTAGCTGCGCTGCTTCTGCGGGTTGTCGTCGGAGTTGCACAGGATCACGCAGTAGCCGTTGCGCTCGCAGGCGTCTTCGATGCCCCGTGCCAGTTCGGCAAAGTACGGGTTGACGCTGCTGGGCACCAGCAAGCCGATGGTGGCCGTGCTGCGCGCCTTCAGCGAGCGGGCCACGGCGCTGGGCACGTAGTCGAGCTCGGCGATGGCGGCTTCGACTTTCAGCCGTACGTGCTCGCTGACAGGCCGGGTCTTGTTCAGCACATGGGACACGGTGGTGTAGGAAATACCCGCCAGTGCCGCGACGTCTTTGATGGTTGCCATGTTCTCAGTTCCGCCGGGCTGCACGCCGGCTACGGTAAGTGTCGAGCACCACGGCGATGACGATCACCGCCCCGGTGATGATGCGTTTGGTCGGTTCGCTGGCACCGATCTGCGCCAGCCCTGCGGCCAGCACCGAAATGATCAGCACGCCAAAGAAGGTGCTGATGACCGAGCCACGCCCGCCCATCAGGCTGGTGCCGCCAATGACCACGGCGGCGATCACCTGCAGTTCCAGGCCGGAGCCGGCATTGGGGTCGGCGGCTTCCAGGCGCGAGATCTGGAACAGCGCGGCCAGGCCGGCAAGCAGGCCCATCAGGGCGAACACCAGCACCTTGTACGGGCGCGGGTCGATGCCGGCCAGGCGCACGGCTTCTTCGTTGGTGCCGATGCCGATCAGGTAGCGGCCGAATACCGTGCGGGTCAGCACCAACTGGGCCAGCACGATCACCAGCAAGGCGATGATGAACGCCGGCGAGATGCCGAATGCGATGGGGTTGGAGAACCAGGCATAGGCATCGCCGATATAGGCGGTGCGCGAGTCGGTGAATTGGTAGGCCAGGCCGCGGGCCATTTCCAACACGCCAAGCGAGACGATGAACGACGGAATGCGCCAGGCCACGGTAACACCGCCGGTAATGCTGCCGGTCAGCGCGGCCACGGCCATGCCCAGCAGGGCCGAGGGCAGCACGCCCCAACCCCAGCCGAGGATCGCCACACTGACCGTCGAGGCCGCCAGCGCCAGCACCGAGCCCACCGACAGGTCAATGCCGCCGATGATCAGCACGAAGGTCATGCCCACCGCCAGCACCATCAGGTCGGGAATCTGGTTGGCCAAGGTACTGAAGGTGTTGTACGACCAGAAGTGGCTGCTGAGGAACGAGAACAGCACGATCATCGCCAGCAAGGCGCCGGCCAGGCCCAGGTAGGTACCCAGGCCAAGATAGGTGCCACTGCGGCGCACCGGTGCGGCGCCTTGGCTGTCGAGCGGGGTGGTTTTCATGCATCCATCCTGGGAGCTGCGTCATGCAGCAGTGCGTCACGTTTCTGATAACCGGCAAAGGCTGCGGCCAGTAGCTGGTCCTGGCTCCAATGGTCACGCTCGAAGGTGTCGATCAGGCGACCGGCCGACAGTACGGCGATGCGGTCGCAGATCAGCATCAGCTCGCGCAGGTCGCTGGACACCACCACCAGGGCCTTGCCCTGGCGCGCCAGCTCGGCCAGCAGGCCATAGATATCGAACTTGGCGCCGACGTCGATGCCACGGGTGGGCTCGTCGAACAGCAACACCTGGCAGTCGCGCTCCAGCCAGCGGCCGATCACCACCTTCTGCTGGTTGCCGCCAGACAGCTCGCCCACCACCTGCTGCGGGCCGGCACTGCGAATGCGCATGGCCTGGATCTGGCGCTTGGCCAATGCCGCTTCGGCTTCGCCATCGAGCACCCCGGCCCGTGATACCGCGCCGAGGTTGCCCAGGGCGATATTGGCGCTGATCGACTGCGTCAGCAGCAGGCCCTCGCCTTTGCGGTCTTCGGTGATCAGCGCGATACCGGCCTGCACGGCAGCCTTGGGCGAGTCGATGGTGACCACCTGCGGAGGCTGGCCGAGGGCGATGCTGCCGCTGTCGGCACGGTCGGCGCCGTAGATCAGGCGCAACAGCTCGGTACGGCCGGCACCGATCAGGCCGGAGATGCCGAAGATCTCCCCTGCCCTGACCTCGAACGAAACTTCACGTACCTTGTCGGCGCGGCTGAGCTTGTCGACCTTGAGCAGCGGCGCGCCGATCTGCCGGCGGCCCAGGTCGATATGCTCGCCCAGCTCGCGGCCGACCATCAGGTTGACCAGTTCGGCGCTGCTGTAGCGCTGGATCGGCTCGTCGCACACCAGCTTGCCGTCGCGCAGCACGACGATGCGCTGGGCCACACGCTGCAGTTCTTCCAGGCGATGGGAGATGTAGACGATGGCCACGCCACGTTGGCGCAGGCGCTCGATCTGGGTGAACAGCAGCTCCACTTCGCGCGCGGTGAGCATGGCGGTGGGCTCGTCGAAGATCAGCACATGGCAGTCGCCAATCAGGTTGCGGGCGATTTCGACCATCTGCTGATGGCCGATGCCCAGCTCGCCGACCGGGGTGTCCGGGTCGATGGCGTCGAGGCCGACCTGGGCCATGGCGGCCTTGGCCAGTTGGCGCAGGCGCTTTTGGCTTATCCAGCCAAAGCGGCCAGGCAGGTTGTCGAGGAACAGGTTCTCCGCCACGGTCAGCGTGGGCAGCAGGTTCAGCTCCTGCATGACCATGCGCACGCCGAGGCGCTCGGCCTCGCTGCGGCTGCCCGGCGCGTAGGCCTGGCCGCGGTAGCGCATGTGCCCGGTGGTGGGGGTTTCCAGGCCACTGATGAGCTTGGACAGGGTACTCTTGCCGGCGCCGTTCTCACCGGTCAGCGCCAGCACTTCGCCGGCCCGCAGGTTCAGGCTGACCTCGCCGAGCACGGGCTGGGCGTAGGTCTTGCCCAGGCCGCTGGCAGCGAGCACCACTTCATTGGCCGATGCAGGCATGGCCGTTTCTCCTGCCAGCGATCAGGGCTTGGTGATGAGTTTGACCGGGGTCTGGATGACGTTGTCGGCATCCACGTCGGGTTTCTCGCCCTTGACCATTTTCAGCGCCGCCTGGATGCCAAACACCGCCTGCTGGCTGGCCGCCTGGTCGAGGGTGGCCAGCACACGGCCATCTGCGAGCATCGGCTTGATGGCGTTGATGTTGTCGTAGCCCACCACTTGCACCTGGTCGGCTTTGCCGGCGGCACGCACGGCCGACACGGCGCCCAGGGCCATGCTGTCGTTGCCGGCCAGCAGGGCTTTCAGGTCGGGGTATTCGTTGAGCATGGAAGCGGCGACGGCGTTGCCTTTGTCGATTTCCCAATTGCCGCTCTGCACCGAGACTATGTTGATCTGCGCGGCGTCCATGGCGTCCTTGAAGCCGGCGGTGCGCTGCTGGGCGTTGGTGGTGGTCGGCACGCCTTCGATGATGCCGACCTGGTCGCCGGCCTTGAGCTTCTGCTTGGCCAGGAAGTCGCCGACCAGGCGCGCGCCCTTGCGGTTGTCGGGGCCCACGAAGGGTACGCTGATACCTTTGCTCTGGAGCAGTTCCGGGTCCAGGCGGTTGTCGATGTTGATCACCACCACGCCCTTGTCCATGGCCTTCTTCACCGCCGATACCAGCGCCTTGGAGTCGGCCGGGGCGATGACCAGAGCCTTGACGCCCGCGTTGACCATCTGCTCGACGATGCGGACCTGCTCGCCGGTGTCGGTCTCGTTCTTGATGCCGTTGGCGATCAGCTCGAATTCATCGGCGTGGGTTTTCTGGTAGTCCTTGGCGCCGTCTTCCATGGTGCGGAAGAACTCGTTGGCCAGCGACTTCATGACCAGGGCGACCTTGGGCTTGTCCTCGGCGTGGGCGGCAGAAAACGGCAGGGCCAGGGTAAGCGAGGAAATGACAGCGAGGGCCAGCAGACGACCGGGGAACGGCAGTTTCATGAACGATGACTCCGAATCTTGTGTTTTTTGTCGGATCGCAAACGTTTGCGTTGCCTAACTATGGAAACAGGACCGGGGTTTGTCAAATCCGTTTGGCTGTCGGAGGTCAAGTCGAGCTTGGCGCAGTTTATCCGGATTTTTTCCGAAAAGCCGAACGTCTTTTCCTACGTTTGTTCGGAATCTCGAATGACATACCCCCTCATGTGGGAGCGGCCTTGTGTCGCGAAAGGGCCGCAAGGCGGCCCCGGCAATGTGTGCTGTTGCGCCGGAATCTGGGGCCGCTGCGCGCCCCTTTCGCGACACAAGGCCGCTCCCACAAGGCCCGTGCGCGCAACTGGTACGAAACCTGCCTTGCACCCTGTGCGACAAAACAACCATCTCATTAGGAAGAGAGAGAACAATAACGATGAATGCCGCACTGAAAACCTTCGCCCCCAGCGCACTCGCCCTGCTGCTGGCCCTGCCAACCTTCGTCTCGGCCAAAGAAGCCGAAACCCAGCAGAAGCTGGCCAACGTGGTCATTCTCGCCACCGGCGGCACCATTGCCGGTGCTGGCGCCAGCGCCGCCAACAGCGCCACTTACCAAGCCGCCAAGGTGGGCGTCGACAAGCTGATCGCGGGCGTACCGGAACTGGCCGAGCTGGCCAATGTACGCGGTGAGCAGGTCATGCAGATCGCCTCCGAGAGCATCTCCAACGACGACCTGCTCAAGTTGGGCAAACGCGTTGCCGAACTTGCCGAAAGCAAGGACGTGGATGGCATCGTCATCACCCACGGCACCGACACCCTGGAAGAAACCGCCTACTTCCTCAACCTGGTGGAAAAGACCGACAAGCCGATCGTGGTCGTCGGTTCGATGCGACCGGGCACCGCCATGTCCGCCGACGGCATGCTCAACCTGTACAACGCCGTGGCCGTGGCCAGCGACAAGCAGTCGCGCGGCAAGGGCGTGCTGGTGACCATGAATGACGAGATCCAGTCCGGCCGCGATGTGAGCAAGTCGGTCAACATCAAGACCGAAGCCTTCAAGAGCGCCTGGGGCCCGATGGGCATGGTGGTGGAAGGCAAGTCCTACTGGTTCCGCCTGCCGGCCAAGCGCCACACGGTCAACTCCGAGTTCGACATCAAGCAGATCAGCAGCCTGCCGCAGGTGGACATTGCCTATGGCTATGGCAACGTCACCGACACCGCCTACAAGGCGCTGGCGCAGAATGGAGCCAAGGCACTGATCCATGCCGGGACCGGCAACGGTTCGGTGTCGTCGCGAGTAGTACCGGCACTGCAGGAACTGCGCAAGAATGGCGTGCAGATCATTCGCTCGTCGCACGTCAACCAAGGCGGTTTCGTGCTGCGCAACGCCGAGCAGCCGGATGACAAGAACGACTGGGTCGTGGCCCACGACCTGAACCCGCAAAAGGCACGGATCCTGGCGATGGTGGCGATGACCAAGACCCAGGACAGCAAGGAACTGCAGCGGATCTTCTGGGAGTACTGATCGCCAGCCGCTCCTGAAATGCAAACAGCCCCGCTGCCTAGGCGGGGCGTTTTCTGTCTAACTGTTGCGAAATTACTTACAGTGAAATACTGTATGTGCATACAGCAAAAACAAGGAAACACTTGTGTCCAGCACCGTCTCCGCCACCCCAAGCAGCTATGAACAACTGGGTATGCGCATTCAGAAAATCATCAACAGCCCCACTGCCCAGCGCAGCCGTGCGGCATTGATCTTCCGTCTGGAGCAGGAAACCCCGGAAGATTGGGAAACCCTGCTCGAGGAAATTGCCGAAAACGATAACGTCACCCTCGCCCACCGCGACGATGGCGGCGTGCAAATTTTCTGGACCGTACCGAAGGAAGACTGACCGCGCGTTCAACCTCAAGCCAATGCCTGCAGGTAGGCGCTGGCTTCGCGGTAACGCGCCAACCGCGCCAGGTCGGTGGGGCCCGGGCACGGGATACGCGAAAGGTCGCTGTTGTCGGCCAGGTCGGCCAGCTTGACGGTGCGCGCCAGCGGGTCACCGCCCAGGCGCACCACGAAGTCGTGGTAGGCCTCGCCCTCACGGCGGCTGAGCGCCAACAAGGCGGCAAGGATTTTCAGCGCAAAGCCCTCGCGCGCCAGGTCGGCCAGGGTCAGCGGGGTGTCTTCGATCACATCGTGAAGCACCGCGACAATCTGTTGTTCGGTTGTGGAAACCCGCATCATCACGCGTAGCGGGTGGAGGATATAAGCAGCCCCACCCTTGTCGTATTGCCCTTCATGCGCCCTGGCGGCCACGGCAATGGCCCGCTCCAGTGTAGACATGAGGCCCTCCCCGTTCGGCTTCTTCCTGCCAAGCATAGCCAAAACTGTGCGGACAATGTCTAGCGCGCGTGTGACTGCTCGAAATCCGGAGGCTGGCGCGCGCCCTGCAGGAGCAGCCTTGTGCTGCGAAAGGGCCGTACCGACAGCGCATATCTGTTGCCCGTACCGGCCTCTTCGCAGCACAAGGCTGCTCCTACAGGCCCCTGCCAGATCGATGGATCAGGTGTTCCTCGAGTGCGCCTACAGGCTTTTTAACGCGCAGCGCCGTGCTGGATCACCACTGAATCGGTACCCAGCTTGGCCATCACCTCGGCCTTGCGTGCTTCGGCTTCTTCACGGCTGGGGAACGGCCCCATCAGCACCACCGGCTTGCCGTCGCGGTACTCCACCGATGACGGGATGCCCTTTTCGATCAGGCGTGCAGTCATGTCGCTGAGCGCGCCCATGTTGGCGCCCTGGATCACTTCCACATCCCAGCCTTGCGGGGCCGGCTGGCCTGCCAGGGCTTCGGCGCGGCGCTGCAGCTCGGCGCCGCCGCACATCTCGCGGATGCGCAGGTTGTTGCCGCTGTCGTCGACGATGATTTCATACTGGCCATCGCGCTTGATCGCCACGTAGCTGCGGTAGGCCTCGTACTGCCCGGCATCATCCTTGCCACGGACCTGGCCGCAGATGGTGCCCTGGGTGTCGATCCGCACGTTGCCGAACTTGGCAGTCTTGGGGTTGTGCAGGTGTTCGGCCACCTGTTTGTGCACGCCTTCGACCTCGTTCTCACAGCCCGCCAGGGCGAGCACTGCCATTACCACAGCCAGTTTGCGCACGCGTGTACCTCCAGATTCGAAGGCGCGGATTCTAGCACGCCCATCCCGGGCAAGGACCGCGACCATACGTTACACCGTGCAACCAGGGCCATGCACCTCAGGCAGTCATGGCATGCCATGCCTCGTCATGACGGCAGCAGATCCAAGGTCCGTTCGAGCTCATCGAGGTCGATGCGGAAGCCGCTGCCATCGGGTATTCCGACCACAAAGCCGAAATGCTGCTGATCGCGGTCAGTCAGGTACTTGTAGAAGCAGACAAAGCGATCAGGTGGCTGCAGCGTCAGCACCGAAGCGCCGGGCGCCAGCACATTCATACCGTGGATGAGCTGGCTGCCTTCGACGCCCACCACTACCCTGGCCCCGGCACAGGTTTCCACGATGGTTGCCAGGTCGCACCCCAAAGGCGCAAGGATGCGAAAGCCGCGATGTTTTTGCAGATGTTCGGCAATCTGTAGTTCGTTGCGCAGCAGGCGCAGATCTCCGTCACACCCCCGCAAGATGAAGACTCCCGGGTGGGGCTTGTAATTTACCCGCGACAACAACTTCCGGCCCATGGCGCGGTATCGCTCGGACTGGTTTGTGTTGTGGCTGAAGTCATCGAACAGCACCAACTCTCGAAAAAAGGCCGTGTGTAGCCGAAGTGGGTGCATGCCAAGCCATTCTTCGTATTGCGCACCCTGGGAAAAACGGGGGAACCTGCCCGAGGGCGCGGTGGTAACCGGCACGCCTTCGTTACGGGCCAAAGCATAGGTGACGCAATCCTCGGCCAGCCATGTTCCAAACCAGCGGTTGCCGTAACGTGAACAATAAGCGGCCCCACGCTCGATCTCCTGCTCCACGACGATTCGCGGCAACCCGCTGGGCCGGTCAGACAGCCAGAAGCTTGCATTGTTCTTGTACAGTGCGCCATCGATCAGAATGACGTCCTTGATCAGATAGCCCCTGGTAGGGGCCTGTGCGACGCTGCCCAGCCCCTCCATGGTTCGCCGCGGATGCTCGAAAGGAAAGAAACGTTTCTCTTCCCAGCCGGTCACTCGCTCCAACTGGTTCGGCAGAAAGAAAGCGGGAGGCGCCGGGGTGACCTCGGCGGGGGCGATATCCCAGGTCTTGGCCGCAAGGCTCTTCAGGTTCTCTGACGGCTTTCGTACCAGCCACTTTCTCGCAAGGTACTTGTATGCGGCCAGGCTCCAGCTTTTACGGTCAGATCCCTTCGTGTGTACATCCGAAATGTCGTTCATCATCAAGCGCTCTCATTGAAAGGCTATCTTTCATGCTCAGTTGCACACTACTTTTTCCAGAATGGGAGGGGACTGAAAGTGAGCATATCGATCGCGCAAGTTCTCCAGCAGCAGTTCGCCAGGCGCTTTCGCACAGTAAATGTATATCTTGAACAAACCACCGAAGACCATTTCGCGATAGCGGTCGACAATTTCCTCGTCACTTGGCCCATCCGGCAAACCCAGATGCAGTGTGAGCCTGCTGCCCTCGACGGCAAATAACGGAAATTCCCAGAGAAACTTGGCGATACCGGTCTTCGGTAGCCGGACGAACATGAAGGCCTGGTTGCCCAAGGTATCCACATCACCACCGCGCCGACGCTTCCATTTCAAAAGCCCATCGTCCGGACGTGCCAGACATTGGCCGATATCGTAATAATCGAAACCCTGCTCGATGGCCCACTCCAGGGCCATGAAGGTAGTGATCGAGTTGACCTCGCGCAGACGTTTCGGGTCGTTGAAGACGGCCTCCGGGTAGCCAAAGCGAAGCGTGCTCCAATAGCGCTTGCCGGCCCGGGTAATTACACAACCGAAATGACAGGCTACAACCTCGTCGCCTTTCATCACGAGGTCGAGCCGGCCAACGGTCTTGGCGATGCGCAACACGTCCCGGGAATCGAACTGTTGGGCATGCAGGCCATGCCGCGCCTGGGCATAAGGCTGCAACATTTCCCGGTCGGCCTTGCCGATCTCCTCGTCCGTCAGCACCTGCTGCATGCGGTACAGCGGCCGACACTTGCGGATGTTGCGGCGCAGTTCACCGTCGTAGCGGGCGATGATCTCCTCCAGCGGACGCCCCAGTGGGATGATGGCACTCAGATAATGGGGCACGTACAGGGCACCTGCACTGGGCATCTCGCTGATCAGCACCCTATGGGGCGCGGCGCCACGCTGTTGCGTGCTATCGCCGGGTTTGGTGTCGACCTCGGGTTTACCGCCGATGAGCAGCTTGGCCATCTCCTTGCGGCTCTTTCGACCGACATATAACACTTCGTAGTCGTTACTTGTCTGCAGCCGAAAACTGGTAATTTCCCAGCGCCACAAACACGCACGCCCCATTATATCCTGGGCCCAAGTCAAGAACTTTCTTATTTCGAAGCGCATCGACGGCGTTATGAGCTTTCGTATGTGCTCTCTCATTTCATGTCCTTGGAGCTTATCCAGTTAACAGGTAATAAGTACTGCCAAATAAACACCCAACAACCTTTGGCACTTAAACGCCCCAGGCTGCCAGATACCAAAAGATTAAAGATCTGCGGAAAAGGTCTGTCAAGACACGCTTACTCATTGATTATTCAATGATTAGCCAATGGAGACTGCATGTTTTATGGCGCCATTTTTTCTACTTGCGGATATGGCGAAAGATAACAACGGCATACCTGACCGTGCGGCGCCTTCACGGCCCAATCAGGTAAACAGGCTGGTTATCATTTCACCGAAAAAGACGCCGATCAGCAGGGCAGGCAGCACTACAACCTCGCGCTTCAGGTCCAGCAGACCCAGCTTGCGGTTGACAGGAAAAATCAGGAAAAGCGTGAAGAAGGTATGCAGAGCCACACCCCAGACGGCATAGCTCACGCCACCGATGGCCATGAGGACCGGCAGCAGGATAAACAGCGAAACGACCCGGATGATGTTGTCCATTGCCACGTATTTGGTCAGCCCCAGGGCCAACCAGAGCTGGTGTGCCAGCGTGAAGCGCAAGGTGAAAAGAGAGAGCGAGAGAATGGCCATGGTATTGCCAGCGCCGGCATAACGGTCGTCGTACAGCCAACTGATCATCAGCGGGCTGGCAGTCAGCAAAAAACCGCAAGCGAATAGCGAGGTCAGGTCGAACAGCACTCTGGAGCGGTAGTAAAGGCTGCGCACCCGCTCTTTCTCACCACTTCTCGTTGCCTCACTGAAGGCCGGCAAGGCGACCGCCCCCGCCAAGCGCAACAGGACAGACTGAATGGCCCCGAGGATGGCGACAGCGATGGAATAGACCCCCAGCTCCGCGACCGACATGCTTCCGCCGAACCAGATCCGGTCACCCTGCATCGCCAGAACCCCTACGGAGGACGACAACAGGATCCAGCGTCCGTAATCGAACACCTCGCGCAGCGCCGCCGGGTCCCATCGCAGGCGGTTGCGCGGCCCTTGGAAGAGCAGGTGACTGAGCAGGGTGAAAACCAGTGT
This sequence comes from Pseudomonas sp. XP1, assembly GCF_053557675.1. Taxonomy (NCBI): domain Bacteria; kingdom Pseudomonadati; phylum Pseudomonadota; class Gammaproteobacteria; order Pseudomonadales; family Pseudomonadaceae; genus Pseudomonas; species Pseudomonas sp. XP1. The sequence goes on along the minus strand of NZ_JBNRIJ010000009.1, from coordinate 162,724 downwards.
GCCCAGCAGGCCCGCCGCCACTAATGACCAGATGGAGCGGGTGAGATAGCCTGCCACGAGCATCACTATCAAACCGACAAACTGCGCAATCAGCTCGGCGATCACCACCTTCTTCTGCTGGAAGACCCGGATGGCCACATCGACCTTGGGCGACTGGAAGCCATAGATGATCGCGGTGAACCCAGACAAAGCCAGCACCATCGGTAGCTCTGGAGCGGCGTAGGTGGAATGGGCCGGCCACAGTTCGATGTACTGCGTGAACCTTGCCCCCAGGGCCAATAGCAAGGTCAGAAGGAACAGCACAAACCCACGGATGACTTGCACAGTCCACACGGTATCGAGAAACAGCGGCTCGTCGCCGCGCGAGCTCTGAATGACGTTCGGCCGCAGCCCAACATCGGAAAGCAGTTGCAGCAACACTGAAACAGTGGTCGCAATGGCCATCACGCCGAACATTTCCGGCACTAGCAAGCGGGTGATCACCAGGTTGCCGCCCAGTCGCATGACCTGGGAAGCAACGACAGCAAGAAGGTTCAACCCACTGGCCCACATGGCCCGTTTGCGCAGGCTCAACGGACGCGACGCATCAATCGAAGGCATAGCCGCATCTCTGAACCCATCGCTAGAGACTCACTATAGTCGCAATTTGCTATGCGGCTATCCGAACAGGCTGCAGCGCGTGAAATCGCCCTCCGCTGGACACAACAAAAACAAAAGGGCGACCCCTTGAGGTCGCCCTTTTGATGCCCGGAAACCGGGACTTTTGTTTGGTAGGCACAATTGGACTCGAACCAACGACCCCCACCATGTCAAGGTGGTGCTCTAACCAACTGAGCTATGTGCCTGTCGTGTGGTGCGCATTCTACCCATTCCAAAAACCCTGTCAACACTTTTTTTCGCGCTAACCTACTGAATCTTAAACTCTTTATAGAAACGCGCGCTGACGAGGGCCGAGTAAAGGATTTTCAACAGACGACTAGCGGGTGTTTATTATTATTGATAGCATCGGTACATTCGTTAAAAATATAAAACACGAGGTTCCTGCAGCATGGCTAACACCCCCTACCCCCAGTCCTACTACGCCGCCTCGGCCAACCCGGTGCCGCCACGTCCGGCGCTGCAGGGTGAGGTGGAAACCGATGTGTGCATCATCGGCGCCGGCTACACCGGCCTCTCCAGCGCCCTGTTCCTGCTGGAGAACGGCTTCAAGGTGAGCATCGTCGAAGCGGCCAAGGTCGGCTTCGGCGCATCGGGCCGCAACGGTGGCCAGATCGTCAACAGCTACAGCCGCGACATCGACGTCATCGAACGCACCGTCGGCCCCAAGCAGGCCCAACTGCTGGGCCAGATGGCCTTCGAAGGCGGGCGCATCATTCGTGAGCGCGTGGCCAAGTACAACATCCAGTGCGACCTGAAGGACGGTGGCGTGTTCGCTGCCCTCACCAGCAAGCAGATGGGCCACCTGGAGTCGCAAAAGCGCCTGTGGGAACGCTTCGGCCACAATCAGCTGGAGCTGATGGATCAGAAGCGCATCCGCGAAGTGGTCGCCTGCGACAACTATGTGGGCGGCATGCTGGACATGAGCGGCGGCCACATCCACCCGCTGAACCTGGCCCTGGGCGAAGCCGCCGCGGTCGAGTCGCTGGGCGGCATCATCTATGAGCAAACCCCGGCCGTGCGCATCGAGCGTGGCGCCAACCCGGTGGTGCACACCCCGCAGGGCAAGGTCCGCGCCAAGTTCATCATCGTCGCCGGCAACGCCTACCTGGGCAACCTGGTGCCGGAACTGGCCAGCAAGTCCATGCCATGCGGCACCCAGGTGATCACCACCGAGCCGCTGGGCGACGAACTGGCGCGCACCCTGCTGCCGCAGGACTACTGCGTCGAGGACTGCAACTACCTGCTCGACTACTACCGCCTGACCAGCGACAAGCGCCTGATCTTCGGTGGTGGCGTGGTGTACGGCGCGCGTGACCCAGCCAACATCGAGGCGATCATCCGTCCGAAGATGCTCAAGGCCTTCCCGCAGCTGCAGAACGTGAAGATCGACTACGCCTGGACCGGCAACTTCCTGCTGACCCTGTCGCGCCTGCCGCAGGTTGGCCGTATCGGCGACAACATCTACTACTCCCAGGGCTGCTCGGGTCACGGCGTGACCTACACCCACCTGGCGGGCAAGGTGCTGGCCGAGGCCATGCGCGGCCAGGCCGAGCGCTTCGACGCCTTCGCCGGCCTGCCGCACTACCCGTTCCCGGGTGGCCAGATGCTGCGCGTGCCGTTCAGCGCCATTGGTGCCTGGTACTACAGCCTGCGCGATCGCCTGGGCTTCTGATGTAGGCAGGGCTGGCCTCTTCGCGGGTAAACCCGCTCCCACAGGGATATCACTGGGCCTGAGGGCAGCGGGTTTCCTGTGGGAGCGGGTTCAGCCGCGAAAGGGCCGGCACAGATAAAGCTATTTGTTCAGGCTACTCACAGCCTGCTTCGCCGCAATCTCCTGCCCCGCCCGGGCCAGTTCATCCGCAGCCTGCAACCAGCGCTGGCGGTCCACCTGGGCCGGCAGTTGCCGCGGTGGCTGCACCAGCACCGCCCAACTCCCAAGCTTCGCCCAGGCCGAGGCAAAGTCATCGAACGCCATCAGCTGCCGCCGGTGCATGCCCGAGCGCAACAGCACCCGCTGCTTGTAGCGGTCGTAGCCGATCAGCACGGCGTAGCGTGGCTCGCTCCACCAGGCCGAACCATCCTCGTAACGCAGCAGCACCGGGTTGCCCGCCGCAACCTGGGTCAACAGCGCGTCCAGCTGCTTGTCCAGTGGATACACCACCATGCCGTAGTCGCGCGCCACCCGGGGGATGCCGGTGTCCAGCGCCTCGGCGCCCTGGGGCAGGTTCAGCGGCTTGTCCAGCAGCCCCGGCGTGATCGGAGCCCCCTGTTGCGACAGCACCGCCGCCAATGCCATGGCCCCGCTGTGGTTGGCGTTGCCACGGTAGAACGGCACGCTGCTGATCTCGACCCGCTGTGGCAGGCCCTTGAGGTTGGCGGAGGGTGCGCTGGCACAACCGGCCAGGCTGGCCGCTACCAGGCAGGCCGCCAGCAGCCGACGAGGGATGGTCTTGAAGGAAGGTTGCTGCATGGACACTCGCTTGCTCCAACGCCGGGCAGGCAGCGCCCGGCTCTGGCCACCGATCATAGGTCGGACAGCGGCGCGGGTATAGTCCGACACCGGTTAGGAGCAAATCGGACCAAGCAATAGACCTTTGGTCAATGGAACGTCACAGGCGAAAGACTAGACTAAAGCAGTGTCTGGAAGGCCAGCGTCGGCGACCGAGCGCGGCCCGTAGAGATGGAGGCACAGATGAGCCTGACCATGGCGATACTCATGCTGGTGGGCATGTGGCTGAGCGTTGCAGCTGCCATGCTGTGGGGTGTACTGCGTATCGTGCGGCGTCATTCCCACCACCACCTGCCACCGCAGGCCCCCGCCAAGCCACAGCCTCTGCGCC
>NZ_JBNRIJ010000009.1:154547-159079 GCF_053557675.1 Pseudomonas sp. XP1 | reverse complement strand
CCGGGGGGGGCGGGGGCAAGCCCGCGAACGGGGCGCAAGCGCCCCGCTTTTCTTGCATCAACCTTCAGCCGCCTCACGCTTCAACCGCGCCCGACGGGCCAGGATGTTGAGGATCTCGATCGCCGTCGAGAAAGCCATGGCCGCGTACACATAACCCTTCGGTACATGGGCGCCGAAACCTTCGGCGATCAGCGTCATGCCGATCATGATCAGGAAGCCCAGGGCCAACATCACCACGGTCGGGTTGTCGTTGATGAAGTTGGCCAACGGGTCGGCGGCTACCATCATGACGATCACGGCAGTGATAACGGCAATGATCATGATCGGCAGGTGTTCGGTCATGCCCACGGCGGTGATGATGCTGTCGACCGAGAAGACGATGTCCAGCAACAGGATCTGGAAGATCGCCGCGGCAAAGCCCAGGGTAACCGTCGACGACACCTTGGCTTCTTCCTTGGCCCCGTGCGGGTCGACGTTCTCGTGGATTTCCTTGGTCGCCTTCCACAGCAGGAACAGGCCACCGGCAATCAGGATCACGTCCTTCCAGGAGAAGGCATTGCCGAACACTTCGAACACCGGGTCGGTCAGCTGGACGATCCAAGCCACCGTGCTGAGCAAGGCCAGGCGCATGACCAAGGCCATGCTGATACCGATACGGCGCGCCTTGGAGCGGTACTCCACCGGCAGCTTGTTGGTCAGGATGGAGATGAAGATCAGGTTGTCGATGCCCAGCACGACTTCCATGGCCACCAGCGTAGCCAGGGCAACCCAGGCGGTAGGGCTAGCGACGAGTTCCAGCAAGTATTCCATTGTTCAAATCCTGCAGCAGCGGTTGGGGGTCAGATTTCCTGGGTGTCTTCTTTCTTGTCGGCGTCCTTGGGCTTGTGCCCTTCGCTGCCGATGGCCTCGCTCAACGCCTGCTGTGCGGCCTTGTTGGTGTCGTCGATGGCCTGCTTGGCCGACTGCGCGGCCTGGTCGAGCATCTGCTGGGCGGATTTCTCGGCCTGCTCGCAACCGGCCAGGGTGAACAGGGCCAAAGCCAGCACCAGCGGCGTACCGATGGATTTTAGTTGCAGCATGGGTTCCTCGCTTTTCATGTTCCTGCGGCGCACACGGCGCTGATGGAGTCGCATTCTAAAGAGCGCAACACATCCGGAAAATTCGTATTTTCAGCGGTTATACTTCGGTTTTTACGAATCCGGAAACATACCGATGCTCAACTATCGGCAGTTGCACTACTTCTGGGCCGTGGCCAAGACCGGCAGCATCGCCCGCGCCAGCGAACAGTTGAACCTGACCCCGCAAACCATCAGCGGGCAAATCAGCTTGTTCGAACAGACATACGGCCTGGAGTTGTTCCAGCGCGTGGGGCGCCAGCTGGAGCTGACCGAAACAGGGCGCCAGACGCTGATCTATGCCGAACAGATGTTCCAGTTGGGTAGCGAGCTGGAGGCCATGCTGCGGGCCGGCCCGCAGGAGCAGATCCTGTTCCGCGTGGGCGTGGCGGACGTGGTGCCAAAGTCCATCGTCTACCGCCTGCTGGCACCGACCATGGAGCTGGACGACGTGCTGCGTATCAACTGCCGCGAAGACAAGCTCGAACGGCTGCTGGCGGACCTGGCGATCCAGCGCCTGGACCTGGTGATTTCCGACAGCCCCATGCCCAGCCACCTGGACATCAAGGGTTATAGCCAGAAACTGGGCGAGTGCGGGCTGAGCTTCTTCGCCACTCCGGCGCTGGCACAACGCCTGGAAGGCCCCTTCCCCGCCTGCCTGCAGGATGCGCCATTGCTCATCCCCGGGCAGGAAACCGTGGTACGCAGCCGCCTGCTGCGCTGGCTGGGTGAGCAACAGGTGCAGCCACGGATCGTTGGCGAATTCGATGACAGTGCCTTGATGCAGGCGTTCGGGCAGTCGGGCAGCGGCATCTTCGTCGCGCCCAGCGTGATCGCCGAGGAGGTATGCCGCCAATACGGCGTGGAGCTGATCGGGCAGACCGAGGCAGTGCACGAGTCGTTCTATGCCATTTCGGTAGAGCGCAAGGTCAAGCACCCGGGGATCGTGGCAATTACCGAGGGGGCGCGACGAGAGTTGTTTCATTGGTAGCAGGCGGATTTGACGCCTCCCGCGTTTCAATGGTCATATGCCCGCCAGTTTCAGGTGCCCTGCGCCGCCGCGCGCAGGGTGAAACGGGAAGCCGGTGCGTCGTGTTGCCCACGACAAGTCCGGCGCTGCCCCCGCAACGGTAAGCGAGCGAACCCTTCGAGATACCACTGTGCACCTGCATGGGAAGGTGAAGGTTTCATGCCCCTCGCAAGCCCGGAGACCGGCCTGAAGCTTCACTTGGCAACCCGCGGTGGGCGGGCGCAGGCCGGTATCCGTGCGCGCGTCTGTGTGCACGGTGCGCCTTTGCGTGTTTTCCACCGGGATCCATTCATTCCTGCAGTAGTGGAACGACATGTCCCGTATCTTCAAGCTTCACCCTCTGGCGGCCTGCCTGGCCGTTTCCCTGCCGGCACTGGCCGATGACCTCGACCGACAGCCACTGGCCCTGCCCTCCACGGCCATCACTGACACCCTCGACAGCTACGCCATCGACCTGGCCACGCCGACCCAGGCTGGCTCGCGTCTTGGCCTCAGCGCCCTGGAGACACCGGCCAGCACCAGCAGCATCAGCGCCAAGCAGATCCAGCAGCGCAACAACTTCACCGTACAGGACGCGGTGACCCGCTCACCGGGCATCAGCTACATCGGCTCCCCGGGCGACGGCGGCACGGGCCTGTCCGCCCGCGGCTTTACCGGGCACAACTCGGTGATGACACTGTTCGACGGGGCCCGCCTTTACACCGGTGCCGGCACCCAGACGTTCCCGGTCGACCCATGGATGGTCGAGCGCATCGATGTGATTCGCGGCCCGGCCTCGGTGCTTTATGGCGAAGGCGCCACCGGTGCGGTGGTCAACGTGGTCCCGAAGAAGCCGTTTGCCGGCGAGGTACGCAACCACCTGCGCCTGGGCTACGGTTCGTGGGACCGCCAGCAGCTCGGCCTGGACAGCGGCGGCAGCCTCGGCGAGCGCCTGAGCTACCGCCTGGCCCTGAACCAGCAAACCGGTAACGGTTGGGTCGACCGCACCCCGTCCCGCAGCCTGGCGCTGAGCGCCGCGCTGCGCTTCGACGCCAGCGACGACCTCAGCTTCACCCTCGCCCACGACCGCGGCGATGCGCAGCCTGCCAACTACTACGGCACCCCGCTGATCGACGGCCACTACCGCAGCAGCCTGCGCAAGAAGAACTACAACGTGCAGGACGACGTGCAGCATTACGTCGATGAATGGACCCGCCTGAACACCGACTGGGCTTTGAACGACCACCTGAGCGCCAGCAACCAGCTGTACTACATCAAGAGCCGCCGTCACTGGCGCAACGCCGAGGACTACAGCTGGGATACCGGGCACCAGCAGCTGCTGCGCGGCAGCTACCTGCAGATCAAGCACAACCAGGAACAGTTCGGCGATCGCCAGGCATTCACCCTCGACCACAGGCTGTTTGGCCTGGCCAGCAAGACCGTGGTCGGCGCCGAGTACAACAAAGTCCGCTTCAACGTCGACAGCAACGCACCCTACAACGATGCAGGCAGTGACTACATCGACCCATGGCAGCCGCAACCGGGTTGGTTTCACAGCGCCTCGCCGCTGCGCCCGCAAACCCTGTCCACCACCCACACCTTTGCCCTGTTCGCCGAAAACCGCCTGCAGTTGAGCGATCGGCTGTCACTGATCACCGGCGTGCGCCGCGACCAGAACCACATCGTCCAGGAGAAACTGACCACCGACAGCCGCAGCGACCGCAGCCTGCAAGGGGGCAACTGGCGTGCCGGGCTGGTGTTTGCAGTCAGCGACGACCTGTCGCTGTATGGCCAGTACTCCACCAGCGAGGACGGGGTCAACAACCTCATCAGCCTCAGCGCCAACCAGATGCACTACGACCTGACCGAGGCCAGACAGACCGAGGTGGGGCTGAAGCAGCGCTTCTGGGAGGGGCGTGGCGAATGGACATTGGCGGCCTACCACATCGTCAAGAAGAAGCTGCTGGTGGATGACCCGATCACGCACGAGAAGCAGCAGGCTGGCCAGCAGACGTCCGACGGCCTGGAGGCAACCCTGGAACTGGCGCTGGCGCACCAGTGGCAGGTGTCGGCCAACGCGGCGATCGTGCGCGCAAGGTACGACGACTTCGACGAAATGGTTGGCGCCGTGGCGCAGGACCGTGCGGGCAATCACCCGGCCAATGTCCCGCGGCGTACCGCCAACCTGTGGCTGAGCAAAGGCTTCGGCCAGCGGCTGGAGGCCGGCATTGGCGCGCGTTATGTGGACGAACGATATGCCGATACCGCCAACACCCAAAGCGCCCCCGGCTACACCGTGGTCGATGCCGACATCGGCTGGCAGGTGTTGCCGGATGTGCGGCTGGGGTTGCAGTTGAACAACCTGTTCGACCGTGAGTATGTGCAGTCGGCGTTCAGTGGCAAGCAGT
>NZ_JBNRIJ010000009.1:130038-154373 GCF_053557675.1 Pseudomonas sp. XP1 | reverse complement strand
CGCGGCCACCCCCGCGAAAGGGCCGGTACAGGCCCCACAAAAACAGTTACCAACTCACCACCATTTAGTTATAAGATAACGTTTCAGTTGACATCCATTCCTATCAGCGAATTCCCATGACAAGCGCCAGTGCCACCCCCACCCTGCTCACCCAGCGCCTGCAGAGCATCGATGCCCTGCGCGGCCTGGTGATCCTGTTCATGCTCCTGGACCACGTCCGCGAAACCTTCTTCCTGCACCGCCAGGTCAGCGACCCGATGGCCATCGATACCACCGAGCCTTCGCTGTTCTTCAGCCGCACCCTGGCCCACCTGTGCGCGCCGGTGTTCGTCATGCTGACCGGGCTGTCGGCCTGGCTGTACGGCGAGAAACACCAGGGCCGCGGCGATGTCTCGGCGTTCCTGTTCAAGCGCGGGCTGTTCCTGGTGGTGCTGGAATTCACCCTGGTCAACTTCGCCTGGACGTTCCAGCTGCCACCCAGCGTCATCTACCTGCAGGTGATCTGGGCCATCGGCGTGAGCATGATCGCCCTGTCGCTGCTGGTCTGGTTGCCACGCGCCGCCCTGATCGCCCTGGGCGCAATCATCATCGCCGGCCACAACCTGCTCGATGGCCTGCACTTCGGCGTCGAATCAGCCTTGCATGTGCCTTGGGCGATCCTGCATGACCGGGGTTGGCTGGAGTACTCCGAAAGCCTGCGTCTGCGTACCTCTTACCCGGTGCTGCCGTGGATCGGTGTCATCGCCCTGGGCTATGGCCTGGGCCCATGGTTCGCCCGTGCCAGCGAGGCCGGCCAACGCCAGCATCGCCTGCTGCTGGCCGGGCTGATCGCGCTGCTGGGCTTTGTTGCGCTGCGCCTGGTCAACGGCTACGGCGAGGCGCCGTGGAGCGCTTACCCGACCGTCACGCAAACCCTGATGAGCTTCTTCAACATCACCAAATACCCGCCGTCGCTGCTGTTCCTGGCCCTGACCCTGGGCTGCGGCCTGCTGTTGCTGCGCGCCTTCGAACGCGCCGGCCAGGCCCGGTGGATCAGTGCCCTGGCGGTGTTCGGCGCGGCACCGATGTTCTTCTACCTGCTGCACCTGTATGTGCTGAAGCTGCTGTACCTGGCCAGCGTGGCGCTGTTTGGCCGCAACCATGGCGACTACTTCGGCTTCGACGGCATCCCTGCGGTGTGGCTGGGGGCAGCGCTGCTGGCGGTTTCGCTGTACCTGCCGGTGCGCTGGTTCGCCCGCCTCAAGGCGCAGCGGCGCGACATCACCTGGCTGAAGTACTTTTGAAAAGCGTTTTCACCCGGCGGCACGATGGTCTACCATGCCGGCCGCCGGTTTCCACCACGGAATCAATAGGGAATCCCAGGCCCGCCAATTCGGGCCAAACGGAACTGCCCCCGCAACTGTAGGTGCCGAGCCTGCTCCATCGATGCCACTGGGCCACGAACCCGGGAAGGCCGGAGCCAGGCCATGACGCACCAGTCAGGAGACCTGCCGGCCTACATTCACCAACCGGCGGGGTGTCCGGGATTGGCCATCAGTGTTGCCCCTGCCGCCAGCGGGGGCTCGGCGATGCCTGTCCGTGCGTTCCTCACCCGAACTGTCCGATAGGAGATCGCCCAGCATGCTGCCCCGTTTTGCCACCCTGCTCGCCGGCCTCGGCCTCACCGGCCTGGCCCAGGCTGCTGCCACCCATTACCCGCTGACGGTCGACAACTGCGGCAAGCCGCAAACCTTCGCCCAGGCGCCGCAACGCACGGTCACCATTGGCCAGGCCGGTACCGAGATGCTCTACGCGCTGGGGCTGGGCGACAAACTGGCAGCCACCTCGCTGTGGTTCAACAACGTGCTGCCCGAGTACCAGATGCAGAACGCCAAGGTGCCGCGCCTGGCCGACAACGAACCCAGCTTCGAGGCGGTAGTGGGCAAGCGCCCGCAACTGGTGACGGTGCAGTTCGAATGGATGGTCGGTGCCCAGGGCGTGGTCGGCACCCGCGAGCAGTTCGATGAACTGGGCATCCCCACCTACCTGCTGCCGTCGGACTGCGAAGGCAAGGACAACCTGGTGGGCGCCGATGGCACCCGCCTGCAGGCGTTCCAGGTCGACACCATCTACAAGAGCGTCAGCCAGCTGGCGGCAATCTTCGACGTACAGGACCGTGGCACGGCCCTGAATACCGAGCTCAGAAGCCGCCTGGACAGTGCCAGGGCGCAACTGGCCGACAAGGACCTGGGCGCCACCTCGGCGCTGTTCTGGTTCTCCAGCGCCGACCTGCACACCGACCCCTACGTGGCGGGCCGCCAGGGGGTCGCCGACTTCATGCTGCGTACCCTCGGCGTGCGCAACGTGGTCGAGTCCAGCGAAGAATGGCCGACCGTAGGTTGGGAAACCCTGGCCAAGGCCAACCCCACCTGGCTGATCATTGCCCGCATGGACCGCCGCCGCTACCCCGCCGACGACTACGAGAAGAAGCTGGCATTCCTGCGTAGCGACCCGGTAACGCGCAACATGGACGCGGTGAAGCACGACCGCATCATCATCCTCGACGCCGACGCCATGCAGGCCGGCATTCGCTTGTTCAGCGGCCTGCAGACGCTGGCTGCCGCCTTCGCCAGCGGCAAAGCAGCCCAGTGATGATGCGCCTGCTACCCTGCATCGCCGTTGCCCTGGCCGCCCTGTTGGCAGCCCTGATGGCCGGCACCGCCATCGGCGAAACCAACCTGTCGCCCGGCGTGGTCAGCCAGGTGCTGGCCAACCACCTGTGGCAGGCCGGCTACCCGGTCGAACCGATCGACGCCGGCATCGTCTGGAACTACCGCCTGCCCCGCACCCTGGTTGCTGCGGCCTGCGGCGCCGGCCTTGCCACCTGCGGCGTGATCCTCCAGGCACTGTTGCGCAACCCGTTGGCCGAGCCTTACCTGCTGGGGCTGTCTGCCGGCGCCTCGACCGGTGCGGTGCTGGTGGGCCTGCTGGGCTTCGGCAGCCTGGCGCTGAGCATGTCTGGCGGCGCCTTCATCGGCGCCCTGGCAGCGTTCGCCCTGGTACTGGTACTGGCCCGGGCAGCCGGCCCCAGCAGCAACAATGCCCAGGTGATCCTTGCCGGGATCGCCGGCTCGCAACTGTTCAACGCCCTTACCGCCTTCCTCATCACCATGTCGGCCACCGCCGAGCAGGCACGCGGCATCCTGTTCTGGCTGCTGGGCAACCTCAGTGGCGTACGTTGGCCTTCGGTGTGGCTGGCCGTGCCGGTTGTACTGTTCGGGCTGCTGGTGTGCCTGTGGCATCGCCGTGCCTTGGATGCCTTCACCTTCGGTGCCGACTCGGCGGCGTCGCTCGGCATCCCGGTGCGGCGTACCCAGTTGCTGCTGATCAGCTGCGCGGCGCTGGTGACCGCCGTGATGGTGTCCATCGTCGGCGCCATCGGTTTTGTCGGGCTGGTGATCCCCCATGCCCTGCGCCTGCTGCTAGGCCCCGGGCACAGCCGCCTGCTGCCCGCCAGCGCACTGGGCGGGGCACTGTTCCTGATTGCCGCCGACATCCTGTCGCGCACCTTGATCCCTGGCCAGGTGATCCCGGTTGGCGTGGTCACCGCGCTGCTCGGCGCACCGGTCTTCGCGTTGATCCTGATCAGCCGCCGGGGGCGCCCATGACGGTCATGACGGCGGTACGGATGGCCCCCTTGAGTTGCCAGAACCTGGGGCTGCAACTGGCCGGCAATACCGTGCTCAGCAATATCGAACTGAGCGTTGTCGCCGGTGAAACCCTGGGCATCGTCGGCCCCAACGGCTCCGGCAAATCCTCGCTGCTGAAGGTGCTGGCCGGGCTGCGCAAGCCAGGCAACGGCGGCGTGCAACTGCTGGGGGAACCGCTCGCACGGTTGCCCCGCCGCCGGGTCGCCCAGGCCTTGGCGCTGGTCGAACAGCAGGCCGACACCCTCGATGCGATCAGCGTGTTCGATGCCGTTGCCCTGGGCCGCACCCCCTGGCTGTCGGCGCTGGCGCCGTTCTCCCGGGAGGACCACGCGATCGTCGAACAGGCCCTGGCCGACCTCGACGCCCTGCACCTGCGCACACGCCTGTGGGGGTCGCTGTCAGGTGGCGAACGCCAGCGCGTGCACATCGCCCGTGCTTTGGCACAGCGGCCGCAGGTGCTGCTGCTGGACGAGCCGACCAACCACCTGGATATCCAGCACCAGCTGAGCCTGTTGCAGCAGGTGCAGGCCTTGCCGGTGACCACCCTGGTGGCCCTGCACGACCTCAACCAGGCGCTCACCTGCGACCGCATCGCGGTGCTCGACAAGGGCCGCCTGGTCGCCCTCGGCAAACCGCTCGAGGTGCTTACACCCGAGCGCCTGCTGAACACCTTCGGCGTGCACGCCCATTACCTCATCGACCCTTTCGACGGCGCGCGCATCCTGCGTTTTCGCGCCCCCTGAACAGGAAGTTCTGCCCATGTCGCGCTCTGTCCCTTTGCTGCTCGCCAGCGCCCTGCTCGCCCCCCCTGCACTGGCCGACTCCGCCCAGTCGCAAAGCAACGGTTTTGTCGAGGATGGCCGCTGGAGCCTGCTCAACCGCAGCGTATTCGACCAGCGCGATTACAAACATGGCGGGCGCAACAGTGCCGGGCGCAACGCCTACAAGCCGCGCAATGAACGTAGCGGCAAGGCCGAGGAATGGGCCTATGGCCTGATGGGCACCTTCCGGTCCGGTTTTACCCAGGGGCTGATCGGTGTCGGGGTCGACGCCCACGCCTACCTGGGCGTGCAACTCGACAGCGGCGGCGGGCGCGTGGGCAAGGCACGCTTGCTCGGGGTGGATAACGAGGGGCACCCGAAGAACGAATACAGCCGTGCCGGCGCGGCACTGAAACTGCGCATGTCCGATACCGTGCTGTCCTACGGTGAGCAACGGGTCAAGACCCCGGTGTTCAGTTCGTCCGATAGCCGCCTGCTGCCCGAGACCGCGACCGGGTTCTTCCTTGACAGTACCGAGTTCGACAACCTCAGGCTGGTGGCAGGGCATTTCAACGAGAACGCCGACCGCAATGCATCCAGCCACGATCAGGGTTTCGTGGTGAACTACTCCAATGGCCGCCAGGGCAACAGCTTCGACCTGGCCGGCGTGGTGTGGAACCCCGGCGCCGTCTTCAGCGGCAGCCTGTACACCTCACGCTACCAGGACAGCTGGAACCAGCATTACCTGGGCAGCACCCTCAGCCATGCCCTGGATGAGCGCCGCAGCCTAACCCTCGACCTAAACCTGTACCGCACCACCGACACCGGCAAGGCGCTGTCAGGGCACATCGACAACACCACCTGGAGCCTGGTCTCGCGTTACGACCACGGGCCGCACGGTTTCAGCCTGGGCTGGCAGCAGGTGGACGGCAACACGCCGTTCGACTACGTGACGCGAGGGGCAATCTTCATTGCCAACGCGGTGCAGATGTCGGACTTCAACGCACCAAACGAAAAGTCGTGGCAGGCGCGCTATGACCTGAACATGGGCGCCTATGGCGTACCGGGGTTGAACCTGACGGCGTTGTACGTGCGCGGGTTCGATATCGACGGCAGCCATGTCGACCCTGCGGGCGGGTATGCCTACCTGGGTTATGGCAAGGGGGGCAAGCATTGGGAGCGCGACCTGGAGGCCCGGTATGTGGTGCAGAGCGGCAAGGCCAAGGGCACCGCGTTTTCGCTGCGGCATAACGTGCATCGGGGCAATACGGCGCAGGCGGAGCTGGATGGGGACCAGATACGGTTGGCGGTGGAATGGCCGTTGGGGGGTGGGTTCTGATGTTCCGCGTTGCCTGAATGGGGCTGCAAGGCAGCCCCAAAATCCATCAGGCAACCACAACTGCCGTATAATCGGCAGCACTCACTGCCCAACCAGGCCACGCCATGCCTCGCTTCCAGAAGTTGCTGCTGCCCCTGCTACTGACTGCAGCCCTCACCGCCTGCGACCAGAAACCCTCCCGCGAAGAACAGATCCTGGCCCAGCTGCCGCTGCAGGATGCCTACACGCACAATATCGAGCGCATGGCCGCGCTGCTCGGCCGCACGCACCCGCAGCTGTCGCAAGCGACCATCCAGAGCGTGCTGCGCAAGCACCTGACCGTCGAGGACCAGCGCCAGGACCTGTTCCGCCTGTACAGCGAAAAGAACTTCAGCAATGCCGAATTCGCCACTATCGTCGAGGCCACCCAAGACCCGGCCAAGGCCCGCGCCCTGGAAGACACCGAGGCCGGCAAGCGCCTGAGCGAGAAGCTCACCGCCCTGATGCGCGAATCGGCCCGCGACGCGAAGGTGCAGGCCCTGGCCGAGCAGCGCATGCAGCAGGTTGAAGACGAGCTGGACGCGCTGGAAAACCCAGGCTCCTGAACGCGGTTCCCCACTGCGCCCATAAGGCGTAACGTTGTACCCATTTCGTAGCCGTTTTCGATCATCCGAGGTCAGGATTGCCACACGCCAAGCACGGACTGCGTCTGGATCTACGCACACTCATTCTGGTGCTTTGCGCCCTTACCGCCGTGGTCATGCTGTGCGCCAGCTATTTTGCCAGCTACCGGGTGCAACGCCAGCTGCTGATCGACCACGCCCTGGAAGCCAACCGGGTGTATGCGATGAAGCTGGCCAGCATCACCGAGACCTTTATCGGCAACGCCTTGCAGCAGCTGTCGTTCAGCGCTGGTGTGCAAGGCCGCCAGCTGGGCGACGCCGTCGCCCTGCAGGCGGAGACCGAGCGTGTGCTGAACCAGAGCATGGCCTTCAATTCCACGTTCGTGATCGATGCCAACGGGGTGCTGCTGGCGATATCCCCTGCACACTTGCGGCACATGGTCGGCCGGCACATGCATTCGCCCGGTGTCCAGAAGGCACTGCAGGTGCGCCGCCCACTGGTTTCGACGCCCTACATGTCAGCGGCCAACAACCTGGTGGTGGCGCTGTCGCAACCCATTTTCGACAGCAACGGCCGCTACCTGGGGTATGTCGGCGGCAGCCTGTACCTGCGTGAACGCAATATCCTCAACAGCCTGCTGGGCGAGCATTTCTACAAGGACGGTTCCTACCTGTACGTGGTCGACCGCAATCGCCGTCTGTTGTATCACCCCGACAGCCAGCGCGTGGGGACAGTGGTGGAAGGCAATGAATTGATCGACCAACTGTCAACGCTGGGCAGTGGTACCCGGCAACTGACCAACAGCCTCGGTGTGGAAATGCTCGCTGGCTTCGCCACCGTGCCCAGTGCCGGTTGGGGCGTGGTGGCGCAGCAGCCGCTGACCCAGACAGTCATGCCACTGAGCCACCTGATCCTCAACGTGGTCGGCACCTCTGCGCCATTGGCGCTGGTGGGCAGCGTGCTGCTGTGGTGGCTGGCCATGACCATCGCCCGGCCGCTGTGGCAGCTGGCCGCTGGCGCCCGCTCGATGGACCGGGCCGGCACTGCCGAGCGCCTGCATCGGGTGCCGGCCTGGTACTTCGAGGCGGCCGAGCTGAAGCGCGCGCTGCTGTTCGGGCTGAACCTGCTGCATGAACGCATCGGCCGGCTCAACCGCGACGCCCAGACCGACCCGCTGACCGGCCTGGGCAACCGCCGCAGCCTGGATTTCAACCTGTCGCTGCTGGAAGCCGAGGGGCGCGCATTTGCGGCCATCGTGCTGGATGTCGACCATTTCAAGCGGGTAAACGACTGCCACGGGCACGAGATGGGTGACCAGGTGCTGCGCCGGCTGGCGGAACTGATGCGCCGCTGCTGCCGCGAGGGTGACCTGCTGTGCCGCACCGGCGGCGAGGAGTTCCTGATGCTGCTGCCGGGGGCCAATCTGGAGGTTGCGACAGCGGTGGCCGAACGGCTGCGGGTGACGGTGCAGGATACGCCGGTGGAGCCGGTGGGGGCGGTGACGGTGTCGCTGGGGGTGGCGCGTTGGGATGGCGAGGCCGAGAGCGAACCGGGGGATGCATTGAGCGCGGCTGACCGGGCGCTTTACCGGGCCAAGCAGGAGGGGCGCAATCGGGTAGTTGTTGCCTGAGCGCCCTTGCTTGCCTGTGCCGGCCTCTTCGCGGGTAAACCCGCTCCCACAGGTAACCTGCTGCCCTCAAGGACAAAGCACCGGGTGGCGATCACCGAAACCCGCTATCGCAACCCGCACCTGGTGACCGCCAGCCCCGACCTCAGCGACCTGCAAGGCAAGCTGGAGAGCAAGTTCAAGATCAACACAAAACCACTCCGCCTTTGAAAGCCGTGCACGGCCTTGTGTCGCGATGGGCTGCAAAACAGCCCCGAAATATCAAGCCAGAACCACTACCCGACCGTTCATCCGGATGGTAGATTCGCCGCCATGAAAATCACCCGGCATACCCGCACGCTGACCGCCTGGACACTCTACGCCTGCGTCCTGTTCAGCCTGGTTCTGTGCGGCCTGCACCATGGCCAGATGGGTGGCCTGCGCCTGGCCGGCCTGGAAGGCGGTTTCTGCTCGATCAACAGCGAACACGGGGTTGCCATCGACCTGGATGGCGCCGGCGGCGAGCAGCACATGGCCCAGCTCGATTGCCCGGTGTGCTCCTCGTTCGGCCTGGCCGTGCCGCTCAGCAGCGGCGGCTGGTCATTCACCCCTACGCAAGCCGTGGCCAGCTCGCCCATCGTGGTGCGCAGCTGGGCGCAACCGCCGCCGCGCTATCAACGCCCCGCTCTCAACCCCCGCGCCTCCCCCGTCGCTTTCCCCGCAGCCGTACTTCATTTCGCCTGACCTCAGCCGGGCGCGCCTGACTGCGCGCGCTCGCGGTCAGCCATGACCTTTGCGTGGAAGACACACCAACATGCTTCGCAATACCTCCCTGGTGCTCCTCATGGGCACCTGCAACCTTGCCTGGGCGGATGCTGCCCCGGTGGAACTGAGCGCCACCACCATTGACGGTGAACGCGACGCCGCCAGCGGCGTGCAACTGGACGAGCCGATCCGCACCGGCTCGCGCCTGGGCCTCACCGCGCGGGAAACGCCGGCCTCGGTCAGTGTCTCGGACCGCCGCCTGATCGAGGAGCGCGGCGCCAAGGACAGCCAGGACGTGATCAACGCCATGACCGGCGTCAACGCCTCGGCCAACCCCGGCTTTGGCGGCTTCGTGGCCTACCGCGGCTTCACCCAGAACCAGGTTACCCAGTTGTACAACGGCATCAACCTGGGCTACAGCAGCGCCACGCGGCCAGTGGATGCCTGGGTACTCGACCGCGTCGAACTGATCGGCGGGCCATCGTCGTTCCTGCATGGTGCGGGCGCGGTGGGCGGCTCGATCAACTACATCACCAAACTGGCCAGCCGCGACCAGCAGACCATCGACGGCCGTATCCGCCATGGCAGCTTCGACGACAGCGAAGTGGCGTTCGGCATCAACCAGGCACTGGCCAGCAACCCCGCCGATGCCCGCCATTTCATGCGCCTGGACTTCAGCCGCGGGCATGGCAACGGCTACGTCGACCGCAACGAACGGCACACCGACAGCCTGGCCCTCTCGTTGCTGAGCGACCTGACGCCCAACCTCACCCACACCCTGGCCCTGGAATACCAGGAAGACCGCGAAGACAGCCCTTACTGGGGCTCGCCGATCCTGCCCGGGCGCAGCACGATGAAGATCGACAACAGCCGCCGCTTCGAAAACTACAACGTCGGCGACGGGCGCTACGAGCAGCGGGTACGCTGGCTACGCTCGATCCTCGACTACCAGCTCAGCGACAGCACCAGCGTGCAGAACACGCTTTACCACTACAACGCCCAGCGCGATTACCGCAACCTCGAACGCTACAGCTACACCGACGATGGCAGGGTACGACGCAGCAGCCCTTATCTGCAGCGCCACGACCAGAACCTGCTGGGCGATCACATCGAGCTGCGCCATGACAACCAGCTGTTCGGCCTGGCCAGCCAGTGGTCGCTGGGGCTGGAGTACTCGCGCATGCGCCAGACCCTCTACCCCACCTCGAGCAGCTGGAGCGACGTGGTCGATGCCGAGCACTTCGACCCCGGCAGTTTCGACGACATCCCCGGGGTGAATGCCGGCCTGACCAAGCAACGCCGCCACGAGGTGATCAACCGCGCGGTGTTTGCCGAAAACCGCCTGCAACTCACCGAGCGCCTGGCCTTGCTGACCGCGCTACGCTACGACTACCTGGACATGCAGGTGACCAACTACGGCGCGGTAACGCCAACCTCGCCGGCGTTCTTCGAACGGCGCTGGGAACCGCTTTCCGGGCGTATCGGCCTGACCTATGCGCTGACCCCGTCCGCCAGCGTCTATGCGCAGTACAGTACCTCTGCCGACTTGCCGGCCGGCTCGCTGGCGGCAGCGACCTATTCCAACGTCGGGCTGTTCGACCTGTCCAAGGGCGAGCAGTGGGAAGTGGGCAGCAAGTTCGACTTTCTCGACGGGCGCGGCGCGGCGACGCTGGCGCTGTACCAGATCGTGCGCAAGGACTTTGCCGTGCGCGACTCCAACGACGCCAATCAGACAGTCCAGGCCGGGCAGCAGACCTCGCGTGGTGTCGAGGTGTCCGGGCGCCTGCAGGTGACGCCGAAGCTGCTGGCCGAGGCCAACTATGCCTATGTCGACGCGCAGTACGACGAGTTCAACGAGGCGGTCAACGGCGTGTCGGTATCGCGCAAGGGCAACGCCCCGGTGAACGTACCGGCCAACGTCGCCAACCTGTGGCTGAACTACAGCCTGACCCCGGCGTGGTCGTTGGGGGCAGACGCGCGCTACGTGGGCTCGGTGTATGCCGACAACGCCAACAGCCTCAAGGCCCCGGCGTACACCCTGTTCGGCGCGTTCGCCCGCTACCGGCTGGATGAACACACCACGCTGACCGGGCGGGTACGTAACCTGACCGACGAGGTGTATGCCAAGCAGGCCTACAACAGCCAGTACTACATGGGGCCGCCGCGCACCTTCGAACTGGCGCTGGACATGCGTTTCTGAGCGCAAGGCCCTATCGCCGGCAAGCCAGCTCCCACAGGTACTGCACCAGCCTTGAGTGCGGTGCAAATTCTGTGGGAACTGGCTTGCCGGCGATAGGGCCATCAAGGGGCAGCCCACCATGTTCGGTTGATTCAGGTATCCCGAGGTCGCCCTCGACAAAGCGCCTTCCAGCGCCCGGCTATCTACTGGCAAGCACAACAATGATGGCGCAGCCCGACCGCGCCACTTTCATCATGCCTGCCAATGGAACCGGAGAGCACTCGCATGCCCGCACCTCACGAGGTATCCCCCGCCACCCTGCGCCGGGTGATCGCCGCCTCGGCCATCGGCAATTTCGTCGAATGGTTCGACTTCGCCGTCTACGGCTTTCTCGCTACCCTGATCGCCAGCCAGTTCTTCGCCAGCGAAGACGCCAGCGTGGCCTTGCTCAAGACCTTTGCGGTGTTCGCCGTGGCCTTCGCCCTGCGTCCGCTGGGTGGCATCGTGTTCGGCGCGCTGGGTGACCGCCTGGGGCGCAAGCGCATCCTGTCGCTGACCATCCTGCTGATGGCCGGCTCGACGACCCTCATCGGCCTGCTGCCAACCTACGCCAGCATCGGCCTGGCAGCCCCCGCGCTGCTGACCCTGGCGCGCTGCCTGCAGGGCTTTTCGGCCGGTGGCGAGTATGCCGGGGCCTGCGCCTACCTGATGGAGCACGCCCCCAACGACAAGCGCGCCTTCTATGGCAGCTTCGTGCCGGTGTCGACCTTTTCCGCCTTTGCCTGCGCGGCAGTGATCGCCTATGGCCTGGAAGCCAGCCTGTCGGCCGAGGCGATGAACGCCTGGGGCTGGCGCATCCCGTTCTTGATCGCCGCGCCGCTGGGGCTGGTCGGCCTGTACCTGCGCTGGCGCATGGAAGAAACCCCGGCGTTCCGCGAAGCCATCGCCCAGGGCAAGGAGCATGAACATTCGCCACTCAAGGAAACCCTGCGCAACCATGGCCGGGCGATCCGCAACCTGGGGGCCTTCATCTCGCTGACCGCGCTGTCGTTCTACATGTTCACCACCTACTTCGCCACCTACCTGCAACTGGTCGGCAACCTGACCCGCGCGCAATCGCTGCTGGTAACCACCGTGGCCTTGCTGTTCGCCGCGGTCGGCTGCCCGCTGGCCGGGGCGTTCTCGGACCGCGTCGGCCGGCGCAAGACCATCGGCTTTACCTGCCTGTGGGTGATGCTGTGCGTGTTCCCGGCGTACTGGCTGGCCAGCTCCGGCTCGATGTCCGGCGCGCTGCTGGGGGTGATCCTGCTGGCGGTGGGGGCGTTGTGCAGTGGTGTTGTCACGGCGGCATTGCTCTCGGAAAGCTTCCCTACCCGCACCCGCTATACCGCTTCGGCAATTACCTACAACGTGGCCTATACGCTGTTTGGCGGTACCGCGCCGCTGGTTGCAACCTGGCTGATCGGGCAGACCGGCAGCAGCCTGGCACCTGCGTTCTACCTGGTGGTGATTGCGCTGGTGGCCTTGGTGGGAGGGTTGGCGTTGCCGGAGACTTCGCGGATTTCGTTGCATGATGAGGCTGGAGGCAACGATGCGAGGGCTGGGGCTCGTCGTACTGTTTGATACTTTGGGGCTGCTTTGCAGCCCATCGCGACACAAGGCCGCTCCTACAGGGGAACGCGTATACCTGTAGGAGCGGCCTTGTGTCGCGATGGGCCGCAAAGCGGCCCCGGGGTCTCAACCCTCCTGCACCTCTTCGCGCCGATATGCCCATTGATACAACGCTGGCAACACCAGCAAGGTCAGTGCGGTGGAGGACAGAATCCCGCCAATCACCACGGTCGCCAGCGGCCTTTGCACCTCGGCCCCGGTCCCGGTAGCCAAGGCCATCGGGATGAACCCCAGCGACGCCACCAGTGCCGTCATCAGCACCGGCCGCAAGCGTGTCAGCGCGCCCTCCTCGACCGCGGCCCGCAGCGTGCGCCCTTGCTCCCGCAGGCCACGGATAAAGGCGATCATCACCAGGCCGTTGAGCACCGCCACTCCCGACAAGGCAATGAAGCCCACGCCAGCGGATATGGACAACGGGATGTCCCGCAACCACAGCGCCAGCACCCCGCCAGTGAGGGCGAACGGAATGCCGGTGAACACCAGCAGGCCATCCCTGAGGTTGTTGAACATCATCAGCAACAGTGCCATGACCAGCAGCAAGGCCACCGGTACCACCACCTGCAGGCGCTCGGCCGCCGACTGCAGCTGCTCGAACTGGCCACCCCAGCGGGTCCAGTAACCCGGCGGTATCTGCACCTGCTCGATCAACGTCTGTTCGGCCTCCTCGACGAACGAGCCCAGGTCACGCCCGCGCACGTTGGCACTGACCACTACCACCCGCTTGCCATCCTCGCGGCTGACCTGGTTCGGCCCCAGCTGCAGGTTCAGCGTGGCTACCTGCGACAGCGGGATGAAGCCGATTTGCCCGGCACCGGCAGCCGAACCGGCCGGCACCGGAATCAGCAGGCTGGCCAGCCCGTCGACATCGGTGCGCAGGGTTTCCGACAGGCGCACCACCATGTCGAAACGGCGGTCACCTTCGTACAGCGTGCCGGCCTTGCGGCCACCCACGGCAATGGCAACGGCGTCCTGCACGTCGCCCACGTTCAGGCCATGGCGGGCCGCGTTGTCGCGGTCTATATCGATGGTCAGCACCGGCAGGCCGGTAGTCTGCTCGGCCTTTACCTCGGACGCGCCCGGCACACCTTGCAGGCTGCTGGCGATCTGCGCGGCTGTGCGGTTGAGCACGTCCATGTCATCACCGAACAGCTTCACCGCCACATCGCTGCGCACCCCGGAAATCAGCTCGTTGAAGCGCAGCTGGATCGGCTGCGACAGCTCGTGGTTGCTGCCCGGCACGCTGGCGGCGGCACGTTGTACCTCGGCGATCAGCTCATCACGCGGCTTGCCCGGGTCGACCCATTGCTCACGCGGACGCAGCATCACATAGGCGTCGGAAATGTTCGGCGGCATCGGGTCGGAGGCGATCTCGGCGGTGCCGGTGCGGGCAAACACCCGCTCCACTTCCGGCACCTGGGCGATGATCGCCTGTTCCAGGCGCTGCTGCATGTCGACCGACTGCGACAGGCTGGTGCCCGGCACGCGCAGGGCCTGCAGGGCGAAGTCGCCTTCGCTGAGGCTGGGGATGAACTCGCTGCCCATGCGGCTGGCCATCAACCCGGACAACAACACCAGGGTGGTGGCGGCGGCGAACGCCAGCTTGCGCCGGCCCAGCACCCAGGCCAGCACCGGGGCATAGCGCTGACGCGCCGTGCGCATTATCAGGCCTTCCTCTTCCTTGACCTTGCCGGTGACGAACAGGGCAATTGCCGCCGGCACGAAGGTAACCGAAAGGATCATGGCACCGAGCAGCGCAATGACCACGGTAAAGGCCATAGGGTGGAACATCTTGCCCTCCACGCCGGTCAGGGCAAAGATCGGCAGGTACACCACCACGATGATCAGTTGGCCATAGATCAGCGGCCGACGGGCCTCACGGGCGGCAGCGAACACTTCATGGAAGCGCTCGGTGCGGGTCAGCATACGGCCATGGCGTTGCTGGGCGTGGGCCAGGCGGCGGATGGCGTTCTCGACGATCACCACCGCGCCGTCGACGATGATGCCGAAGTCCAGTGCGCCCAGGCTCATCAGGTTGGCGCTGACCTTGTTGCTGAACATGCCGGTGAAGGTGAACAGCATCGACAGCGGAATGACCATGGCGGTGATCAGCGCAGCGCGGATGTTGCCCAGGAACAGGAACAACACGGCGATGACCAGGATGGCGCCTTCGACCAGGTTCTTCTTCACCGTGGCGATGGCCTTTTCCACCAGGTTGGTGCGGTCGTACACCGTCACCGCGACCACGCCCTTGGGCAGGTTGCGGTTGATCTCGACCAGCTTGGCGGCAACCGCCTGCGACACCGTGCGGCTGTTCTCGCCAATCAGCATGAACACCGTGCCTAGCACCACTTCCCTGCCGTTTTCGGTGGCCGCGCCCGAGCGCAGTTCCTCGCCCAGGCCAACCTGAGCAACATGGCTGACGCGGATTGGCGTGCCATCGACACTGGAGATGACGATGTTGGCGATGTCTTCGGCCGAGGCCACCTGGCCTGGCGCGCGAATCAGCAACTGCTCGCCATTGCGCTCGATGTAGCCGGCGCCGACGTTGGCGTTGTTGCGCTCCAGCGCCGCGATCAGGTCGTTGAAGGTGAGTTTGTAGGCCGCCAGGCGCTTGGGCTCCGGTGCAATCAGGTATTGCCTGGCATGGCCGCCGATGCTGTTGACCTCGGCGACCCCGGGCACGTTGCGCAGCTGCGGCTTGATGATCCAGTCCTGGATTACCCGCAAGTCGGACGGGGTGTAGGGCGTGCCGTCTTCCTTCAGCGCGCCCTGCTCGGCTTCCACCGTCCACAGGAAGATTTCACCCAGCCCGGTGGAAATCGGCCCCATGCCCGCTTCGATGCCGTCGGGCAGCTGCTCACGCGCCACTTGCAGGCGCTCGTTGACCAGCTGGCGGGCGAAGAACAGGTCGGTGCCGTCGTCGAAAATGACCGTGACCTGCGACAGGCCCGAGCGCGACAGCGAGCGGGTCTGCTTGAGCCCCGGCAGGCCGGCCATGGCGGTCTCGATGGCGAAGGTGATGCGCTGCTCGGTCTCCAGCGGCGAATAGCCGGGCGCGGCGGTATTGATCTGCACCTGGACGTTGGTGATGTCCGGTACAGCGTCGATCGGCAGTTTCTGGTAGCTGTGGATACCCACCGCGGCCATCAGGACCACGGCCAGCATCACCACCAGGCGCTGCTCGATGGCGAATTGGATCAGGCGTTCGAACATGCAGGCGTTCCCGTGATCAATGGCTGTGCTCGGCCGAGCCTTTGCCCAGCTCGGACTTGAGGACAAAGCTGCCGGCAGCGGCCACCTGCGTGCCGGCGGCAAGGCCGGTGGTGATTTCCACCTGGCCGGCATCGCGGCGGCCGGTCGTTACCGGGCGGGCCTCGAAACCTTCCTCGGTACGGGCAAACACCACGGTCTGCTCCTCCCAGGTTTGCAGTGCGCTTTGCGGTACCACCACAGCGGCGTTGAAGCGTTCGACGCTGACCGCGACATTGACGAACAGCCCTGGGCGCCAGGCGCCGTTGGGGTTGGCCAGCGTGGCGCGGACAGTGGCAGCACGGTTCTGCTCGCCGAGCAGGCTGCAGACGTAGTTGATCTTGCCCTCGACCCGGGCGCCCAGGTCCGGCGCGCTGACCGTGACGTTGCGGCCGGTTGTCACCTTGTCCAGGTCGCGCGGGGCGACGGCGAAGGTGGCCCAGACCCGGCTCAGGTCAGACAGGGTGAAGGCATTGCTGGTCTCATCGACCACCTCGCCCACGGTCAGATGCTTTTCCACCACCACGGCATCGAACGGCGCGCGCAGTTCATAGCGGTTGCCGGCGCCGGCCGGGCCCACGGCGGCGACTTTCTGCCGGGCGTTGGCCAAGGCAATCTCGGCTTCCTGCAACACCTGACGGGCCTGCAGGTAATCCTGCTCGGCGCTGATGCGTTCCTGCCACAGCTGCTGTTCGCGCTGGAAGGTCAGGCGCGCCAGTTCCAGGCGGCGCTGGGCAGCCTGTTGTTCGCTGCGCAGGTCGGAAATCTGCTGGCTTGCAATTACCGCCAGCACCTCACCACGCTTGACCGCCTGGCCCAGTTCGGCTTGCACCGACTCGACCACACCGGGCACGCGTGGCACGACATGGGCGGTGCGGTCCTCGTCGAAGCGGATTTCACCCGGGAAGCTGATGGCGGTGCCCAGTTCACGAGGGCCGGCATCGGCCAGTTGCACACCGGCAGCTTCGATCTGGGCGATGGACAGGTGCAACTTGCCCGCCTCTTCTTCGTGACCTTCGCCGGCCTGTTCCTCGCCGTGGCCGTGGCTGTCTTCGCCGTGGTCGTCGTGCCGGGTTTCAGTGCTTGAGGCGTTGCCGAGGTTGCCGGTCCAGGCCAGGCCACCCAGGCCAAGCGCGGCAATGGTGGCAGCCAGAATGGCTATCTTGCGTGGGTTAGTCATTGTTGCTCCTGCTGTTCAATTTGTTGCTCAGGCCATCGAGGTCGCCATAGATCCGCTCGACCTGCGCCCGCGCGTCGGTCGCCGAGGCCAGTGCGTCGAGGTACAACCCGCGCGCCTCGATCAGCGTGCGCTGGGCGTCGAGCACATCGAGGAAGGCGAACTTGCCCATTTCGAAACCACGTGTGGCGGTGTCCACGGCCTGCTGGGCAGACGGCAGGATGGTGCGGTCATAGGCCTGCACTTCCTGCATGGCCGTGGCCCACTGGCTGACGGCGCTGCGGGTTTCACTGCGCAGGCGCAGCCCCACGGCGTTGCGCAGGTCACGCGCCTGGTCGGCACGGCGGGCCGCGGCCAGCACGTTGCCCTGGTTGCGGTCGAACAGCGGCAAGGGCATCGACAGGCCCACCACATTGACCCTCTCGCGGTCTTCGCGGCTGTACTGGCTGCCAAGGCTGACGGTGAGGTTGGGAATGCGCAGAGCCTTTTCCGACCCCAGGGAGGCTTCGCCGCGCTCGACCTGGGCGGCGGCCAGGCGCCATTCAGCCGTTTGCTCGACCTGGTCGAGCAGGGTGTCGGCGCTGGGCGCATCACCGGGGGACAGGTTGGCTGCCAGCAACTGGTCGAAGCTTGCCAGCGGGCTACCGGTCAACCGTGCCAGGGCCTGGTAGGCCACACTGCGCTGGGTTTGCGCACGGCGCACTTCGGCCTGGGCCTGGGCCAGCTGCACCTGGGCTCGGGTAGCCTCCACTGGCGATGACTGGCCAGCACTCACCCGCCCCTGCACCACCCGCAGCCCACGCTCGGTCAACGCCTGCGATTGCTGCGCCAGCTCCAGCGCGGTCTGCGCGCGCAGGGCCGCGTGGAAGGCCTGCACCACATCGGCGCGCAGGCCGTTGCGCTGGCGCTCCAGGTCCAGCTGGGCAATGGCCTGACCGGCACCGGCCACGGCAATGCGTGCGCCGCGTTTGCCACCCAGCTCCAGCGGTTGGCTGAGGGTGACGGTGGTGGTGCTGGTGTCCCGGCGGGTGTCCTCGACCTCCCAGGACAGTTCCGGGTTGGGGATCAGCCCCGCCTGGCGCCGCTCGCCGTCGGCAATGCCGATTTCCCGGCTGGCCGCTGCCAACTCCGGGTTCTGGGCAAAGGCGGCGTCAAGCGCCTGGGGCAGGCTCAGGCTCTGGCTGGCCTGGGCGCTGGCGACACCCGCCAGCAAAAGGCTGAGCAAGGCGGTCTTGCGGGGGATGGGCACGGAAAAGGTCCTCGTCGGCGAGCTTTGGCGAGGGACTTTAGAAAGCCGTGCTTATCGGAGCGGTGGCGGGAAAATTACAATTTTGTAATCCAGCTGCTCCTACAGGGGTATGTACATGCTGAGGGTTCGATAATCGCCCACTTTCCCGGTACAGCGGTTTAGTCCAATTGACTAAACTAACTAGACGGTACAAAACTAGGTGCATCCAACAACAACAAAGCGATGCCCGTAATGAAGCCCATTATTCTCGTGCTCAACGGCCCCAACCTGAACATGCTGGGCACCCGCGAGCCTGCCCAGTACGGCTACGAAACCCTCGCCGACCTGGCCCGGGGTTGCGCCGATACTGCCCATGCCCATGACCTGGAAATCGAATTCCGCCAAACCAACCACGAAGGCGAACTGATCGACTGGATCCATGCTGCCCGTGGCCGCTGTGCCGGCATCGTGATCAACCCCGGTGCCTGGACCCACACCTCGGTAGCCATCCGCGATGCACTGGTGGCCAGTGAAGTGCCGGTCATCGAAGTGCACCTGTCGAACGTGCACAAGCGCGAACCGTTCCGTCACCTGTCGTTCATATCGTCCATCGCCGTCGGGGTCATTTGCGGCCTGGGCAGCCATGGCTACCGCATGGCCATCAGCCACTTCGCCGAAATGTTGCAGGAGCGCAGCGCATGAGCCAGCACGCCATCCTTGCCGGCCTGATCGGCCGCGGCATCCAGCTGTCGCGCACTCCTGCCCTGCACGAACACGAAGGTGATGCCCAGGCGCTGCGTTACCTGTACCGGCTGATCGATGCCGACCAGCTCCAACTGGACGACAGCGCCCTGCCCGGCCTGCTCGACGCCGCCCAGCACACCGGTTTCACCGGGCTCAACATCACCTACCCGTTCAAGCAGGCGATCCTGCCGTTGCTCGACGAACTGTCGGACGAAGCCCGTGGCATCGGCGCGGTGAACACCGTTGTACTCAAGGACGGCAAGCGGGTCGGCCACAACACCGACTGCCTGGGCTTTGCCGAAGGCTTGCGCCGTGGCCTGCCGGATGTGGCACGGCACCAGGTGGTGCAGATGGGTGCCGGTGGTGCCGGTTCGGCCGTGGCCCATGCCCTGCTCGGTGAAGGGGTCGAGCGGCTGGTACTGTTCGAGGTGGACGCGGCCCGTGCACAGGCGCTGGTGGACAACCTGAATGCCCACTTCGGCGCCGGGCGCGCCGTGGTCGGCACCGACCTGGCCACGGCCCTGGCCGAGGCGGACGGGCTGGTCAACACCACGCCGGTAGGCATGGCCAAGCTGCCGGGCACGCCGCTGCCGGTGGAGCTGCTGCATGCACGCCTGTGGGTGGCGGAGATCATCTACTTCCCGCTTGAGACCGAACTGCTGCGTGCCGCCCGGGCACTGGGCTGCCGCACCCTGGACGGCAGCAACATGGCCGTGTTCCAGGCAGTGAAGGCGTTCGAGCTGTTCAGCGGGCGCCAGGCGGATGCGGCGCGGATGCAGGCGCATTTTGCCAGTTTCACCTGACGGATCGGTGTTGGCTTCTTCGCGGGTAAACCCGCTCCCACAGGGATCGCACAAGTCTGCAAACGGTGCAATATCTGTGGAAGCGGGTTCATCGAGTCGTCGAACCGCCGCGAAGAGGCCGGCACAGACAACTCACCCTTTCTCATCCAGCAACGCCTGTATCACCTGCTCTTGCCCCCCATAATCCCCCTCGCCAAAGTGCACATGGCGCACCTGCCCCTTGCGGTCGACAAAGTAGTGTGCCGGCCAGAACTGGTTGCCCCAGGCATTCCACACCTTGTAGTCGTTATCCACCGCCACCGGGTAACCGATCCCCAGGCTGGCCACCTTGTCACGCAAGGTGCCTACATCGTGCTCGTAGTCGTACTCCGGCGTGTGCACGCCGACCACCACCAGGCCCTGGTCGGCATAGCGCCGCGCCCATTCGTTCACATGGGGCAGGCTGCGCCGGCAGTTGATGCAGTCCCAGGTCCAGAAGTCCACCAGCACCACCTTGCCCTTGAGCCCGGGGCCATCCAGCGGCGCCGAATTGAGCCACTGGCTGGCTCCCGACAGCGACGGCATGGCACCGTAGCTGTCGCGGGCCATCAAGTGCCCAGCCAGGCCCAGGCCGGCCAGCGCCAGGGCAATGCCACCAACCTTCAACAACAAGCGGCGATCAGTTCTCATGGCAACCGCCGGTGGCGTATGTGCGGTACTGCACGCTCTGCTGCTGGCCCTTGGAGTCGAGGTAGTCCATGCGAGTGTTCACCAGGCCGCAGGCGTCGCTCTGGTCATCCTGTATCGACAGCACTTTCTTCACATCCAGGTGGTCACCGTAGCGGTACTGCATGACCCCGGTATCGTCCATTGGCATCGTGGAGGCCTGGGCGGCAAGGGCGCCGAAGCTGAGCACGGCGAACAGGGTGGCACGGGCGAAGGTATTGAAGTTCATGGCATCTCTCCTGTGTATCGCTTGAGGGTGGGGAGTTGTGCTCCCCGGTCGAGAGCCATTTCACGCCGGCCAGGTATCCCGTATGTGTCGCCGAAGCTGTGATGTGCTTCCTCCTGTATCTGTACACATGCCGGATACACTGCAATACAAACCCCCGCAGGCAAGCGCTAACGCGCTCGGTACACTGCGCCCATCCCCTCTTGCACAGGAACGCAGCGCATGGAACACGTCGATCACATCCTGATCGTCGACGACGACCGCGAAATCCGCGAACTGGTCGGCAACTACCTGAAGAAGAATGGCCTACGCACCAGCATCGTCGCCGACGGCCGGCAGATGCGCGCCTTTCTCGAAGCCAACAGCGTCGACCTGATCGTCCTGGACATCATGATGCCCGGCGACGACGGCCTGCTGTTGTGCCGAGAGCTGCGCGCCGGCAAGCACCGCAACACCCCGGTGCTGATGCTGACCGCCCGCAACGACGAAACCGACCGCATCATCGGCCTGGAAATGGGCGCCGACGATTACCTGACCAAACCGTTCTCGGCTCGCGAACTGCTGGCCCGCATCAACGCCGTGCTGCGCCGCACGCGCATGCTGCCCCCCAACCTGACCATCAGCGAAAGCAGCCGCCTGCTCGGTTTCGGCCAGTGGCGGCTGGACACCACCGCGCGCCATCTGCTCGACAGCGAGGGCACCCTGGTTGCCCTGAGTGGTGCCGAATATCGCCTGCTTCGGGTGTTTCTCGACCACCCGCAGCGGGTGCTGAGCCGTGAGCAGTTGCTCAACCTGACCCAAGGCCGCGAAGCCGACATCTTCGACCGCTCCATCGACCTGCTGGTCAGCCGCCTGCGCCAGCGCCTGGGAGACGACGCCCGCGAACCCAGCTGCATCAAGACCGTGCGCAGCGAGGGCTACGTTTTCTCGCTGCCGGTGCAACTGCTCGAGTCGCCATCATGAAGTGGCCACGCACCCTGGCCTCGCGCCTGGCACTGATCTTCTTCACCGGCCTGGTGCTGGCCTACGGCCTTTCGTTCGGCCTGCAGGCCTACGAGCGCTACATCAGCAGCCGCTCGATGATGCTCAGCACCCTGGAGCAGGACGTGGCCACCTCGGTGGCCATCCTCGACCGCCTGCCCGCGGCCGAGCGCGCCGCCTGGTTGCCACGCCTGGAGCGGCGTACCTACCGCTACCGGCTGGACCATGGCCTGGCGGGCGAAGCCATGCCCAGCAGCGACCCGCCCATGGCTGCCGACTCGATCGTCAAGGCCATTGGCGCCGACTATCGCCTTTCCTTCCAGGAAATCCCCGGCCCGAACGCGCACTTCCAGGCACACCTGACCCTAGCTGATGGCGCACCGCTGACCATCGACGTAACCCCATCGCCGGTTCCTGTGGCACGTTGGCTGCCCGTGGTGTTGCTGATCCAGTTGGCCGTGCTGTTGCTGTGCACCTGGCTGGCGGTACGCCTGGCGATCGGCCCGCTGACCCGCCTGGCCCGCGCGGTGGACAACCTCGACCCGGACAAGCCTGGCGTGCAGCTGGATGAAAGCGGCCCGAGCGAGGTGCGCTACGCCGCCGTGGCCTTCAACGCCCTGCAGGCGCGCATCGCTGCCTACCTCAAGGAACGCATGCAGTTGCTGGCAGCCATTTCCCATGACCTGCAAACGCCGATCACGCGCATGAAACTGCGCGTCGAAGTGATGGACGACGGGGTTGAAAAGGACAAGCTGTGGAGCGACCTGGGCGAAATGGAACACCTGGTGCGCGAAGGCGTGGCCTATGCCCGCAGCATGGACACCAGCACCGAGGCACCGTGCCGGGTGAACCTCGATGCCTTCCTCGACAGCCTGGTGTTCGACTACCAGGACAGTGGCGCCCAGGTCGAGCGCCATGGCAGCAGCGGCAGCCTGCTGGAAACTCGCCCCCATGCGCTGCGCCGGGTGCTGGTGAACCTGGTGGACAATGCTCTCAAGTTTGCCGGTGCTGCCGAGCTGGAGGTGTGCTGCGAGGGTGACATGACCGTGATCCGCGTGCTCGACAACGGGCCTGGCATACCCGGTGATGAACTGGATGAAGTGCTCAAGCCGTTCTATCGCGTGGAAGGCTCACGCAACCGCAGCACCGGCGGCACCGGGCTGGGGTTGGCGATTGCCCACCAGCTGATCCAGGCGATGGGCGGCCGACTGACCCTGAGCAATCGTGCAAGCGGCGGGCTGTGCGCGCAGATCGAGCTGAAGTAAACAATCTCAGGTAGGCGCGGCCTTGTGTCGCGCTCGGGCCGCAAAGCGGCCCCGGCAATTCATGCGCCGAAGCTGAAAACCTGAGGCTGCTTCGCAGCACATCGCGACACAAGGCCGCTCCTACGGGGACTGCGGCGCTTGAGCGACTTCTACAATCCGATACACAACCCCACCACCGCCGACACACTGCAGATACCCCACCCCGACACACTCCCGGTCACACAACCACACCTGGGAGTCTCCCTGATGAAACCCCTCACCCTTCCCTCCGGCTGGAAGCTGTTCGCCACGCTCGCCGGCCTGACCCTGGCGATGACCGCCGTGGTCCTGGCCAGCCAACCTGATCCCGACGGCCTGCGCAGCGCGATCCGTGCCACTGCGCGCAGCTCCTTCGCGCTATTCCTGCTGGCCTTCCTGGCGTCGTCGCTGGTGACCCTGCTGCCTGGCACAAGCAGCCGCCGCCTCCTCCAGGAACGGCGCTATCTGGGGCTGGCATTCGCCTTTTCCCACACCGTGCATGGCGTACTGATCTACCGCTACGCCCAGCAATTCCCCGAGCTGTTCTGGGCCGGCCGCACGCTCACCTCCAGCCTGCCCGGTACCCTCGGCTACCTGTTCCTGCTGCTGCTCACCATCACTTCGTTCAAGGCCCCGATGCGCCTGTTGGGTGGCCGTGCCTGGCAGGCCCTGCACAGCACCGGCATGTGGGTACTGGCTGCGGTGTTCTGCCTATCGTTCTACAAACGCATCCCCATGGGCGGCTGGTACCCGCTGGCGTTCGCCCTGATGTTCAGCGCCATCGCCGTCAAGCTCACCGCCAAGCTGGCCCGTCAGCAACGCCGCAACGCCCGTGCCCTTTCCTGAAGAGAGAAACCAGCATGACTACCTTGACCCGCACCCTGACCACCTTCGACCGTTTCGGTACCTGGAGCGCCGACCTGCCGTTGCGGCTGTTTCTGGCCTGGGAATTTTTCGAATCTGGCTGGGAGAAATTCAATGGCAGCAACTGGTTCGCCGACCTGCAAGCGAACTTCCCGTTCCCCTTCAACCTGCTGCCTGCAGAGCTGAACTGGCAGCTGTCGATGTGGGCGGAGCTGATCCTGCCGTTACTGCTGTTGCTGGGGCTAGGTACCCGGCTGGCCTCGTTGGGGCTGATGGTGGTGACCGTGGTGGCGATTGCCGCGGTGCATTGGCCGGCGCACTGGTCGAGCCTGGCCGAGCTGGCCCAAGGGTATGCGATTACCGACCAGGGTTTTGGCAACTTCAAGTTGCCGCTGATCTACCTGGTGGCGTTGCTGCCACTGCTGCTGAAAGGGGCTGGGCGGTTGAGCCTGGATCATTGGC
>NZ_JBNRIJ010000009.1:73024-129924 GCF_053557675.1 Pseudomonas sp. XP1 | reverse complement strand
CCTCTGTAGGAGCGGCCTTGTGTCGCGATAGGGGCGTAAGGCGCCCCCCGTACCCGCACTCAACATGTACCGATGATGACCCCCTGCTCGCGCAGCCCCTCCAGCAACGCCAACCCCTCCTCCACAGCACCGCCCAACGCCTGCAACCGCGCCCGCCCACTGCCCTGTTCCAGCGCCAGCAACCGGTACGCCAGCGGCGCCAGGCGCGCGAAGCGCACTTTCAACTCCGCATCGCGATAGACCAGCAACAAGGTCGGCGTCTCTGGCGCGACCGCAGGCTGGTAATCCGCCCCGATCCGCTCCACTGGCCAGCGGTAGGCCAACACCCGTGCCACGCACGACAACATTGGCTCCCCTTCCAGCAGGTCGCCTGCCGGGTCATGGGCCGGGTCCTCGGCATCGCTCAGATACAACTGAGCCTCGACCCACTCATAGTGCGCCAGCTCCAGCTGCCAGGGTGCATCCAGCTCGACACCCTGCAGGTAGTCGACGAACGCCTCGGCAATCTCGGTGAACAACGGGGTCTGGCTGCGATAGTTGGCATAGAAATCTCGCACTCGCGCATGCCAGCGCTGTTCGCCCAACGCCTCGCGCATCACCGGAAAACTGCCGGCCAGCAAACCTTCGATAGCACCATAGAACAGCTCGCGGTAAATCTTCAGCCGCCGGGCCTCTATGCCAGGCGGCGGCGCATGGCGCTGCGGGTCACGCAGGTACCGGGCCAAGGTGTACTGCTGCTCACGCAAGGTCTCATTCATTTGCAAGCCCTCCCGCAGCACGCTGCACAGTGCGGATGCGCGCCGCTTCGGCGAGCAGTTCGGCCAGCGGCGGGTAGTTGAAATCACGCTCGAGCACGGTCGGTTGCACACCGAAGCGCGCACAGGCGACCGCGTACAGCGCCCATACATCTTCCTTTACCGCAGCCCCGTGGGTGTCTACCTTGAGGTCCGGCGCTTCATCGTAATGGCCAGCCACGTGCATGCCGGTCACTCGCGCCTGGGGCAAGCCCGCAAGGAATTCGCGGGCGTTGTAACCGTGGTTGCAGGCGTTGACGAAGACGTTGTTGACGTCCAGCAGCAGGTCGCAGTCGGCCTCATCAAGTACCGCACGGATGAAATCGAGTTCGCTCATCGCCTGGTACGGCGCGGCGTAGTAGCTGATGTTTTCCACGGCAATGCGCCGTTCCAGGTATTCCTGGGCCTGGCGAATCCGCGCGGCCACATGGCGCACCGCTTCGTCGGTAAATGGAATGGGCATCAGGTCGTACAGATGCCCGTCATCACTGCAGTAGCTCAGGTGCTCGCTGTACAGGCGTACCTGATGGCGATCGAGAAACTGGCGGGTCTGGCCAAGAAAATGTCGGTCCAGCGGCTCGCTGCCACCCAGCGACAACGATAGCCCGTGGCAGGTAATGGCAAAACGCTCGGCCAGCTGCGCCAACCCCTTGCCGTAGGCACCACCTACGGCAATCCAGTTTTCCGGTGCGCATTCGAGAAAGTCCACGGCGCCAGGTTCCATGGCCAGCAGTTCCGGCAACAGGCCGCGGCGCAGGCCGAGCCCGACCCGTAAAGGGACAGGGGACAAAGATGTGGGGTGCATGAACAGGTCTCCGCAACAGGCACAACGCCCCGCCTGACCAGCAGGAGGGGCGTTGCGCGGTTCGTGGGGCAGAAGGTCAGGGCTTGCCGGTCAGGTGGCTGAACAAGCCCTCGGGCATGGTCTTGCCATTAGCCTGGTAGATCGCCTTGAGGTGATCCGCGGCTTCCTGTTCGGAGATGAAGCCATCATGGTTGCGGTCGATCTTGTCGAAGTCGCCGGCGCGGTCCTTGGCCACCACCAGGAACTCGTCGCGCGAGACCTTGCCGTCGTGGTTGCTGTCGGTCTTGGCGAACGAAGCATCACCACACTTGCCCTCGCCGCACTTGCCTTCGGTACCGGCCTTGGCGCTGGCGCCGCACTTGCCCTCACCACATTTGCCTTCGCCCTGGGTGGCCTTGGCGCTGCCACCACATTTGCCTTCACCACACTTGCCCTCGCCGGCCACCTTGGCCGAAGCCAGCTGGTAACCCTGGGCCAACGGCTCGACGGCAAAGGCGCTGCTGCTCAATGCCATGCTGCCGATCAGGGCAGCGCCGAGCAGGCCGAGGGTGTTTCGTACTTGAGTCATGGTGTTGCTCCACTGTGGTTGGAATGTGGAGCCATTAGGCCGTTGCGGTATGTCGTGGATGTATCGCGCGGGGTGCGGTTTTGTATGGGAATGGGTCAGCGGCGTGGGCAGATACAGTGGGATACACAACGGCCCCAAGGCGCCTCGGGGCCGTTGTGCAGGGTCAGTCTTCCAGCGGCTTGGGTGGTGCGGCCGGCTTGGCGGGTTTGCCAGGCTTGCTGTCCTTGGCCTTGGGTTCCGGTGCCGCCGCAGCCACAGGCTCCGGCGCCGTCACGGCTTTTTCGCTGGCGGGCAGATCATCGACCGCCTTGAGGATCACCTGCGGGTCGATGGCCTCGCCCTCCTCGTCGTCCTTGAGCATGTGCCGCTCACCGTCCTTGCCCACCAGGATCACCTTGGTGCCTTTGCTGGCACCCAGCTTCAACTCGCGGATCAGGGCCATGGTGGTCTGCTGCTCGAGGTTCTTGTCCTCACGCTTGCCCATCATGTTGGCAACGCTGTACACCACCAGGTTGCGCTCTTTGAAGGCGGCCTGGGTGGCCGGGTCCTTCAGGGCCTCGTTCAAGCCACGCAACGTCGGGTCGGCGCTGCTGGGTGCAATGACGACCAAGGGCCTGGCCTTGCCCAGTTCCTTGGCCAGCGGCGCGTCACTGTCGGCGGCGAACACGGGGCCGACGAACGCGAGCAAGGTGGCGAGGGTCAGTGACCGGACGAGCATGCGTATCTCCTTATTCTCTCGATAAACCAAAAGACTACAGATCAGGGAGAAAGATCCGACGAGCGAGCGTAAACCAGCAAAAGGCCTTCATGTTTGAATGAACAGTAACCGGCGGTTACCAAATGCGACCACTCCCCGTCCCGAGCCCGAAAAAATACCTCTATCACTTGTAGCTTGAGCATAGTCCAATGCGCCCTGGTCATTCCTGAGGTTGCAGGGCATTGATGGTCAGCTGGAGCTCGGTTTTCTCGGTCCACACCCTGATTTCAGCCATCAACTTGGCGGTGTCCTCGGCGTTGAGATCCTCTGCCAACTGGTTCTGAAAACTTGCCGGCACTTCCAGTTCGCGTACGTAATGCTTCTCGAGATAATTCCTCCAGAATGGTTGCTGGAGCATCCACGCTGCCACCGCTCCGGCTGTCTCGTTACGCCTTACCTGATCACCCGCACGTGCGACCGTAGCGGCGTCCAGGTGCGGAATACCGGCATAAAGCATGCTCCGCGCGTTACCAGGCAGGTCCAACTCCTCGCGCAAGCGGATCGAGTAAGCCAGCGCCCATTCGACCGACTCGTTACCCGCACCTGCAGCCTCGGCCTCACGCCAAGCGATGAAGTTTACCTCCTGTTGCCTCCACAGCCGCCGCGCCAGTGTCACCAGAACTCGCTCCTGGTCGCCAGAAGGGACAGCATGTTCGGCATCCCACACAAGGCAGCGGATTTCAAGCTCCTGGAAGACCACCGTAGCGTTGTCGGCGCAGTTCTCGACCAATGCATTGGCGAAAATTTCATCGGCCAGTTCTGGCGAGTCCTGGACCTTTTCCATCATGGCCAGAACGCGTGAAGCCAGCAGTTCCCCGTTGCGAGCGTGGATGAAGTCTCGCGAGCGCGTGAGTTGTGCCAGCAAGCGCATGAAGTTCGCCACCCCATCCATTAGCTCGATACTGACCCACAGGTTACTCAGGTCTTCACGTTGTTCACCGTCCAGACGGTCCACCCAGCGCAGTTTATGAGGGACTGAACTCGTCTCCGGAATGTTCCACGCCTCCTGCACCTCTTCGGGCTGGCGCACCACAAGGGGGTTGCCTGACAGCGCCACGTAGCCGTTCTGCCATAACCGAGACTCGGTGAAGTCAGGGGGCAACGAAGCGACAAGGTTGTTGGAAGCGTCGAGCAGGTACAGCGTCGCACTCTCCATGATGCCCTCGGGCAGCAATGCCAGCCCGGTATTGCGCAAGCGCAACTCGGCCAACCGCCCCATCCTTGCCACCGAAAAGGCCATGCTCAAGGGGTTATCCGAAAGGTTCAGGTAGTGTAAACCGCTGCACAGCCCCACCATTTGAGCTTGTGGCAAATCCAGCGAGATGCGATTGCCGGACAAGTCGAGAATGCTCAATTCATTGAGCAACGGCAGGCTGCCTGGCAGACGTTCCAACCGGTTATAGCTCAGTTCCAGAGACCTCAGATTGGGGAATGAAAGCAGGAATCGCTCCGGCACCTCCTCCAGCAGCAGGCTGCGAAGGGAAAGTTCGGTAACATGCGGGAAAGTGAACAAAGGCCCCAATTCAGGCAATGAGCGCAGGTCATGCCCACTATACTGCCAAGTCACGGACAGCCGTTGCCCCTCAGGGGTAACCTCATCAGGTATCCGTTCCCGCCAGCATTGCATGACGGCTTTGCGAAACCGCTTGCGCTCGGTTCGCTCACCAGCCAGCAATCCTTGACGCTCCCAACTTTTCAGGTGGTTGTTCAACCGGCGCGCCTGCTCTTCGAGGACGCCAAGCGTAGTGTCGGTATCACGCCCCGAATGACGCATCGCCGCTATCCAGGCATTGACCTGGTCTTCGCTGTACGCTGGGTAAAGGTCGCGCAGGCGCGCCTCGAACGCCCTGGGTCGTGGGGCAGGCCGAGCAGGGCGTCCCTGGCGGCCACCCAGCGGGTAGCCGACCCTGCCATCCTCCAGGCGCAGCGGCGCCAGCATCCATGGCAATGCAGGGTTTCTGCCCAATGCCTGGGCGAGTTCCCTGCTGTGACCGGCCACTTGCCTGGCCAGGACTGCTCTCAGGCCTGGAGCGTAGGGTTCATTGATACCGATTGCCTTTTGGTCGCCAGGGGAGAACGCATCCACCAGGGTCTCGAACAGTTCACCGGGGCCGCGCAGTTCAACGCCCAGCGCGTCCTCAAGTGAGAACCGCCCGTTTTCATGTACAAGTCTGTAGTTCTGCCCGCGGCCAGCGGTGGCCATTACCGGCTGTGGACTATCGCCGTCGTACAGCCGCCAACGCGGTCTGCCACTTCTTGTATCCAGAGTCTCCAGCAAAGTCAGCGCGACCTTGGCCTGGTCCAGAGTCTGGGGCGTATCGATGAACAGCGCCTCACAGGCACGAGCAATGCGAATACGTAGTACGCTCAGCCTGGCCCTGTCGACCAGCCGGAACGGCACCGTACCGCTGACCAGAGCGTGAAGATCCGCACCTTCTGCCGACAACCCACCCACGAGCTCGCGCGCAGCACGGCCATGCAGGCTCGGGAATGCCCTGCGCAATGTTGCCACCGCCGCATCGTCTGGCTCCTGTTGCCCGTCATAAACCTGTTGAAACAGCTGGCGTCGTCTGGCCGAGACCTGCACCGCCAATGGGGGCCCGCCGTGCTCGGTGACGCCCGGCAATGCACGGGCCTTTAACAGTAACGGCGCGTCCTCCGGCACCTGTCCAAGCCTCAAACTGTCCAACAAGGCCTGCAGCCGACGGTCGATCAGCAGGCGCTCGACGGTATCGACCAGCTCAGCTTCTGGCGGCCGACCGTATACATGCAGCGCCCGAAGATGATCTGCATCCAGGGCATGGATGGCCATGACCTGGTCAATCTGTTCATCATCCAGGCGAGCGAAACGCTCACCCAAGCGGCGGAACATCCTGTGTTTGTCTGCCCAGTTGACAGGTTGCTCGCTCCATAGCCGCCAGGCCCCGGCGTCATTGTGACGCAACAAAGGCCCATGGCCATCTCGTGGCGCCAGTTGCCACTCTTCGTCTGCGCGCTGGACGATCTCGTAGTAATGGCCGTCCATGGCTATCCAGCTTCTGTCCTGGGCGCGGTAGATACCCATTGCATCGGCCACTTCCCCGGCGGGAGGTGCCGCGCTGCGAAACGGCACCAGGTCCCCATTCCAGAGTTTTTCGGTCCCGTCCTCCAGCCGCGCTGGCACCCACTGGTCCACTGCGGCCCAGGCCCGGCTAGCTTCTCGCCATACCACAGCGGTGACACCGACCACAGCCAGGTCTTTGGTCACGCTGAGCACATGCTCGATAGCTGCGCTGGTGTCACCCTCACGCCAGTCCTTCACCGCCTGGAACAACTCGCTCAACAGGTCCCACACCATTACAGCAAGCAGCAGCGCATTAAGTGCAGGGATGAACACGCCCGCCACGCTGGCCAGCGTCCATCCTTCGGCTATCAACCTTTGCCTGTGAGCCTCCTGGGCCTCGCGGTCAAGGTCTGACACTGGCGTGGCAATCAATGCGGCATCGTCCTTGATGTGAGCAATACGCGCGGCAGCAAGGTGATCGAACAACGGTAGCGGGTAGTCCCGCATATGCTGGTCCATTTCTCGGGTTGCCCAATCGGCCACACCTACCAATTCCTTGGCAACCTTGGAAAAGAACTGCTGCATGTCACGCCGTCGTACGAAGCGACTGAAAAACTTCTGATACGGCTTATTTCGCAGACGCTTGCCCAAGACCTTGCGGGCGAAGCTTTCCAAGTCGGGGCTTGCGGTCCAGGGACCGTGTGGGTCATCGGGTATATAGACAAGGATCTTGCGGCTGACTTTGTCATGAAATAAATCGAGTATCACGATCTGTTGCAAATCGCAGCCGAACGCCTTGAGTTGCCGGGCCACCACCTTCGATTCATAAAGCGTGCCGGGTCTTCCGAGCCTGCATAGCTCTAGCACCAGGTCCAGTTCGGCGGCATTCAGTACTCCATCGCTTTTGGCCTTGCAGGCATCGATCAGCATGACCGAGCTGTACAGTTGCGCAAGCGTCGCACTCATGTTGCGCCAGCCGCTGGCCTGGCTGCTAGGCGCTTTCAGCACGCTGTCCAGGTGCTGTTGATAGCGCCTGCCCAGATCCAGTTGGCGGCACAGCCGTGCGAAGGCAGGCGCGGTCGGTGACGCAAGCCGTTGCGACAGGCTGTCGACGATGCAGTTGTCCTTGTGCTGTTCGTCCCGCCCTTCGCCCGGTGTGAAATTGTCCAGTGCCGCCTCGATCAGCGGTACGTCGAAATAGTCCTTTTCCACGACCGGATAGCGGCCCCACACGGTGCCCTGGCTGGGGGCGGTGTAGGTGTACCAGCGTCTGAAATACAGGCCTTTGACATCTTGCTCGATGCCGAATTCTTTATGCATGGCGCTTTGAAGCAGCGGCTTGACGAAATGGTCGATGCCCTCAATGCGCGCAAGCTCCCTTTCCAGCCACTGTCGACAGGCCAGGCTGTCCTTCAACGCGTCGCGTAATGCAGCATGCTGCGACTCATGGAAGCCGTTGGCCGGGATGTTCTGTTCGGTAGGCGATACGATACGCAGCCGGCGAATCCATCTGGGTAGCCGCTTGACGATGAGGCTGTCCTGATAGGCCTGCTCCATGGCCAGCGTATCGACGGGTGGCGGTTGCTCCTTGGTGGGTGTAGTCACGTTGTTGGCCTCTGTCTGATCCAGAGGCGCGACAATAGGCACAGGCATGCCAGAAGGTAGGCTAGATAGGTACCACCCCCTTCAGAACAGCACCAGCTGCTGCCCGGTCAAACCTTCGAAACTGTCGCCAACGAAAGGCAGGATGGCATCGGCCACCGGCTGCAGCTGCCGCGTCAGGTAATGCTCGTAGTCCACCGGCGCTTGCAGGTTTTCCAGAGGTTCCGGGCCTGCCAAGGTGATCAGATAGCTGATCCAGCCGCCGCGCTGGTATTGCGTCGGGCGGCCAAGGCGGCGGTTGTAGTCATCGGCCAGCCGGGCCGCGCGCACGTGCGGCGGCACATTGCGCTGATAATCGGCTAGCGGCCGACGCAACCGCTTGCGGTACACCATCAGTTCATTCAGCTCGCCCGCCAGGGTGCGTTGTACATAATCACGCACATACGCCTGGTAAGGCTCCCCGCGGAATATCCGGCCATAAAGTTCTTGCTGGAATTGCCGGGCCAGTGGCGACCAGTCGGTACGCACCGACTCCAGGCCCTTGTAGACCATCTGCTCGCTGCCATCGGCCCGCTGCACCAGCCCGGCGTAGCGCTTCTTGCTGCCTTCGTCCGTGCCGCGGATGGTGGGCATCAGGAAGCGCCGGTAATGCACCTCGAACTGCAGCTCCAGCGCGCTTTCCAGGTTCATCCGCTCGCGCAGGTGTTCGCGCCACCACTGGTTGACGTACGCCACCAGCTCGCGGCCTATGCGTGCTGCAGCCTCCTCGCCGTGGGCGCCCTTGAGCCAGACGAAAGTGGAATCGGTATCGCCATAGATCACCTCGTAGCCCCTGGCTTCGATCAGCGCACGGGTCTGGCGCATGATCTGGTGGCCGCGCATGGTGATCGACGAAGCCAGGCGCGGGTCGAAGAAGCGGCAGCCGCTCGAACCCAACACTCCGTAGAAGGCATTCATGATGATCTTCAGCGCCTGCGACAGCGGCGCGTTGCCCTCGCGCTTGGCCGCTTCCCGCCCCTGCCATACCCGCTCGACGATGGCCGGCAGGCAATGCTCGCTACGGGAAAAACGCCCACCCCGGAAGCCTTCCACCGAGTGTTCATCGTCGGGCAGGCGCAAGCCTTCGACCAGCCCCACCGGGTCGATCAAGAAAGTACGAATGATCGACGGGTACAGGCTCTTGTAGTCCAGCACCAACACCGAGTCGTACAGGCCCGGGCGCGAATCCATGACGAAGCCACCGGGGCTGGCTTCGTCGGGGCGGCTGCCGAGGTTGGGGGCGACAAAGCCCAGGCGGTGCATCTGCGGGATGTACAAATGGCAGAACGCGGCTACCGAACCACCGCTGCGGTCCACCGCAAGGCCGGTGACCGAAGACCGCTCCAGAAGGAATTCGAGCAGGCGGGTGTGGGCGAAGATGCGCGTCACCAGCTCGCAATCCTTGAGGTTGTAGCGCGCCAACGCCGGCTTGTCCTCGGCGAAGCGGCGGTTGATTTCATCCATGCGCTGGTAGGGCGTGTCGATGGCCTTGCCTTCACCGAGCAAGGTCTGGGCGACACTTTCGAGGCTGAACGACGGGAAGCTCCAGGTCGCCGAGCGCAGCGCCTCGATGCCGTCGATCAGCAGCCGCCCCGGGGCATCGGCGAACACGTGGCCACCACCGGCATGGCTGCGCAAGGTCATCGGTGAGCCATTGCGCCCCAGTGCCAGCGGTACCTGCAGCAGCTTGGCATGCTCATGCAGCAGGCGCAGGTCGAACTGGATCAGGTTCCAGCCGATGATTGCATCCGGGTCGTGCTCGGCCATCCAATGGTTGAGGCAGGCCAGCATGTCGGCGCGGTCGGTGCAGTAGTGCAGGTCGAAGTCGAGGCCATCAGCCGTGCCGTTGGCCGGCCCGAGCATGTACACCTGGCGCTGGCCACAGCCTTCCAGGGCAATGCTGTAAAGCTCGCCCCGCTCGCTGGTCTCGATGTCCAGCGACACCAGGCGCAGCGGCGGGCGATAGCCCGACAGCGGCTTGAGCTGGGCATCGCAGAATACACCTTGGGCATCCGGTTGGCCGGTGAACTGCACCGGTGCGGTGATGAAGCGCTCCATCAGGTAGCGCTCGGGCGGGCGGATGTCGGCTTCGTAAACATCGATACCGGCTGTGCGCAGGCGTTGCTCCAGCTGCATCAATTGCCGGTGCTGGCGGCAGTACAGGCCCAGCACCGGGCGTTGGTCGAAGTCCTTCAGCTGCAACGGCCGCAGCTCGGCACCAGGTTCGTTGGCCAACAGCACACGTGCGTGCGCTTCCTGCGCCAGGGGGATGAATGCCACCGATACCTGGGGCGCC
This sequence comes from Pseudomonas sp. XP1, assembly GCF_053557675.1. Taxonomy (NCBI): domain Bacteria; kingdom Pseudomonadati; phylum Pseudomonadota; class Gammaproteobacteria; order Pseudomonadales; family Pseudomonadaceae; genus Pseudomonas; species Pseudomonas sp. XP1. Next base: position 120,020 of record NZ_JBNRIJ010000009.1, on the reverse strand, counting down.
AGGCGCAACTGCCGTGGCCCCTGGTCGGTGGCCAGCCAGAATTCCACGCAGGTGCCTTCGGGCGTGTCATGCCAATGTCGGGTCAGGACAAAGCCCTGCTGCAACTCCACCGCGTCGACCTCTGAATCGTTGGTTGTGCTGATCGCGGCAATTCTACCGCTGACGCTCCGTCACAGCGCGTTTTGTTGAGGCCAGCAGGTGTTTGCCGCAATATTTTCAGCGCCGGGCGCTTGCCGGCGGCCGGCCGCATGCTTGAGCGCGTGTTCAACCGTACAGGTAATTGATGTCCTTGGCGGCCAGCGGTGGCACCTGGCCAAGCAGGAACTCGCGCAGCTTGTGCATCTGCCGCGCCTTGGGGCTGGCCTTGAGCCAGGTCATGTAATAGCCATCGCCGGTGGCCACCGCGTGCTTGAATGGCGTGACCAGGCGCCCGGCCAACAGGTCGGCACTGGCCAGCACCAGGTCGACCACCGAAATGCCCAGGCCTTGCTGGGCAGCCGAGATGCCCTGGTCGAGGGTATCGAACACTTGCCCGTGATCGATGCTGATGTCCAGCGCGTCCATGCGAGCCAGCCAGCGCCGCCAGTCTCGCCGGTCGGGGGACGGATGGAGGAACTCGCACTGGGCCAGGTCGGCAAGGTCCGGTTGTGCCTGGGCCATGTAGTCCGGGTGGCACACCGGAATCAGCCATTCATCGAACAGCTTGAAACTCTCGACATCGGCGGGGAAACGCCCGTTCGCCAGGAGGATCGCACAGTCATAGGGCTCGGAATAGAAGTCCACACTGTCGATGTCCATCCACACGCTGGACAGCTGCACGCTGCAGTTGTCCTCGGTCTTCTTGAACGCATCCAGCGCACGCAGCAGCCAGCGCACGGTCAGCGTTGACGGAGCTTTCAGACGCAGGCCGTAGCGGTCCTGGCGCAGCAGGGCACAGGCATTCTCGATGATCTTGAAGCCAACCTTGAGCTCCTGCGCCAGCAGGCGCCCGTGATCCGTCAGGGCCAGCTTCGGCCCGCGACGTTCGAACAGGTCGCAGCCGAACATGGCTTCGAGAGTCTTGATGTGGTGGCTGACGGCGCCCTGGGTCAGGGCCAACTCCTCCGCTGCACGGGTGAATGAGCCATAGCGAGAGGCCACCTCGAAGGCACGCAAAGCGTGCAAAGCCTGAATCCGTTCCGACATGGCGACGCCCCGAGCATGAGTAAGACTAATAGTAGGTCATAGTTCCACGCGTTTTACAACGTCAAGGACGTCTCGGAAAATGCAGGTAAATAATAAACATAACCAAGATCCTGCCTGCATGTGACTGGAACGTTCATCAAATTTACGCCTGGGGAAATCATGTCGACGGGTTATGGAACTTGCTATCGCCTGGATGCGCTAGAGCTGGCCGCTGAACATGTGCGCAATACGCGACATTGGACTTACAAAGCCGTAGAACATTTTCGCAGTGTCCTCGCCAACCCCGAGTTTCCCTGCCTGTTCGGCCGCAAGGCGGTAAACGGCGCAACCTGCCACATCCTGTTCGCCCGCGCCGGGCAACTGGCCGATGACATCGCCATGGGCCTGGCCGACTACGTGCGCACCGTCGCCCCCATCCCACCCAAGCAGCGTATCGGCAGCCCGCTGGTGGTGTTTCTCGAAACCGCCGCCGACTGCACCCTGGCCGAGCAACAGGCGCTGGCCTGGAAGGTTTTGCGTGGCGTGCACGCGCGCGACCCGCAGCCCTGGCCGCAGGGCATCCCGACCGAGCCCGACGACAACGCCTGGTCGTTCTGCTTTGCCGGCATGCCGCTGTTCATCAACATGAACTTCCCCGGCCACCAGCAGATGAAAAGCCGCAACCTGGGCCCACACATCACCTTCGTCATCAACCCGCGGGCGAACTTCGACGAAGTGGCCAACGCCAACACCGAAAGCGGCCAACGTATCCGCGAACGCATCCGCGAGCGCGTGCACCGCTACAACGACGGCGTCATGCCCGACACCCTTGGCTTCTTCGGCGATGCCGACAACTACGAGTGGAAGCAGTACCAACTGCAGGAGGCAGGTTCGCTCAACCCGTCCCGCTGCCCGTTCCACGCCCATGCCGCACACGCGGTAACACCCGACATACTGATCGAGACCTGACCGTGAATACCGCACTCACCGCTACCTATGCCCTGACTGTCCTGCTACTGATCGCCACCCCCGGCCCGGTAGTGGCGCTGATCGTCAACACTGCGGCCGCCTCCGGCTCACGCAAGGCCATGTTCACCGCTGTCGGCACGAACTGGGCATCGCTGGTGCTGATCGGCGCGGCGGCCTGGGTCATCCTCACCAGCGCCGCCATCGACAAGGCCTGGCTCAGCGCCATGAGCCTGCTGGGTTGCCTGTTCATCGGCTACATCGCCGTCGGCACGCTGCGGGACGCCCTGCAGGCGCCGGCAGCCGAGACGCCGGGCGAGCTCGCCAAGCCTGGCCGCGGCGGGCTGCTGCAAGGTTTCATGGTGGGCATTTCCAACCCGAAGGACATCATCTTCTTCATTGCCTTCTTCCCGCAGTTCATCCAGATCACCGAGTCGTTCGGCAAGAGCATGGTGGTGCTGTCGATGCTGTGGGTAGCCATCGATTTTGCCGTGCTCAGCCTGTACATCTTCGCCATCGGCAAGATCGCCTCGCAGCGCAGCAACCGCATGATCAGCCTGGCCTCGGGGGTCGCCCTGCTGCTGATCGCCACCGGCGGCCTGCTGTACAACATCAAGGAGCTGGCGGCCTGAACGTGATGCTAAGTGCCCGCTGCAGCAGCAGGAGACCCAATGACCGCGACTGACACGAGCCCTTCGCCGTTGCAACAGGACTACCAGCGCTTTCTGCTGCTGGGCAGCCGGCGCGCCCCACACACAATGCATGTGCACGAAACCAGCTACCGCTCCAGCACCATCAACACCGATGCCCTGGGCCTGCGCTACAGCCATTGCGCCGGCAAGCGCTTTTCGGCGGCCGAGCGCGGTGGCGCGTCACGCATCAACCTGCTGGTCGGCGGCTCCACTGCCCTGGGCATCGGTGCCAGCTCCGACGAACACACGGTGGCCTCGCACCTGTCGATGCTGACTGGCGAAGTCTGGCTGAGCCTGGCTGGCTGCGGGCTCAATGCCAGCCAGGAGCTGCTGATGTTCCTGACCCACCAGCACCGCCTTGGCGAGCTCGGCCATGTGGTGGTGCTCAGCGGCCTCAACACCCTGGCCCACGAAGCGCTCTGCGAAGTCCTCTCCAGCCTGAACGACCCGCGGCACGCCAAGGCCTACCAGGATTTTCTCAACAGTTTCAGCGAAGGCATGCAGCCCACCGTGGCGCCCCGCCGGCAATCGCTGTGGCGGCGCATCGGCCAGGCGTTGGCCACGCCGCCGGTCGCAACACCGGCCACCTGGCCGCTGTCCCCCCCGGAAAAGCGTCTGGCCCGCGCCGCTGACAGCATTGGCCGGACCTTGCGCCAATGGGACCGGCTGCTGGCAGACAGCCACTCCACACTCACCTTCATCCTGCAGCCGTTGCTGCCCTGGTGCCGGGATAGCCTGCCCGCTGGCGAGCAGGCCATGCTGGACGCGCTGCAGCGGCGACCGGCAAATTTCGATCGGCTGCTGGACGGCGCGTTCGACAGCCAGTTGCACTCGGCCTTCTTCCGTCGCATCAAGAGCCAGGCCGACCCGGTGCCCTGCTATGACATGAACTGCATGCTCAGCAGCTCGCCGGTGTTCGGCGCCGACCTGTTCATCGACCGCCTGCACCTGAACGACCTAGGCAACAATGCCCTGGCCAAGGTCATTACCGCCAAGCTTGGCCTGGCCCAGGAAAAACATGCCCAGCGCAACGTCACGCCGATCAAGCTCGTCTGACAGTTGCCGGGTGGTCTTCCGGCCAGGCCCTTTGGGTGGCTAGAATAGGCCGTCGTTCCGATCTGCCCGAGGCGCACGCTTGACCGCCATGAACATCGAAGCCATCCATCAGTACCTGGCACCCCATGGGGCTTGCCTGTGAGCCGCATGCTTCGCTTGCCCCCACTGTTGATCGCCCTGATGCCGCTGGCTGCCCACGCGCTCGAAGTGCGCATCGACCCTCATGCCGACCTGCTCTACCGCCAGGCCTTGCCCCTGCTGGAGCAGGCCGACAGCCAGGACGACGGCACCAGCACGCTGCGCACGGCCATCGGCGGCGACCCGGAGCTCAGCCGCCAGGGCCAGGCCATGGCCCACACCCTGCCGACAGCCGTTGCCTTGCTGAAAAAGTCCGTAGAGCTGGGCCACCCGGTCGCACAGTACCGCCTGGCGCTGTATTACATGACCTACCTGCCCGCAGCGCAAATCCCGGACGCCGCCTGCCCATTGCTCGAAGCCAGCCTCAGACAGGGCTTTGCCGCACCGGCGCCGGCCATCGCCACCTGGTGCCCGCCTTATAACGTCAGCAGCGACTACCGTACTGCGCTGGAGGCCATCCCCAACATGGCCACCGTATATGCCCCCTACTACCCGCAACCGGCAACGCGCCTGGCCTGCAACCGCAACCGGCCACAAGGCCTGGAAATGCAGTGGGGGCGCCAGCGCGACTATCAGGCCGAGGTATACCGCCTGCTCGGCGACCTCGACCCGGAGCACCGCCAGAGCCTGCTGCAGAAGGCCGTGGACACCAACGGTTGCGTGACAGCGCAGCAGCACCTGACCAGCCGTCCGTAAACGGGCACGGTTGCTGTGCAGGACCGTGCCAGGCATAGCAAGATCGTTCAAGCCATCCCCCGCCCCGTCTGGCATGCTGGCCTGCCACGTACACGCACTGCAGCCACCATGCCTCACATCGCCCGCCAAGCCTTTCTCCACGGCGCCATCGCCATTCTCCCGTTGTCCCTGGCCGTCGCCCCCTGGGGCCTGCTGGCCGGCTCCATGGCCATCGAGGCCAACCTCAGCGCCTGGGAGGGGCAAGGGCTGTCGGCCATCGTCTTCGCCGGTGCCGCGCAACTGGTGGCGATCGGCATGCTCAAGGGTGGCGCCAACCTGGCGTCGATCCTGCTGACTACCCTGCTGCTGACCTCGCAGCACCTGCTGTATGGCCTGACGATGCGCCCGGTGCTGTCCAGCCAGCCGCTGCGCTGGCGGCTGGGCCTGGGCTTCCTGCTGACCGACGAATTCTTCGCCCTGACCAGCCAGTACGACCAGCAGCAGTTCAACCGCTGGTACGCCCTGGGCGTGGGCCTGACGTTCTACATCGCCTGGAACCTGTTCACCCTGGCCGGCATCCTGCTGGGGCAGAACATTCCGTACCTGGACCAGCTCGGTCTGGACTTTTCCATCGTCGCCACCTTCGTCGCCCTGATCGCGCCGCTGGTGCGCAACCTGGCCACGCTGGTGTGCGTGGCGGTGTCGCTGTTCTGTTCGGTGCTGTTCAGCTACTGGCACTGGGAGACCGCCCTGGTGGCCGCAGGCCTGCTGGGCATGAGCGCCGGTTTCGTCTGCCAGAAATTCGCCGGAGCCCGCGCATGACCTGGGTCCTGATTCTTGCCATGGGCGCCATCGTGTTCCTCAACCGCTATGCGTTCCTGGAGCCGCGCCTGCCATTGCGCCTGAGCTCCAACGCCCGGCAGTTCCTCGGTTTTGCCGTGCCGGGCATGCTCACCGCAATCTGCGGCCCGATCATCTTCATGCCCGAGCACCAGTTGAACCTGAGCCTGCTCAACCCCTACCTGCTGGGTTCGCTGGTAGCAATCGCCCTGGTGCTGTTGACCCGCAGCGTGTTGCTTAGCATGCTGGTGAGCATGTTGATCTTCTTCCTCCTGCGCAGCTGGCTGGCATGAGCACGCACCTGCGCGAGCAGACACACCTATGGCAGGCGCCTGCACTGGGCGACGTCGAGATGCTGCATGCGCGCTATTTCCAGCAGCGCTTCGCCCCGCATGTGCATGAAGGCTATGTGTTCACCGTGATCGAGTCGGGTGCCCAGCGCTTCTGGCATCGCGGCAGCGAGCACCTGGCGCCGGTCGGCAGCATGGTGCTGATCAACCCCGACGAACTGCACACCGGTGCCACCGCCCACGAAGCGGGCTGGCGCTACCGAGGGTTCTACCCGGAACATGAACGGGTAACCGGGGTGCTCGAAGAACTGGCACTGGGCCACCACGGCATGCCCAGCTTCAAGGACAGCGTGATCCACGACCCGGCCCTGGCACTTGCCTTCAGCCAGTTGCACCAGCTGTCCGAAGCCGGCGCCAGCGCCCTGCAGCAGCAGACCGCCTGGCGCCAGGCGGTGCTGGCCCTGGTGCAACGGCACGGGCAATGCGCCGAACCTGCCGCCCCTGGCCACGAACCGCTGGCAGTGGCCCGCGCCCGTGAGCTGCTGGAAAGCCAACTGGCCGACCCGCCCTCGCTCGAGGCCCTGGCGGCGGCGGTCAACCTGTCGCCATTCCATTTCGCCCGGGTGTTCCGCCAGGCCACCGGCCTGCCGCCCCATGCCTGGTTGAAGCAGAGGCGCCTGGCCCGCGCGCGGGAAATGCTCAAGCGTGGCTGGGCTGCATCGGAGGTGGCGTTCGACCTGGGTTTTGCCGACCAGAGCCATTTGAGCCGGCAGTTCAAGCAGGCATACGGCGTAACGCCGGGGGCCTACCGCAGCGCCTGCCTGCAAGGCTGAGCTGCGACACCAGGCCTCAGGCAGGCCTGCCAGCCACTGCTACACTGACAAGGCTGAATGGAGGATCCTGCCATGTCCGAACGAGAGCTCACCACCCTCCTGTCGCTGATGAACCAGCGCCAGGCCTGCCTGAGCAGTGCCTGCAAGGAGATAGCCGACTGGATCGACCGGCAGGGCGACGTGCCCGCCGCCGGCAAGATCCGCGCAAGCCTCAAGGCCCTGGAGGCCGATGAGGCCCAGGTCCGCAAGACCTTGACCTCGCTGACCCTCGACAGGCCGCTGCCCAAGTTTCGCAGCTGATTGAACCGGGGGCGCTTTGCGCCCCAAAAGGTTTCAGCCTGATCAGTGCTTCATGTGCATGTGATCATGCCCGCCGCCCGCCTCGGCGTTGAGCGCACGCACTTCGGCCTGCACGTCCAGGGTTTCCTTGGCCCCCTTGGCATCTTCGATGCTCAGGGTCAGCGGCACCTTCTCGCCTTCCTTCACCTGGTTGTTCAGGCCCATCAGCATCACATGCAGGCTGTTCGGGTCGAGGGTAACCGCCTTGCCGGCTGGCAACTCGACCGCCTTGACCTCACGCATGCCCATCACATCGCCGTTCATGGTCATCTCGTGCACCTGCACAGTCTTGGCCACAGGCGAAGCCACGCCCACCAGCTTGCTGTCGCTGCTGGCGGTCAGGGTCATGAAGGCACCGGTGGACTGCTGGTGCGGCACGGTCGCACGCACCCAGGCGTCGCTTACGGTGGTCTGGGCCAGGGCCGGCAGTGCCAGGCCCATCAGGACCAGGGCAGCCAGGCCGTGCTTGATCGGTTGCATCGACATTCAGCAGATCTCCATCAGTGTGACCAGGTCTTCGGCGCATTCCTGGGCGGTCAGGGAATGGCCCAGGCTCAGGCGCAGGGTGCCACGCGTATCGTAGACGTAGCTGGTGGACGAGTGAGAGACGGTATAGGTATCACCGGCCGGGACTTTCTCGTAGAACACCTTGAATTCCTTGGCCACCGCGGCGATTTCCTCGGGGGTGCCGGTCAACGCGGTGAACGACGGGTCGAAAGCTTTAACGTAGGCATCGAGCACCTCGGGGGTGTCTCGCTCCGGGTCCAGGGTAATCAACACCACCTGGAACAGGTCGCGATCGCGGCCGCGCAGCAGCTTGCGGATTTGCGCCGCGCGCGCAAGGGTAGTCGGGCACACGGCCGGGCACTGGGTGAAGCCGAAGAAGATCATCGGCATGCTGCCGTAGAAGCTCGACAGGGTGCGCACATTGCCTTGGGTGTCCTTGAGGCTGAACTTGCGCCCAAGGATTTCGTTGCTCATGTTCTTGCCGTACTTGAACTCGAGCCCCCGGGCCGGGCTGCAGCCTGCCAGCAGGCCAAGCCCGAGAACGCCCATCCCGGCGACAACTGCGCGCCGGGTATATAGATCATTCATGAAACCATCCTTTACAGGGAAGGTGCCGGCCCTCGGGACGGGCCGGTCGAAAAACCGGGGCATTCTGGCATGACACCCCAAGGGGTTCTACCCGACGAAGGCGAGGATTGGCTGCAGCCCTTTGAATACGGGCTGCGGCCTGTTGTCGCAGGGGTTGAAACAGTAACACTTTGTTGCTAAGGAAACGGGTTAAACGCGCCCCTTCCGGAGCGCGCCAGCCTCAGTAGTAGGCGTTCTCTTTCTGGCTGTGGTCAGTCACGTCACGCACGCCCTTCAGCTCGGGAATACGCTCGAGCAGGGTGCGCTCGATGCCTTCCTTCAGGGTCACGTCGGCCTGGCCACACCCCTGACAACCACCACCGAACTGCAGCACGGCAATGCCGTCGTCGACCACATCCACCAGGCTCACCTGGCCGCCGTGGCTGGCCAGGCCGGGGTTGATCTCGGTCTGCAGGTAGTAATTGATGCGCTCGTTGATCGGGCTGTCTTCGTTGACCATCGGCACCTTGGCATTCGGTGCCTTGATGGTCAGCTGGCCACCCATGCGGTCGGTGGCATAGTCGACCAGCGCGTCTTCCAGGAAGGGCACGCTGACCGCGTCCAGGTAAGCGGTGAAGCTCTTGAGGCCCACGGCGGTGTCGTCAGGCTTCTCTTCGCCCGGCTTGCAGTAGGCGATGCAGGTTTCGGCGTACTGGGTGCCCGGCTGGGTGATGAAAATGCGAATGCCGATGCCAGGCGTGTTCTGCTTGGAGAGCAGATCGGCCAGGTAGTCATGGGCGGCGTCGGTAATGGTTATAGCGCTCATGTAGGTTCCTCACAGACTTGCGGCCAAGTGTACGCCAACCCGGCTTTCGAACAAAGTCCTAGTATTTGACTCGGGAAAGCGCATATTCAGGGGCCTGCCCCCTTGGCGCCGCCAGCCAGGCCTGCATGCGCCGGTACAGCCCGCGCTCCAGCCACTGGTAGCTGAACCACGACATTAGTCCAATGGACGGCACGCACAGGGCGAACACCAGGTACGGGTTCAACTGCAGGCGCTGGCTGGCGAACCAGCCGGCGTACAGCACCAGCACATGGACCAGGTACACCGAATACGAACAGTCGCCCAGCGCCTTGAGCAGCCGGTTGCCGCGGAACAGTGGCTCCAGGGCGACGAAGGCCAGCACGATCATTGCGCTCGGCAGGCCCCAGTGCAGCAAGCGCCAGGAAGCGTCCAGGTGGTAGATGGCAAGGCCTGCCACTGCCAGTAACGCCAACGGTAGCAAGCGGCCCTGGTGGATGAGGCCGCGACGGTGCAGCACGCCCAGGCCGATGCCGAGCAGGAATTCGTAGATGATGTCGTTGCCGTAGAAGCGGCTGAGCACGCCCAGTCGGCCCAGTAGCTCGCTGGCCAGCAGCAGCGCGGCGGTGACCAGCAACTGGTGATGACGGCGGCGCACCAGGAAGGCCAGGCCGAACAGCAGGTAGAAGAACATCTCGAAGTTAAGCGTCCAGCCCACGTTCAGGGTCGGGTACAAGCCGTAGCCACCGGGGTTTTCCGCCGGGATGAACAGCAGCGACAGCAGCAGGTGGTGCCAGGTGAATGCCTGGTGTGGCATCCATTGGCTGAAGGCCAGCAGCAGGGTTGCCATCAGCGCCGTGTAGAACCAGTAGGCCGGGACGATACGCAGCGCCCGGTTGAGCAGGAACTGGCGGGGCTCGATGGCCTTGTCGCAGGTCGACAGGTAGATGACCAGCCCGCTGATGACGAAGAAGATGTCGACGCCTGCGGCGCCGCGGTCGCTGAGCAGTTGGCCGATAGGGCCGGAGGCTTGGAAGTCGAAGAAAATCTGCATGAAATGGTGACAGACCACCACCCAGGCGGCGAACGCCCGCAGTGCTTGAAGCGAATACAGCATGGAGTACCCTGCGCTTGCCGGTGCATTGAGGCCTTTGGGAGCACGTTGCGCTCCATCGCCGGCAAGCCGGCTCCCACAAGGACTGCGCAGCCTTCAGGCATGTGCGGCCCCTGTGGACGCTGGCCGGCGATCGGGCTGCACAGCAGCCCCCGGACCACCCACCCATTCCGACCGCAGGGTAATCGGAAAGGTCAGCCAAACCGATCAGAGGTTCTCGTAGCGGTTCATGTCCAGCACGCCCGCCTCGACCGGCTCGGTCTCCTTGATGAAGCTGTTCAGGTCATGGAAGTAGCGCCAGAACTCTGGGTGACTGCGACGCACACCCCAACGCATGACGATGCGCTCGAACCTGGCCGGGTCATCTTTCGCGTACTCCATGTCCTCGACGAACTCCGGCACATCACTGGTCGGGATGTTGAAGATGAAGTTGGGGTAGCTGCTGAGCACGCCCGGGTACAAGGTCAAGGTATCCAGCCCCGGCTGGTAGCGGTACGCCTCGCCCAGCAGGAACGCCACGTTGCTGTGCGCGCGGTTGCGCAGCAGGCTGTATACCTGGCGCTGGCCGCCCTGCCCTTCGATGCGCAGCATGGTCGCTTCGGGCAACTGGCTGATCACCTTCAACCCCGCAGCCGGGCGCGACACCAGGCGGCTGAGCGATTGTTCGGCATTGCGGAACTCTTCGCTCACCTGCGGCCGTGAACAGAACGCACCCTGGCAGCGGTTGATCGGGTCAGGCGCGGCGTTCAGGCTGCCGGTACGCTGCAGAAGCTTCAGGCCGAAGTCGCGCTTGGGGTTGCGCGGGTCGAGCTGGATACCGCTCGGGGTGTCGGTGTCGATGTCTTCATAATCCATCCACATCTTCACCTTGCCGCTGTTCTGGTACCAGTCACCGAGGATCGCCTTGCGCTGGTCGGCCGGCATCAGGCGCAGGAAGTTGACCTCGGCGCCGTTGCGGATCAGGTCGAAGTACAGGCGCGTCTGCAACTGGTGCGAGACGTTGCCGAACACATCGAAGTTGACCGCCAGCTGGTAATAGGTGCGCTCGAACAACGGGTAGTCGAACAGCCACACGGTCAGCGGCACATCACCGATCAGGCCCTTGGTCACCGAGGCGCTGTCGAAGTGGCGGAAGATGCTCAGCAACGCGTTGTCGTTACCGGCCCACAACGTCGCCCAGCCCGGGGCCGGCATGTCGGCGTAGGCTTCGCGGCGCAGTTTTTCGTACTCGTTGCGCTTGTCGCGGTAGGCGTGCCACAGGCTCAGCACGCTGCCCACGTCATCGATCTGCCCAGGCATGGCCAGCAGCGGTGTGGCCTCGCCACGGTACTTGGCATCGGTGATGTAGCGGTCATGGGCCGGCTCCTGGAACAGCGCCCAGAAGTTGTCGCGGATCACGTCGGTGGCAATCTGCCCACGGCATACCGGGCCACGGATGAAGGTGCGCACGAAGTACTCGGCGTTATCCAGCATGAACTGGTAGCGCGCCACTGCCGGGATCGCTTCGAAGGTTTCGAACGGGTTGGCCCGGTGGCGCGGGCCGTAGCCTGGCAGCGCGGTGGCATGCCAGTCGCCGGCGTAGAACAGTTGCTTGACCCGCTTGAGCTTCTGCGGCCCCATCGGATAGGTGATGTGCGTCTTGTGCACGATCACGCCCTGCACCGGGATCAACCGGTAGTAGAAGTCGGTGCCCGGCGGGTCGTTGGGGCGGCGCGTGGCGATCAGGTCGACCGGCTGACCGCTCGGTGTACGCGAACGCACCCACTGGAAGAAGTGGCCCTGCTCGCCACCAACGAAATAGATGTGCGCCAGGAACAGGTGCTCGTACAGCCAGCGGCCGACCAGCGCCTCGGTGGAACCCGGGCGGTTGAGCAGCTCTTCCCAGTCGGCAATCTGCTTGGCTTCGGCCGCGCTTGGCTTGATCGGCTGGTACTCGACGGGTGCACCGGCGGCCAACCAGTGGCGCATGGTGTCGTATTCCTTGTCGGTCAGGCCGGTCACCGCCAGTGGCATGCCTTCCTTGGGGTGAGCGCCGGCATAGGCATCGAACTCATGCGGCAACGGGCACATGTTGTTGCGGTTCAGGCCCAGGACGATTTCCTCGGGCAGCTTGGCATTGGGCGTGAGCGGGGTCTTGTGCCCCAGCTCGAGCATGCGCGCCATCAGCGCGGCCTGGCTGCCCTGGTTGTCGAGCACCGAGTAGAAGCCCTTCTTGCGCCACTCGCCCTCGCTATGGGCGTCGTAGAACAGCCGCGTGGTGGGCACTGCCTTGCTGCGCTCGCCCTGGTACACGGGAACCTTGGTGGCGCCGCGCACGGCGCCTTCGGGGCTTTCCAGCTTCAGCTGGCAGGCGGCGTCGTTGCAGGCGTGGCAGGCCACGCATTTCTCGATGAAGATCGGTTGAATGTCCCGGGTGTAGGAAATGGCCGGGCTCGACTGGGGGGCTTGCCCGAACGCCACACTGCTGATGAGCAGGGCGAAAACGCCGGCAAGAATACGATGCACCATGTGCGGAAAGTCCTGGGTATTGAAAGCCATCACGATTTGTTGCCTGGTCGTCCTTGGGTGCCCTGCTTCGCCGACGCCCGCCCAACATGAGCCATTTTCATGCAAATGGGCGATGCGCCTAAAAACCGCGCAGCTTTGTTATGATTCTGCACCTTCTGAAATTTGCCCGACCAGGTAGTTCCTATGTCCGACCGCAGCGCTCGTCTCCAAGCACTCCAGAACGCACTCAAGGAGCGCATCCTGATCCTCGACGGCGGCATGGGTACTATGATCCAAAGCTACCGGCTCGAGGAACACGACTATCGTGGCACGCGTTTCGCCGATTGGCCAAGCGATGTCAAGGGTAACAACGACCTGTTGCTGCTCAGCCGCCCGGATGTGATCGCAGCCATCGAAAAGGCCTACCTGGATGCCGGCGCCGATATCCTCGAAACCAACACCTTCAACGCCACGCAGATTTCCCAGGCCGACTACGGCATGGAGTCGCTGGTCTACGAGCTGAACGTCGAGGGCGCGCGCATCGCTCGCCAGGTGGCCGATGCCAAGACCCTGGAAACCCCGCACAAGCCGCGCTTCGTCGCCGGCGTGCTCGGCCCTACCAGCCGCACCTGCTCGATTTCCCCGGACGTCAACGACCCCGGCTACCGCAACGTCACCTTCGACGAACTGGTAACGAACTACACCGAGGCCACCCGCGGCCTGATCGAGGGTGGCGCCGACCTGCTGCTGATCGAGACCATCTTCGACACCCTCAACGCCAAGGCGGCGATCTTCGCCGTGCAGCAGGTGTTCGAGGAAGACGGCATCGAACTGCCGATCATGATCTCCGGCACCATCACAGACGCCTCGGGTCGTACCCTGTCGGGCCAGACCACCGAAGCGTTCTGGAACTCGGTGCGCCATGCCAAGCCGATTTCCGTGGGCCTGAACTGCGCCCTCGGCGCCAAGGACCTGCGCCCGTACCTGGAAGAGCTGGCGACCAAGGCCGACACCCATGTCTCGGCCCACCCCAACGCCGGCCTGCCGAACGCCTTTGGTGAATACGACGAAACCCCGGCGGAAATGGCCGTGGTGGTCGAGGAATTCGCCGCCAGCGGCTTCCTCAACATCATCGGCGGCTGCTGCGGCACCACCCCGGGCCACATCCAGGCCATCGCCGAGGCCGTGGCCAAGTACAAGCCGCGCGAGATTCCGGAAATCGCCAAGGCCTGCCGCCTGTCGGGCCTGGAGCCGTTCACCATCGACCGCCAGTCGCTGTTCGTCAACGTCGGCGAGCGCACCAACATCACCGGCTCCGCCAAGTTCGCCCGGCTGATCCGTGAAGAGAACTACACCGAAGCCCTGGAAGTCGCCCTGCAGCAAGTCGAGGCCGGCGCCCAGGTGATCGACATCAACATGGACGAAGGGATGCTCGACTCCCAGGCCGCCATGGTCCGCTTCCTCAACCTGATCGCCGGCGAGCCGGACATCTCGCGCGTGCCGATCATGATCGACTCGTCCAAGTGGGAAGTGATCGAAGCGGGCCTCAAGTGCATCCAGGGCAAGGGCATCGTCAACTCCATTTCCATGAAGGAAGGCGTCGAGCAGTTCAAGCACCACGCCCGCCTGTGCAAGCGCTATGGCGCTGCCGTGGTGGTGATGGCCTTCGACGAAGTCGGCCAGGCCGACACTGCCGCGCGCAAGAAGGAAATCTGCCAGCGCAGCTACGACATTCTGGTCAATGAAGTGGGCTTCCCGCCGGAAGACATCATCTTCGACCCGAACATCTTTGCTGTCGCCACCGGCATCGAAGAGCACAACAACTACGCCGTCGATTTCATCGAGGCCTGCGCCTACATCCGCGACCACCTGCCGCACGCCCTGAGCTCGGGCGGTGTATCCAACGTGTCGTTCTCGTTCCGTGGCAACAACCCGGTGCGTGAAGCCATCCACTCGGTGTTCCTGTATCACGCGATCCAGAACGGCCTGACCATGGGTATCGTCAACGCCGGCCAGCTGGAGATCTATGACGAGATCCCGGCTGCCCTGCGTGAAAAGGTCGAGGACGTGGTACTCAACCGTACCCCGCATGGCACCGACGCACTGCTGGCCATCGCCGACGACTACAAGGGCGGCGGCGCAACCAAGGAAGTGGAAAACGAAGAGTGGCGCTCGCTGCCGGTGGAAAAACGCCTGGAGCACGCGCTGGTCAAGGGCATCACCGCGTTCATCGTCGAAGACACCGAAGAATGCCGCCAGCAGTGCACCCGCCCGATCGAAGTGATCGAAGGCCCGCTGATGAATGGCATGAACGTGGTCGGCGACCTGTTCGGCGCGGGCAAGATGTTCCTGCCCCAGGTGGTCAAGTCGGCCCGGGTAATGAAGCAGGCGGTAGCGCACCTGATCCCGTTCATCGAAGCCGAGAAAGGCGACAAGCCGGAAGCCAAGGGCAAGATCCTGATGGCCACGGTAAAAGGCGACGTGCACGACATCGGCAAGAACATCGTCGGCGTGGTGCTCGGCTGCAACGGCTACGACATCGTCGACCTCGGCGTGATGGTGCCGGCCGAGAAGATCCTGCAAACCGCCCGTGACGAGAAGTGCGACATCATTGGCCTGTCCGGCCTGATCACGCCGTCGCTGGACGAGATGGTCCACGTTGCCCGCGAAATGCAGCGCCAGGGCTTCCAGTTGCCGCTGATGATCGGCGGCGCCACCACCTCCAAGGCGCATACCGCAGTCAAGATCGAGCCCAAGTACAGCAACGACGCCGTGGTCTACGTCACCGACGCCTCGCGTGCGGTGGGCGTTGCCACCCAGCTGCTGTCCAAGGAGCTGAAAGCCGGCTTTGTCGAGAAGACCCGTCAGGAATACGAGGAAGTACGCGAGCGCACCGCCAACCGCAGTGCCCGTACCGAGCGCCTGAGCTATGCCCAGGCGATCGCCGCCAAGCCGCAATACGACTGGGCCGGCTACCAGCCAGCGGTACCCTCCTTCACCGGCGTCAAGGTGCTGGAAGACATCGACCTGCGCACCCTGGCCGAGTACATCGACTGGACCCCGTTCTTCATCTCCTGGGACCTGGCCGGCAAGTTCCCGCGCATCCTCACCGACGAAGTGGTCGGCGAGGCGGCCACGGCGCTGTACAAGGATGCCCGCGAGATGCTCGACAAGCTGATCGACGAAAAACTGATCAGCGCCCGCGCGGTGTTCGGCTTCTGGCCGGCCAACCAGGTGGCCGATGACGATATCGAGGTGTACGGCGAGGACGGCCAGGCCCTGGCTACCCTGCACCACCTGCGCCAGCAGACCATCAAGCCGGACGGCAAGCCCAACTGGTCGCTGGCCGACTTCGTCGCGCCGAAGACCAGCGGCGTTACCGATTACGTCGGCGGTTTCATCACCACCGCCGGCATCGGTGCCGAGGAAGTGGCCAAGGCTTACCAGGACAAGGGCGACGACTACAGCTCGATCATGGTCAAGGCCCTGGCCGACCGCCTGGCCGAGGCCTGTGCCGAATGGCTGCACGAGCAGGTGCGTAAAGAGCACTGGGGTTATGCCCGCGACGAACACCTCGACAACGAGGCGCTGATCAAGGAGCAGTACCGCGGCATTCGCCCGGCGCCCGGCTACCCGGCGTGCCCGGACCATACCGAGAAGGAAACCCTTTTCCGCCTGCTTGATGGCACTGCCATCGGCGAGACCGGGCCGAGCGGCGTGTTCCTCACCGACCACTTCGCGATGTTCCCGGCGGCGGCGGTCAGCGGCTGGTACTTCGCCCACCCGCAGGCGCAGTACTTTGCGGTGGGCAAGGTCGACAAGGACCAGATCGAGCGCTACAGCGCGCGCAAGGGCCAGGATGTGAGTGTGAGCGAGCGCTGGTTGGCGCCTAACCTGGGTTACGACAGCTAAGACCCTTGGGGCCGCTTTGCGGCCCATCGCGACACAAGGCCGCTCCTACAGGAGAATTCAATCCCTTGTAGGAGCGGCCTTGTGTCGCGATGGGCTGCACAGCAGCCCCAATAGCCACCTACACTGTCCCTGATTGCCTCTGATTTCCTCAGGAGCCACCATGGACGATTCCAGCCAGGGCAAGCCCCCTACCTTCTGGCAGATGCTGCACAGCATCCTCGCTGCCGCCTTCGGCGTGCAAAGCGGCAAGAACCGCGCCCGCGACTTCACACACGGCAAGGCCAGCCATTTCATTGCGCTGGGGACGCTGTTCACACTGGTGTTCATTGCCGTGCTGATCGGCCTGGTACAGTTGGCCATGCACCTTGCTCGCTAGCCCTTGAAGGGCAGTGATTTACCTGTGGGAGCGGGCAAGCACGCGAAAGGGCCGGCACAGGCAAAGCAAAAACGCCTGCGGGACTCCCTCCCGCAGGCGCTCTGGTTGCATCACGATCTTGAGTACAAGTCTACTGGTGGCTGACCCAATACACGGCAGTGACCACCACCAGAACGATCAGGCAGAGGATCGCCCAGGCATCGACGCTGCTGTCAGCTTTGCGGACCTTGGTTGAGTTTCCCATTGCATTGCCTCTTGTAGTGGTTATGGGAATGCACTTCACCACCAGCAGTTAAGACGAGCAATGCCCTTCCCTCAAGCAAGGTCTTTCAATAATTGATCGGTGATGTCAGAAACGGGTACTGGTAATCGGGCGGCCGCCCTTCGGCACTGTAATGCTTGAAATCGATGCCGTAGTCGGGCTGTTCCAGGAGTTTCAGCCATCGGCTCGCCTTGCCCTGGTCGATCGGTTGCAACACCGGCACGCGATGCTCGCGCAGGCCATCACGGTTCACTGCCAGCCCCAGGGCATCGTCGTGCAGCATCACCATGGCCCAGCCGCCGAGGCTGAAATGCCCGCCCATCAGCACGCTGAGGCGCCCGTCGATACGTGCCTTCAGGGCCTCGGGCGAGCTGTTGATGGCGCTGAACAGCACATCGCGCCCCGGCGTACGCCCCGCCTCTTCGAACGCCTGCATGGCACCAAAGGCCATTTCGTCGTTGGCCGACCACACCAGGCGGGTGGCCGGATAGCGCTCCAGCAGTTGCTGCGCCTGCTCGTAGGCGCGCTGGCGGCTCCAGCCGCCATATACCACCTGGCGCAGGCGCACCTGGGGGAAGTCGGCCAGGGCGCGGCGCATGCCCTCCTCTCGCAGCTGCGAGGCCGGGGTGGTCTTGACCCCGGCAAACGCCAGCAGGTCCACCGGGCCACTGTCGCGGGGCAATTGCGCGACCATCTGGTGCAACATCTGGAAGCCCGCCTGCTCGTCGTTGGCAGTCAAGGTGCCCAGCAGCTCGGCGTATTTGCCGGGCTGGGCCTCGATGCTGCGGGCCTGGCTGGCAGTCAGGCCGTTGTTGACCAGGAACAGCTTGACCCCGCTGCCGCGCGACAGGCGGATGATCTCCGGCGCCACGTACTGCTCGTTGACCAGCACCAGGTAATCCGGGCGCTGCGGCCCTCCCAGGATCGCCCTGGCGTGGGTCAGCGCCAGGTCGGCGCGGCGTTCGCTGTACTCCACGCGCAGGGTCATGCCCAGGTCGTGCGCAGCGGCCTGCATGAAGCGGCTATAGCTGGTCCAGAACGTCTCGGTGGACAGGCCCGGGTTGAGGAAAACCACCGAAACAGGCTGCGCGCTTGCCGCCAGCGGCAAGACAAGACACAAGCTTTGGCACAATGCCTTGAGCATGGGCTGACATCCCTGCGAAGCAAACATCGGATTATAAACGCCAGGCCATACCGAGCACACAAATGGCATTCAGTCTCACATAGTCCATTTGGTTCTTTTCATATGCAAAAACATCACTTTAGCGCATAAACGCAACCTGCTATCGTTCCCCGGCTCCGAAGCGGAGTGCGCGGCCGTGCGCGCGAATAGCTGCATGCCTGAGACAGGACTTTTATGTACGTATACGACGAGTACGATCAGCGGATCATCGAGGACCGCGTCAAGCAGTTCCGTGATCAGACCCGCCGCTATCTGGCCGGTGAGCTGAGCGAAGAAGAATTCCGCCCTCTGCGCCTGCAGAACGGCCTTTACATCCAACGTTTCGCACCGATGCTGCGCGTCGCCGTGCCGTACGGCCAGCTGAACGCCACCCAGGTCCGCACCCTGGCCAAGATCGCCCGCGACTACGACAAGGGCTATGCCCACATCTCCACCCGCCAGAACGTGCAGTTCAACTGGCCGGCCCTGGAAGACATCCCGGACATCCTCGCCGAACTGGCCACCGTGCAGATGCACGCAATCCAGACCAGCGGCAACTGCCTGCGCAACACCACCACCGACCAGTTCGCCGGTGTGGCCGCAGACGAAATCATCGACCCGCGTCCGTGGTGCGAGATCGTCCGCCAGTGGACCACCTTCCACCCGGAATTCGCCTACCTGCCGCGCAAGTTCAAGATTGCGATCAACGGCTCGCAGGAAGACCGCGCCGCCATCGAAGTGCACGACATCGGCCTGGAGCCGGTGCGCAATGCCGCTGGCGAGCTGGGCTTCCGTGTACTGGTCGGTGGCGGCCTGGGCCGTACCCCGGTGGTGGGTTCGTTCATCAACGAGTTCCTGCCGTGGCAGGACCTGATCAGCTACCTCGACGCCATCCTGCGCGTGTACAACCGTTACGGTCGCCGTGACAACAAGTACAAGGCGCGGATCAAGATCCTGGTCAAGGCACTTACCCCGGAAGTGTTCGCCGAAAAGGTCGAGGCCGAAATGGTCCACCTGCGTGGCGGCAGCACCACCCTGACCGAAGCCGAAGTGCAGCGTGTATCGCGCCACTTCGTCGACCCGGCCTACCTGGCCCTGGACAACTTCGACTATGCCGCCCAGGACGCCGAGTACCCAGGCTTCGCCCGCTGGCGCTCGCGCAACACCCGCGCCCACAAGCGCCCTGGCTACGTGGCCGTGACCCTGTCGCTGAAGCCCACCGGCGTTGCCCCGGGCGACCTGACCGACAAGCAGCTGGACGCCGTGGCCGACCTGGCCGAGCGCTACAGCTTCGGCTTCCTGCGGACCTCGCACGAGCAGAACATCATTCTGGCCGACGTCGAGCAGCGCCAGCTGCACGCCCTGTGGCTGGAACTGCGCGAAAGCGGCTTTGCCACCCCGAACATCGGCCTGCTGACCGACATCATCTGCTGCCCGGGTGGTGACTACTGCTCGCTGGCCAACGCCAAGTCGATCCCGATCGCCGAATCCATCCAGCGCCGCTTCGACGACCTGGACTACCTGTTCGACATCGGTGAGATCGACCTGAACATCTCCGGCTGCATGAACGCCTGCGGCCACCACCACGTGGGCCACATCGGCATCCTCGGCGTGGACAAGAAGGGTGAGGAATTCTACCAGGTGTCGCTGGGCGGCAATGCCGCACGCGGCGCGAGCCTGGGCAAGATCCTCGGCCCGTCCTTCGCTCAGGATGACATGGCCGATGTGATCGAGAAGCTGATCGCCGTGTACGTCGAGCAACGTACCGAGGAAGAGCGTTTCATCGACACCTACCAGCGTATCGGCATCGACCCCTTCAAGGAACGCGTCTATGCAGCGAATCATTAAGAACAACCAGATCGTCGACGAAACCTGGCATCTACTGCCCAAGGAAACGTCCTTTGACGAGCTGACCAACTGCGACGACTACATCGTCCCGCTGCAGATGTGGCGCGACCATGCCCATGCGCTCAAGGCCCGCGACGGCGGGCTGGGCATATGGCTGGACAGTGACGAAGAAGCCGAAGAAATCGGCGAAGAGGTGCAGCACTTCCAGGTCATCGCACTGAACTTCCCGGCGTTCACAGACGGGCGCAACTACTCCAATGCGCGCCTGCTGCGTGACCGCTACAAGTTCAAGGGCGAGCTGCGCGCCATTGGCGACGTGTTGCGCGACCAGCTGTTCTTCATGGCCCGTTGCGGTTTCGACGCATTTGCCATCCGGGCCGACAAGGACCCGGAAGACGCACTGCAAAGCCTGAAGGACTTCTCGGTGACCTACCAGGCCGCCACCGACGAGCCGCTGCCGCTGTTCCGCCGCCGCTGATCGTCACCTTGCAATGCCAGACGGCCCGCCTTCATGGCGGGCCGTTGCGTTTCCTGATCGAGAATTCAAGTTCGCCGATGGCTTGCCGACATCACGCAGGAACGTATCAGTAAAGCGCAGGGAGCGTGAATGAATCCGATTACACCGATCATACGCACGACGCAGACCTACCTTCCCGCTTCCACGGTAACACCAGGCAATGCCGTGAAAGCCGCAAGCGCCACAGCTGCAAGCAGCAAGGTCAGCATAGGCCAGTCGCCGCCCAGCACCGACATCGGCATTTACAATGCCAAAGGTACCCTCGGCAGTGGGCAGGTTCGCTATGTCTGGGAGCATGACGGCATCGACAGGCTGAGCCTGAACATGTACAGCGCGATTCAGTCCTCCTCCACCGCATCCCGGTTCCAGGGACTGGGCGCAGCATTGCTGGAACAACTGGCAGCCAATGGCGGGCAACGCATTTCCCAATCAGGCTTGGCAATTGACAGCGCTGCGGCAACAGAACCCATGCTGCTTGGGCTTCAACAGGCCAGGTTGCGCGAATTCGCCACGGACAGCGTGACCTTCACCCTGAACACGGCCTCCGGCGCGACCGTTTCACTGGGGCTTTACAACAGCGACAGAGGCTTGGCGGTAGATGCCGAGGTGCTCGGTGGCAACCTGACCGCCGGCGAACTCGACGGCCTGACTAAGATGGCGGACAGCTTCCAAGGTGCCCTCAACGGCCTTGCTCAGGAACCCCCTGGCCTGAAGCTCGGCGCGCTGGTCAAGCTAGACCCCGCACTCTTCACCGGCCTGCAGTTCAAGGCACAGCTGGAAACCGCAGGCGGTGCTCGGCAGACGTTTGCCCTGCAAATGGACGAGCATACGCGCAGCCTGGAACTCCAGGCACCGTCCGGCAATGTGAAAATGAACTTCGACACCCAAGGCGGCACCTTGCTCGGCAGCGAGGCGCAACGGCAAGCAGCAGTGTCGAACTACCTGACCCAATTCGACGCCGCGCAGCAACGCGGGCACGGCAATGAACAGCTGATGACGCTGTTCAAAGATGCATTCCGCCAGCTCAATAGCGTGGACGACGCAGCCCTGCGCCCAGCCAATCATGACACCTGGCTAAACAAGACCAGCCGCCTGCTGCTCAGTGGCATGGCCGATTTCAATGCTTCGCTCACTACACCCGAGCAGCGAACCAACCCCATGCGCCCGCATGAGATAGACAGCTTCGATTACACCGTTTCACAGACCACCACCCGCAATGGCGGCGCAGCGAACCTGAGCCTGCAACAGGACCAGCAGAGCACGCTGAAGGCCTCTTGGCACGAGAGCCTCAACCCCTGGGTAGAGCTGCAACTCACGCTCGACAGCAAATCGCAGGACTACCGTTATCATGAGGTGCATGACCAAGCCAGCAGTTCGACCCGCATAGGCTTTGTCAACAATGTCCTGGTCGAGGCCACTGCCACCCAGCAGGCCAGTCAGCAGGAGCGTGTACGCACCTACCAGCAAGCCGAACTGCAGTCTGACATGACCACCTCTGCCTCGGCCGCACAGTCACGCGACCTGCTCGACATGCTCGACGAGTTCCTGGCCCAGGACCGGCAGGCGCGACGTCTTGGCCTTGGCTCCAGGCTCGAGCAGCAGGTCCAGTCGCTGCGGAACCTGTGGTTGCTGCAGTCCAACCCGGCGTTGATCGACGACTGATGATTGCATCTGCCTGCCCCTGTCGCCCTTCAGCGGGCGCCAGGGAGCGGAATGAATTGCCTGGCGTTCGCTCACGATCGGCCCACCTATTCTTGACTGCAGGACAAAGGACCTTGGCCCTGCCCCAGCTTAATCAATCCCCGCCAAACCCGCACACTGCTCCCACACGAACAGCCCGAGCCTTGAGTCTCGGTTCAGTTCACCTCCCTTACTCACCAGGAGCAGATCCATGAGCATTCCATCCTTCGGCCTCGGCACCTTCCGCCTCACCGGCCAAGCCGTCATCGACTCGGTCAAGTCGGCCCTGGAACTGGGCTACCGGGTCATCGACACTGCGCAGATCTACCAGAACGAAGCCGACGTCGGCCAGGCCATCGCCGAAAGCGGCGTCAAGCGCGACGAGCTGTTCATCACCACCAAGATATGGGTCGAAAACTACGCCGCCGACAAGCTGATCCCCAGCCTGCGCGACAGCCTGCAGAAGCTGCGCACCGACTACGTCGACCTGCTGCTCATCCACTGGCCTGCCCCGGGCAACGGCGTTGAGCTGCCCGAGTACATGGCGGCCCTGGCCGAAGCCAAGAAGCTGGGCCTGACCCGCCAGATCGGCGTGTCCAACTTCAACATCGACCTGACCCGCCAAGCCATCGAAGTGGTCGGCAAAGGCGAAATCGCCACCAACCAGATCGAACTCAGCCCGTACCTGCAGAACAGCAAGCTGACCGCCTTCCTCAAGGAGCAAGGCATCACCGTCACCTCCTACATGACCCTGGCCTACGGCAAGGTGCTGAAAGATCCGGTACTGGCCGACATCGCCGCCAAGCACAAGGCCACCGTCGCTCAGGTTGCCCTGGCCTGGGCCCTGCAGCTGGGCTACGCAGTGATCCCGTCGTCGACCAAGCGCGAAAACCTGGCCAGCAACCTGCTCGCCCGTGACCTGAAGCTGGACGCCGACGACATGGCACGCATCGCCAAGCTCGAGCGCAATGGTCGCGAAGTCAGCCCTGACGGCCTGGCGCCAATCTGGGACTGATACCATGACCACGCCCCTCGAACGCCTGACCGCTGGCGGCTTCAGCATCGGCCTGGAAGCACCGCTGGACCAAGACTGGACGCCCGCCGGCGACCAGGCGCGGCGCCGTGACGGCCGCCAGTTCGGCGAACCTGACCTGGCCCGCCACGCAGCACTGGCACAACTGGCCGATCGCCTGGGCTACCGCGCCCTGTGGGTCCGCGATGTGCCGCTGTACGACCCTTCGTTCGGCGACGCCGCCCAGGTGTTCGAGGTGTTTGCGTACCTCGGCTACCTGGCCGGCGTAACCCGCGACATCCTGCTCGGCACGGCTGCCGTGGTGCTGCCGATTCGCGAACCGCTGCTGACCCTTAAATCGGCCAACAGCGTGCAGCGCCTCAGTGGCAACCGCCTGCTGCTGGGCGTGGCCAGTGGTGACCGGCCGGTGGAGTACCCGCTATTCGGTCGGGATTTCGAGGGGCGTGGCAACGCATTCCGCAAACAGGTCGCGCTGCTGCGTGATGGTGCCAACGGCCACCTGCCCGAAGGGCTGGCCGTGCTACCCAGTACCGCTTCGCCGCTGCCGTTGCTGGTAGCCGGCCTGGCCCAGCAGAGCCCGGAATGGATCGGCAGCAACCTGGACGGCTGCCTGGCCTACCCCGGCACACCGGACGACCACCGGCACCGTGTCGCCGCCTGGCGCGCGGTGGCGGGCAACAAGCCTTACAGCAGCTTCATCCATCTGGACCTGGCGGACAACCCCGACGAACCGCTGCAACGCTGGCGCTTCGGTTTCCGCGGCGGCCGCAAGGCGCTGGCGGCCGAGCTCGGCGCCGTGCGCGCGGCGGGTGTCGACCATATCGGCCTGCACCTGCGGCGTAACGTGCGGCCGCTGGACGAAACCCTGCGCGAAATCGCCGAATACGTATTGCCACAATTCCATGAGACAAAAACCCAACTGACGGAGGCCACCCCATGACAGGAGCACGCGCAATGAAGAGCGGGCACGTCCTGTTTGCCTTGGCCATCGGCGCCTTCGGCATCGGCACCACCGAGTTCACCCCAATGGGCCTGCTGCCGGTAATTGCCCAAGGTGTCGATGTCAGCATCCCCAGCGCTGGCATGCTGATTACCGCCTATGCCATCGGGGTGATGGTCGGTGCGCCGATCATGACCCTGCTGTTCAGCCGTTTCGGCAAGCGCGCCGCGCTGATGGCGCTGATGGCCATTTTCACCCTCGGCAACCTGCTTTCGTCGCTGTCGCCGGACTACTACACCCTGCTCGCCTCGCGCCTGGTCACCAGCCTCAACCACGGCGCGTTCTTCGGCCTTGGTGCGGTAGTGGCTGCCAGCGTGGTGCCCAAGGAGAAACAGGCCAGTGCCGTGGCCACCATGTTCATGGGCCTGACCATTGCCAACATCGGCGGCGTGCCGGCCGCCACCTGGATCGGCCAGCAGGTCGGCTGGCGCATGGCCTTTGCCGGTACTGCCATGCTGGGCCTGCTGGCCATGGCCGCGCTGTGGTATGCCCTGCCCAAGGGTGAGCGTGGCAGCGTGCCGCACGTGCGCAAGGAGCTGGCGGTCATCGCCCGGCCCAGCGTGCTGCTGGCAATGGCCACCACCGTGCTCGGTGCCGGCGCCATGTTCACCTTGTACACCTATGTCGCACCGGTACTGGCCGAACTGACCGGCGCCTCGGACAGCTTCGTCACTCTGGGCCTGGTGCTGATCGGCGTGGGCTTCACCCTGGGCAACAGCCTGGGTGGCCGCCTGGCCGACTGGTCGCTGGATGGGGCGGCGCGGATCTTCCTCGCGGCACTGGCAGTGATCATGCTGCTGATGCCGCTGGTGCTGGGCAGCCACATCGGCGCCGCCATCGCCTTGCTGGTGTGGGGCATGTTCACCTTTGCCGTGGTACCGCCGCTGCAGATGCGGGTGATGACCGCCGCCATCGAAGCACCGGGGCTGGCCTCGTCGATCAACGTGGGCGCGTTCAACCTGGGCAATGCCGTGGGCGCGGCGCTGGGTGGTGCGGTGATCAGCCTGAACCTGGGCTATGCGGCAGTGCCGATGGCAGGTGGCGTGCTGGCGGCTGCCGGGCTGCTGCTGGTGTGGCTGGGCGGGCGTAGCAAGGCTGCCGGGAAAACCGCAGCCGACGCAGCCAGATAGAGCCCCCCTGCAAGAGCGCGCCTGGCATGGCACCTCGGCATTGTTCCACGCACTGCAATTATGATGTGCCAGGCGCACCCATTCTCTGTTCGGTCAGCGGCTACTACTCTCCTACAAGCCAATCGAACTGAGGAGTACCGCGATGTCCCGTCCACCCCTGCCGCCCTTCACCCGCGAAAGCGCCATCGAAAAGGTCCGCCTGGCCGAGGATGGCTGGAACGGCCGCGACCCGGCCAAGGTTGCGCTTGCCTATACCGTCGACACCGTGTGGCGTAACCGCGCCGAGTTCCCGCGTGGCCGTGCCGAGGTCGAGGCGTTTCTGACGCGTAAGTGGAACCATGAACTGGAGTACCGCCTGATCAAGGAGCTGTGGGCCTTCACCGGCAACCGCATTGCCGTGCGCTATGCCTACGAGTACCACGACGACAGCGGCCAGTGGTACCGTGCCTATGGCAACGAGAACTGGGAGTTTGCCGACGACGGGCTGATGCAGAACCGTCATTCGAGCATCAACGAGCACCCTATCAGCGAAGCCGAGCGCAAGTTCCACTGGCCGTTGGGCCGGCGCCCGGATGATCACCCAGGGCTCAGCGAAATGGGGCTCTGATCAACCCTGCGGCAGCATGATCCTGACTTCCAGCCCACCGCCCGGGCGGTTGCCCAGGGTCATGCTGCCACCCTGCTCCAGCACGATGGCCCGTGCTGCGGGCAGGCCCAGCCCAACGCCACCGGTATTGCGGTTGCGTGAACCTTCGATACGGTAGAACGGCACGAATACCTGCTCATGCAGCTCCGGCGCGATGCCCGGCCCGCGATCCAGCACGGTAATCTCGATCTGCCTGGCGCTCACCGCCAGCACCACCGTTGGCTCACAGCCGTACTTCGCTGCATTGTCGATCAAGTTGACCAGCACACGCCTGATACCCACTGGCCGCCCCGTGTACACGCAGCGGCGCGGCCCGCTGAGGCCGACCTCGACCCCCGCGTCCTTGAAGTCGTCCACCACGGTCAGCAGCAACTCGCCCAGGTCGAATACGGTCGTCTGTTCCAGCCGTGCATCATCACGGAAGAACTCCAACGCCGCATCGACCATCGCCTGCATCTCGTCGACGTCCTTGAACAACTTGGCCTGCAGCTGGGCATCGTCGACGAACTCGGCGCGCAAGCGCATGCGCGTCAGCGGTGCACGCAAGTCATGGGAAATGGCCGCGAGCATCTGGGTGCGGTCGTTGAGAAAATGCTTGAGCTGCGCCTGGGTGGCATTGAACGCGAGAATGGCCTGGCGCAGGTCGTGCGGGCCGACCACCGGAATGGGCGGGGCGTTGAAATCCTTGCCAAAACGCCGCGCCCCTTCGGCAAAGCGCTCCAGCGGCTTGGCCAGGTAGCGCGTGGCCAGCAGCGCGACGGCAAGGCTGGAAACCAGCATCAGGCCAAGGATGATCAGGTTGCGAGGCAGTTCATCCAGCCCCCAGCTACGGTTGGTGGCGCGGAACAGCACCCAGGACTTGTCGCTCAGCTCGATCATCAGCGCATAGCCGCGCTCAGGTGCGTATTCCGGCATGTCGGACGGTGCAAAGGCCTCGACCCTGGCATCCGGGCGCTTGAGCAGCGCGCGCAGGATAGGCGTGCCCTCGCTGAACTCGGCATCGACCAGCACTGGCACGTCCGCTTCGTCATGCCGACGCAACCATCGCACGGAGTATGAGCCATCGCCCGCCGCACTGGCGATGTTGGCACGTTGCGCCATGGGCGCGGCGTCGAGGATGCGGGTAACCGCTGCAACCTTCTCGATAACCCCGCTCTCCAGCAGCGGAGGCTGCGCCCAGGCACTCAACAGCAGGCTGAACAGTCCCTTGAGCAGCAGCAGGAACAGCATCGCCGTCAGGGTGGTAAGCGCGATCCAGCGGGCAATGGTGATCCTGGGCCTTGGCAGCGCCTGGCGAACCCTGGCCAGCAGCTTCATCGCTTCGCGACCGTGGGCGTGAAAAGGTAACCGGCATTTCGCAGGGTACGGATCAAGGGCTCGTTGCCGTTGTCGGTTTCAAGCTTGCGGCGCAGCCGGCTCACCTGGACATCGATGCTTCGGTCATAGGCGTCATACGCATCGCCACGAGCCATATCCAGCAACTGCTGGCGGCTGAGCACCCGCCGCGGATGTTCGGCGAACACCAGCAGCAGCTCGAACTCACCGTTGGACAGAGGGATCATGACGTTGTCCGGCGAACGCAGTTCGCGCCGCACCACATCCAGCCGCCACCCGGCAAACTCCAGGGTCGCGCAGGCATGGCTCGCCGTGCCACCGGCCGCTTCCCCGGCACGGCGCAGCACTGCCCTCACCCGGGCCAGCAGTTCACGGGCGGCGAACGGTTTGGTCAGGTAGTCGTCTGCCCCCAGCTCCAGGCCAACCACCCGGTCACTCAACTCGCCCATGGCGGTGAGCATGATCACTGCCACTTTGTGCTCGGCCAACAGGCGCTGGCACAACACCAGGCCACTGTCGCCAGGCAGCATCACATCCAGGATGACCAGGTCCGGCACCCGCCGCTCAACGGCTTGCCAGAGCCCCTTGCCATCCGTGGCCACATCAACCTCGTAGCCATGCTGGCAGAGAAACTTCTGCAGCAGGTCGAGCACCTCGACATCATCGTCGACTATCAGCAAATGGCTCACAAAAAAGCACCGCAATACAAGGTTACCAAGCCGTACTTTAAGGCCATCCCCGCGCAACCGTCATATATTTCAACTTGGTAACAAAGTGTCGACGCCGAGAAAATCCAGACATTTCCAGGCAAAGAAAACCGCGCAGCATCGGCGCCAGTTCTTGCCAGGAATGTATCCATGTCCCTTTCATCATCCGCCTCCCGCTCAGCGCGCTCTGCCGCGCTGGCCTTGTCGCTGCTTGCGGCGGGAGGCTGCAGCCAACGTGCACCGGCCACGGCGGCCTGCGGCAATGTCGCCTATCAGGTCAGTGACCCGGCGGAGCCCGCCAACCGCGCCGTATTCGCCTTCAACCGCACGGTCGACGACTATCTGCTGGCCCCCGTCGCCAGGGGCTACACCGCGCTGCCCGGTTTTGCCCGGCAGGGCATGCACAACTTTGCCAGCAACTTCGGTGAGCCCAAGGTGTTCGTCAACGACCTGCTGCAGGGCAACGGCGAACGAGCGATGACCAGCCTCTCCCGCTTCATCTTCAACACCACCCTGGGTGTGGCGGGGCTGGTCGATGTGTCTGGCAAGATGGGGCTGAGCCAGCATCGCTCGGACTTTGGCCAGACCTTCGGGGTGTGGAACATCGCCGCTGGCCCCATCGTCGAGTTGCCGCTGCTGGGCACCCACAACCTGCGCGATGCCACCGGCACGCTGCTGGGCCTGGCACTGGACCCGTTTAGCGGCAACAGCGATACCGTCGAAACCATGGGCAACGTAGCCACAGCCGGCGGCATCGTCGATACACGGGCCGAAGCACTGCCTTTGACAGACCTGCTGCGCACCTGGCCTGACTACTACCTTGCGCTGCGTGATTACACCGCGCAGCGGCGCAGCAACCGGGTGGCAGAAGGCAAGGCCGGCGAGCCGGGAGCGTGGCCAGTGGATTGTGCAGGGGGTGCCCGTGAAGAATGATGCCCAAGCCGCCATGCTGCTGTTCAGGCGCCTGGAAGGCGCTGCCCGGCAACCGCTGTTGCTGCATGAACTGGAAGCCCGGCTTTCGGCCGATGGCCGGAGCCTGGTGCTGAGCCGCTATCGCGAACGCTTTACCGCCGAAGGCAAGCCTTACCGGCACGAGGCTCACCGCAGCGTCCCGATTGCAGCATTGCTGCGCTGGGTGGCGCGTCACGAACGATGAATCCGGCGCGGCCAGGTATTAGCAGGGAGCCTGTGGGAGCGGCTTCAGCCGCGAACACCGGCGCAGCCGGTGCCATGCACCGCGTTGGATTTTTCGCGGGTAAACCCGCTCCCACAGGGTACGCGGACCGCTTGCGAATTCAGGGCGTCAGGCCCGGAATGTCCGAAACGCGACAGTAGCTGCCTGTTCGGCGTGAGACAGGCAAACCGGGCCCTGGCTACCCTTCTTCGGCAAATGCCTTGTTCCCTTTCGCCAGAAGAAGATCGCCCATGACGACCTCCACCGCCTCCATGGCCGCCACCACGCCTGCCGACCAACCCCAGGGCTTTCTGGTCCGCATCGTCGGCGCCGCCGCATTCGCCCACCTGCTCAACGACCTGATCCAGGCCGTGCTGCCATCCATCTACCCGATGCTCAAGAGCGATTTCGCGCTGAGCTTTGCCCAGATCGGCTGGATCGCCCTGATCTACCAGGTGACCGCGTCCCTGCTGCAACCCTGGGTCGGCCTGTACACCGACAAGCACCCGCAACCCTACCTGCTGCCGGCTGGCATGCTGGTGACGCTGGTGGGCATCGCCCTGCTCGCCTTCGCCAGCAGCTATGAAATGCTGCTGGTAGCCGCGGCGGTAGTCGGGGTGGGCTCGGCGACCTTCCACCCCGAAGCCTCGCGAGTGGCCAGGATGGCCTCCGGTGGGCGCTTCGGCACCGCGCAATCGACTTTCCAGGTAGGTGGCAACACTGGCTCGGCCCTCGGCCCGCTGCTGACCGCTGCCATCGTCATCCCACACGGCCAACCGGCCATTGCCTGGTTCATGCTGGCGGCCGCGCTGGCGGTGTTCGTGCTGTTGCGGGTGACCGGCTGGACCGTGCGCCACGGCCAGACCCGGCTCAAGACCTTCGCCGGCCAGCAGGCCCCCGGCCTGTCGCGTGGCGCCATGTGGCGCGCCGTGGCGGTGATCGCTGTGCTGATGTTCGCCAAGTTCGTCTACATCGCCTCGTTCACCAACTACTTCACCTTCTACCTGATCGAGCATTTCGGCCTGAGCGTGCAGCACAGCCAGCTGTACCTGTTCGTGTTCCTCGTGGCCGTGGCCCTGGGCACCTTCGCCGGTGGCCCGGTGGGTGACCGTATCGGGCGCAAGGCAGTGATCTGGGTCTCGTTCCTCGGCGTGGCGCCCTTCGCCCTCGCCTTGCCTTACGCCAACCTGGCCTGGACGGCGGTACTGGCGGTGGCCATCGGCCTGGTGATGTCCTCGGCCTTCGCTGCCCTGGTGGTGTATGCCCAGGAGGCCGTGCCGGGCCGGGTCGGCATGGTGTCGGGGGTGATGTTCGGGTTGATGTTCGGTATCAGCGGCATCGGCGCTGCCGGGCTTGGCGAACTGGCCGACCGGCATGGCATCGAGTGGGTGTACCAGATCATCTCGTTCCTGCCGCTGCTGGGGTTGGCCACCGCGCTGCTGCCGGCAACCCGCTCGCAAGCCCGCCCCAGCCGCTGCTGTTAAAGTGGGCATGCCAGGCTGCCCGTACAAGAGGTCGAAATGCTGAAGCCGCAGCACGAATTGCTGGTGGAAGTGGATGAGTGGAGCT
Organism: Pseudomonas sp. XP1; assembly: GCF_053557675.1. Lineage (NCBI taxonomy): Bacteria > Pseudomonadati > Pseudomonadota > Gammaproteobacteria > Pseudomonadales > Pseudomonadaceae > Pseudomonas > Pseudomonas sp. XP1. The sequence goes on along the minus strand of NZ_JBNRIJ010000009.1, from coordinate 89,199 downwards.
GGGAGGTGGGCAGCCGTGCGACGGACTACCCGACCGACTGGTTCATCGAGCCCCACAGCCATGCCAAGCACCAACTGATCTATGCCATAAAAGGCCTGATGATCGTCGAGTCCGGTAACGAACGCTGGACCGTGCCCCCCAGCCGCGGCGTATGGATGCCCTGCGGCCAGGTGCACGCTATACGCTGCGTGGGCGATGTGAAGATGCGCAGTGTGTTCGTGCGCACCGACGCGGCAGTGCAGTTGCCCGTGCAGAGCAAGGCTATCAGCATCTCGCCGTTGCTCAGCGAATTGATCAAGGCTTCCGTAGGCTTTACCGCGCCGTTTGCCGAAGACTCGCGCGAAGCCCGGGTGATGCGCCTGATCCTCGACGAGATCTGCGTGCTGCCGACCATGCCATTGAAGCTGTCGCAGCCCCGCGACAAGCGCCTGCAGGCGATCTGCTCGGCATTGCACCAGCGGCCTGACGATAACGCTACCGTGGCCGACTGGGGCCAGCAGCTGGGGGTCGACGAAAAGACCATCCAACGCCTGTTCCGCAAGGAAACCGGCATGACCTTCGGCCAGTGGCGCCAGCAGGCGCGGCTGATGCAGGCACTGGAGCGGATTGCCCTGGGCGAGCGGATCATCGATGTGGCGGGGACGCTGGGGTATGACAGCCCCAGTGCCTTCGCCAGTATGTTCAAGCGCCAGTTCGGCATCACGCCGAGTCAGTTCTTCAAATAGCCTGTAGGAAACATATGATATCGCCCACGCGTTGCTGATCCCGCACAGCAACCCTGTCAAGCCGTGTACAGTACCCTCACAACAAAGCCCCAGAAGGAGCCCGGTACATGACCGTGACGCTGTCCCCCCTGCAGATCGACTGCGATTTCGACTCCGGCAACATCCAGGTACTGGATGCCAGCAACCCGGCCCGGGTGCACCTGGCCATCCGCCCGGACACCCACAGCGACCACTACCAGTGGTTCCACTTCAAAGTCAGCGGGCTGACGCCGGGCCAGGTCCATCGCTTCAGCCTCGACAACGCCTCCGGCTCTTCCTACAAGAACGCCTGGAGCGGCTACAACGCCGTGGCGTCCTATGACCAGCAAACCTGGTTCCGCGTCCCCAGCCAGTTCGACGGCACGGCGCTGTCGTTCGAGGTGAAGGCCGAACAGCCGCACATCTGGTTCGCCTACTTCGAGCCCTACCCGCGCGCCCGCCACAACCAGTTGATCGAGCGTGCACGGCAACTGCCGGGGGTGGAATTGCTCGCCAGTGGCCGCAGCGTGCAGGGCCGCGACATTCCCCTGCTACGTGCCGGTGATGGTGCCGCAGGCAAGCGCAAGCTGTGGCTGATTGCCCAGCAGCACCCGGGCGAACACATGGCCGAATGGTTCATGGAGGGCGTGATCGACCGCCTGCAGGCCAACGACGCGGTCATACAGCAGTTGCTGGCCAAGGCCGACCTGTACCTGATCCCCAACATGAACCCCGACGGCGCCTTCCTCGGCCACCTGCGCACCAATTTCAAGGGCAAGGACCTCAACCGTGCCTGGCAGGACGCCAGCGTCGAGTTCAGCCCCGAGGTGTTCTTCGCCCAGGCGCAGATGAAGCAATACGGGGTGGATGCGTTCATCGACGTGCATGGCGACGAGGAGATTCCCCACGTGTTCACCGCAGCCTGCGAGGGCAACCCCGGCTACACGCCGCGGCTGGCCAAACTGGAAGAGCAGTTCCGCAGCACCCTGTGCAGCCTGACCCGCGACTTCCAGACCGTGCATGGCTACACCCGCGACGAACCGGGGCAGGCCAACACGACGCTGGCCTGCAATGCGGTGGGGATGGCGCATGACTGCCTGTCGCTGACCCTGGAAATGCCGTTCAAGGACCATGACGACGCGCCGGATGCTGTCACCGGGTGGTCGGGAGCACGCTCGAAAGCGTTGGCCGGGGCGGTGCTGGAGACATTGGCGAAGATGGTTGGCGATTTGCGCTGAGTGAAACGGCCCATCGCCGGCAAGCCGGCTCTCACAGGACTGCACATGACTCATGGAATTAGCAGGCACCCTGTGGGAGCGGCTTTAGCCGCGAACGCCGGCGTAGCCGGTGCCACACACCGCGTTGGATTCTTTGCGGCTAAAGCCGCTCCCACAGGTTACGCGGACCGCCGCCCCCACCAGGTCCCTGCGCTCAGAACTGCACATCCAGAAGCACGCTGTCGGTATAGCTCCCAGCCGGGGGTGTAGCCTGGTCGGTGTAGACCTTGGCGTTGTAGTTGAACACCTGGCTACCGGTGCCGGTACCCGTGCCGGGGTTCACATCGGCATCGGTACTGGCCCGTCGTGCAGCCCCTACCGAACCCCAGCGCACCGCACCGGCGCCCTTGAAAATGTCATAGGCCAGGTAGTTGTTGGCCGCCGACTTCATCCGCCGCCGACCATTGGCCACGTTCTGCCCGTCGTCCAGGCCCACGGTGTAGTTGCTGCCCTTGGTGCACGACACACTCAGGCTCTGGCTTACCGTACCGAACCCCGCCACCACTGGCGCGCTGGCGAAGTTGATACTGGGTGTGGTGATCTGGCAGTCGTTGGTCACCGTCATGCTCACCAGCAGGGTCTTGGTACCGGTGCCCTGGTCTCGCCCTATGCAAAGCCCGCCAACACCAATCCCGTCGCAATAGTCCCAGGTCCACTCGACGGTGAGGGTTTCCTGATACAGCCCCGCCGATACATTGCTGCCTACCTGCGTGCGCATGTAGATGGGCACGTTCTTCGGTGTACCGTTGAGCAACCCGAGCAGGTCGAGGATGCCGGTGGTCCTGAATTCGAAGGCGGTGCCACGGGTAATCGGATAGGTGGTTGTGGCGTCGGCATACAGCGTGTAGGGGATCACATCCCCGGTAGGCCCTACCAGCCCGCTGGTGGTAGAGGTGATCTTGATCTTGAAGGAGTCGGTACTACTGAGCACGCTGATCACCGAGCCGTTGCATTGCAGGCCCGAGTTGGTGCTGGAGGCCGTCTGTACCGTGCTACGTACCTGGGTCGAACTGAGCGAACCAAACGCCGCCGGCGCAGTTACCACTGACGTGCACTTGGCCCAGCCCGAGCCTGCCCACACCAACAAGGCACTTGCCCATAAACCACGCCAGCAGGCCTTCATTTGCATACCAACGGGCCGATCAAGGGGATCGAGCCTTGCGACTCAGGCAGGTCGAACGCCACCTGGCACTTCCCGCCGCCTTCCAGTTCCACCTGCAGGCGGTTATGCGGCGCCAGGTTCTCCAGATACACCAGGCCATCCCAGCCGACCACCGCCTGGCTGCCGCTTTCTGCATGGGTGACACGGCTGCCCAGCTTGAGTACCTGCCGGTCGGTGTCCACCAGTTCGATACTGGCCGCCAGCACACGCCTGAGCGGGAACTCCAGCAAGTAGCCACTGCCCCGGCGTACCGCCACCCGCTGCTCCACTTCCGGTGCGAGGATATCCGGCGGCAAGTCCATGGGGTCGATCTCGTACTTGCCGCGGTAGTAACCGCTGCTGTACGGCACCAGCAGGTGGCCATCGGCATCGGTGCGGCCGACCTCCTGGTTTTCATAGCGCACCGGCACATCGGCGTAACCACCGGTGCTGACCACCACGAAGGCATCGTCGATGCGGTTGGCAGCGAACAGCCCGGCATCCATCCACACCAGCGAGCCACTGGCGTCGGCCCAGCGGGTCATTTCGCCACTGCTGCCATACACACCGGCCTGCAACTGCACCGACTGCAGGCGCCAGGTGGCATCGGCCTGGCGGTAGGCGTCGCGCTCGCTACCGGCGGCGTAGCCGAGGTTGTAACCGACACCACCACCCACTGGCGTCGCGCGGCTGTAGTTGACCCGCTGCAGGGTTTCGCCTTGCTGGCTGCGTTCCATGCCCAGGGCCAAGGTACCGTGCAGGTCGAACGGGATCACCAGTTGCGCCTGCACCGCCCACCGGCTGTCCCCCACTTCACGGTTGGCCGACAGATACACGCTGCTGTTGCCCCACAGCGGCCTGCTGTAGCTCAGGTTGATCAGCCGCGTACGTGTGCCGTCACCGGCGCGCACATCGAAATAGCCGGCGCCAATGTTGCCGTATTCGTTCAGGTTCAGGCTCAACGTGACCTGTTCGCTGCGCTGGCTCAGCTGTATGTCGCGGCTGTCGACCCGGGTCAGATCGGCATAGTCGCCATGGCGTTGCAGGCGCTGGTAGCTGAAACCGATGCGCTGGCTGTTGTACTGGTAGCCGAGGGCGACCTGGTGGCCCTTGTCGCCGTCGAACCGGCTCTGCGCCAGGGCCGCGTTGAGCACGCCGAAGTTGCCCAGCCGCATGTTGCCGCCCAGACCGCCCAGCATCAGCGATTCGGCGCTTTCGGCATGGGTCTCCAGGGTGAAGAGGTCGCTGACCCCGTAGCGCAGGCTGGCCGAGGCAATCCCGGGGCCGTAGGCAAAATCGCGTACCCCGTAGTCACGGCGCAGGCTGCCGGCCGCTACCGAATAGTCCGTCAGGCCCTGCTGCAGCAGGCTGCTGGTGACGTAGAACGGCAAGGTGGTCGACACCTGCCGGCCAAGGGCGTCGGTGGTGACCACCACCGCCTCCCCGGCGCCGTTGATGAACGGCACGTTGGTCAACGTGTAGGGGCCCGGCTGCAATTCGCTGGTGCTGGACTTGTAGCCATTGATGAACAGGTCCAGCGAAGTCGGTACCGCCGCTTCACCGGAGAACGCCGGCAGCGGATAGGTGACCAGGTCGGGGCGCGCAGCGAAATCGCGCGATACCTGCAGGCCGCCAACCCGCACCGAGCTGGTCCAGGGCAAGGCCCCGGTCACAAGGTCCCCGGCTTCGTAGGTCAGCAGGCGCTGCTCGTCGGTGAAGCGCCAGGTGGTGTCGTAGCGCAAGAAGCCCTGGCGCAGGTCATCGGTCGGCGCACCATTGAACGACTGGCGCCACTGCCCGGTGCTGGAGAACGTACCCCAGCTGTCGAACAGGCGCAGTTCGTTCCAGGCCGCCAGGTAGCTGCCGCCGTCATCGGTGTCGTTCAGGTACAGGTCGTAGTTGAACAAGGCGCCGAAACTGCTGCGCGCATCGCTGGCCGGGTACAGGTTGCGGTCGCCCAGCTGCTGGTCGGGCAGCCAGGCCGGCGGCACTTGCAGCAGCAGGCGCTGGTTCTGGCTGTCATAGTCGGCATGCATCCCCCCGATGGCCTCCAGCGCCACCTCGCCCTGCGGGTTGCCCGGCAGCGAGACACCGGCCGCCCGCAACACTTCGCTGTCGATGTACAACTGCCCGGCGCGCTGCTGCACCGGCACCAGCTCAGCCTTGGGCATCTGGTTCACCAGCAGTTCGAGGTACAACGTGGCATCGGCGATGGCGGACAGCTCCGTAGGTGGTGGTGGCAGGTCGTCGCCCAGCACCAGGCCAGGGCCGACCAGGGCAAGCCCCAGGCACCAGCGATGCGTCCTCGCTGTCAGCCACCTCACACACGGTTTCCAACCATTGCCGGGTCCTCCCTGGCCCCTGCGCGGCATTCAGGCGCAGGCTCATTGGCTTTGGCGGATGGCGTCCGCGCTGCTCTGGCCGTTTACCCTCCCTTTCAGCACACTGCCGGCGTTCGGTGCCAACGGTGCCGGCCAGCGCATGCTGGCCCCCGGCAGCACATAACCCAGCAGGCCGTCGGCCAGTGGCTTGCTCTGGCTGCCCTGCTGCACCACCACATCGGTCAGCCGTGCATGCACCGCGCCGGTGTTGCGCAGCTCCACGTACGGTTTGCCCTGCACGGTCACCGCACGCCAGCTGAGTTGCGGCTTGCCGACGCCCTCGGCATTGCGCTTGCCCTCGGGATCGGCTTTGCCCCACAGGCCTTCGCCGTAGACGAACAGGGGTACCGAGTAGCGCATCTGCAGGCGGATCGCCGCGGTAGTGCCGGGCTCGGCCTTGTCGACTGGGATGGCGGGCGGGATTTCGTCGATGATGATGCGATAGGCCTGCTCCTGTCCGACTGGCGAGGGGCTGGTGCGGGTCAGGCGAATCAGTTGCTTCTGCCCGGGGGCGATGTTGGCCACCGGCGGGCTGCCAATGATTTCGCGCTGTGCCTGGTACTGTTCCTGGTAGTCACCCTGGCGCCAGGCGAACACCCGCACCTGCAGGTTGGCCGGTGCGGTACCGCGGTTTTCCAGCCACAGTGCGCCAGCCTTCTGGTCAGCCTCCAGCACCGGGTCGATCGGCCAGATCAGCACCGAGGTGGCCGCCCCGGCTGGCAGGCTCGCCAGCCACAATACTCCGATCAACCCACGCGCCCACTTCGCGCCTGCCCCCATGAAGCTCTCCTTGGATACTGGTCGTTGGTGCCGATGCATTCACCAGGTCACCGTCACTTGCACCACATCGGTGTAGGTCCCTGCCGGCAACGTGCCGGTCAGCTGGACCCGCCCGTACACCGGCAGCTTTATCGCCGTCGGGTCGGTGTAGCTCACGGCCACGCTCTGGCCGATCCCCAGGCTCTGGCTGTATGCCGCGTCCCGGTACAACTGGTAGGCCAGCACCTGTGTGCCGCCCGTGCGCTTGAGGTTGCGTGTGCCACTGGCACTGTTCTGCCCGCCATCAACGCTCATGCTCAACGCCACCCCCGGGGTGCACTGAAAGGTCACCGTGGTGCCGCCCAACGAGGTGTCGAGGCCCCCAGTGGCCAGGGCCGATTGCGAGCCGTAGTCGAGCGTCCCGTAGCTGCTCACGCCGCCCACCACCAGGCACCCGGCGACGATCTGCGCCGTCACCATGAAGCTGCTGGTGGTCGCCGCATCCAGAGGCGCGGCCAGCAGCACGCCGAGGCCACTCAGGCCACATGCCAGCCAGCTACGCATGGCTCAGAACGACAGTTCGACGGACACTGTGTCGGTGTATACCCCTGCCGGCAGGCCGGCCTTGCCGCGCGCCTGGCCATACAGGTTGACGATCTGTGCCGTACCGCTGCTGGTCGGCAAGGTGATGGTGCCGTTGATGGCCAACACCTGCGTGCGCCCGGCATCGGTATAGAAATCATACGGCACGAAGTTGCCGGCGCCATCCGCCAGCGCACGGCTGCCCCCGGCCGACTGGCCATCGTGGACGCCTGCCCCCACGCGGATCACCGGTACCGTGCCAGCCGAGCAGAGAATGCTGATCGCCCCTCCGCCGCCGCCGATCACCTGGGCGTCCGCGCTGGTGAACAGGGCATCGCGAGTACCGAAGTCCAGGGCACCGAAGTTCACCCCAGAAGTGCCCGAGCTGCCATTGACCTGGCACGCTGCGGTCAAGGTCAGCTTCGAGTCGATGGTCCCGGTCGTTGCGGCCTGGGCCTGGGAAGCCAGCATCAGCCCAAGGCCGGTGAGGATGCAGCGTGAAAGGTTCGTTCTCATCGAAGTCTCCTTGCGTTGTTACCAGTCCAGGGTCACCCTCAGGGTGTCACGGTAAAGGCCGGCCGGCAGCGCGCGCGGTTGCGCCACTACCACACCGTAGATGGGGATCGGTATCTGCCGGGTACTGCTGATGGTGAAGGCACGTGCCTGGCCGATGCCGTAGCGGCTGTTACCGCCTGGGTCGATCGCCAGTTGATAGGGGATCAGCTCGCGGCCATTGCTCAACCGCCGTATGCCGTCGCTGCCATTCAGGCCGCCGTTGATGCGCACGTTGAACGCACGCACTTCGGGCGTGCAGCTGATCTGCAGGCTACCCTCGCCGCTCACATCATCAACCCGGCTGCGCAGCGGCTGGTCCCAATACGGACCGCGCTCGCCGAAGTCCATCACCCCGGGGTTACCCACCGTCGCCGGTTGCGTCTCGTTGCTGCTGATCTGGCAAGCGGTGCTGATCACCAGCCGCGCCTGGATGAAACCGGTACTGGTGCCATGCGCGGCACCGCCGGGCACCAGCAGCGGGCCGAGGGAAAGCAGCAGGATCGAGGTACGGTTCATGGCGTCGCGTCCTTGTGCATGGTGGCATCCCTACCAGCTGACGGTGACTTTGAGCAGGTCGGCGTACAGGCCTGCAGGTGGTATCCAGGCCAGCTTGTCGATCCGTGCATACAACGGCAGCTCGACCGAACCGCTGTTTGGCACCCGCGCCGAATGCGCCACATTCACCGCCAGCGGTTCGCGCCAGGCAGCATCGCGGTACAGGCGATACGGGATGAGCCGAGCCGTGTCATCGTCACTGGCCAGAAAGCGCAGCTCGCCGACGCCGCCATGCTGGCCGCCGTCGACGCGAACCTGATAGGGGGTGCCGGGGTTGCATTCCAGGCGTGGCGGGCGCCGGCTCAACAGTGCGCCGGTGAGCGGCGCGCCAGGACCATCCAGCCGTGCAGCAGCGCCCAGGCCGATGCTCCCAAGCGCCTGCGCCCCGGCATCGCGGGGCTGGTTGACCAGCATGCAGCCACGCTGCACCAGCACCCGTACCTCCACCAGGAAGTCCGCCGCCATGACACTGCTACTCAACATGAGGCCCAACAGGGCGGCCAGGTAGCGCTCTGTCACCTAATTATCCTTGTCGATGTCTGCTGACCTGAGCGTAGCAGCGGAGTGGCATCACGCTGCTGGCATCGAGCCATTTTTTTGTATTAGCCAAAAAGCGCTACCACCTGAAAAAAAAGCCGCACGACACAGAACGCATCGCCGGCATTCTCCTCAAATGGCCAAAGGCCGTTATCCGGGCCGATATTCTGTTAGGGTGTATCCCTTTCATCCTGCCTAGACTCATGCGGCATGCATGGAAGGACACGACAGGAGCGTTTTCATAGATGATTGCAGACAGCACGCTCACCCAAGCCCTCGAGCGCTGTGCCCAGGAACCGATCCAGCTGCCTGGCAGCATCCAGCCCCACGGCTTCCTGCTGGTGCTGGACGAAACCGAAATGCGCGTACTCCAGGCCAGTGAAAATATCGAGCATTGGCTTGGCATACCGGCCACTGAACTGGCCGGTTGCGACTTCGCCGAACTGGTCAGCGGTGCCTTCGACCTGCGCCTGCACCTGGCCCGCCTGCCAGAGGATGAGGTCTTTCCGTTCCACATCAGCGATGTCTTCCTGCGCCAGGGCGCGCCTTACCGCGGCAATCTGCACCTGCTGGTGCATCGCCACGACCAGGTGTTGATCGCCGAATTCGAACCCCCTCGCCTGCCAGCGGATCTTGCCGGGCAAGGCGACTACTACCCACTGGTGCGCAGCTTCGTGGGCCGCCTGCACCAAGCCGGCAGCCTCGAGGAACTGCTGCAGCAAACCGTGCTGCAACTCAAGCGCATCACCGGCTTCGGCCGGGTCAAGGCCTACCGCTTCGATGCCGAAGGCAACGGCCAGGTGCTGGCCGAGGTGGCCGACCCGGGGTACCCGAGCTACCTGGGCCTGTGTTTCCCCGCTTCGGACATACCGCGCCAGGCGCGCGAACTGTACCGAATCAACCGCATCCGCGTGATCGAGGACGCCAACTACCAGGCCTCGCCGTTGCTGCCCGCTGCCAACCCGCGCACCGGCAAGCCGCTGGACCTGAGCTTTGCCGCACTGCGCAGCGTGTCGCCAGTGCACCTGCAGTACATGCGTAACATGGGTACCTTGGCATCGATGTCGCTGTCGATCGTGGTCGACGGGCAACTCTGGGGGCTGGTGTCCTGCCACCATGAACAGCCGCGCCCGGTGGACCTGCGCACCCGTACTGCCTGCGAACTGCTGGCCAGTGTGCTGTCGCTGCAGATCGAGTCGCGCGAGTCCCACGCCAACACTCGCCAGTTGCTGGAACTGCGCCAACACATCGTGCGCATGATCTCGTCCATGGCCGACCATGACAGTGTCGGCGACGGCCTGCGCGACTTGCCCGAAGTACTGCTGGCCTTCGCTGGCGCCCAAGGTGCCGCAGTCATTTCCGCCGAGCGTTGCGATCTGATCGGCAAGACCCCTCCGGCCGCGCAGGTAAACGCCTTGGTGCACTGGCTATCCCAGCGTGGTGAAGACAGCGTGTTCCACAGCGACAACCTGCGCCGCGACATTGATGAACTGCCCGAGCTCGCGGCCCATGCCGGCGGTGTGCTGGCAGTGGCCATTTCGCAGATCCACTCGCACTACCTGCTGTGGTTCCGCCCAGAGCAGGTGCGCACGGTGACCTGGGCCGGGCAGCCGAACAAACAGGTCGGGCCACAGGGCAACCTCGACCCGCGGCACAGTTTCGAAAGCTGGCAGGAAAAACTGCGCGGCTACTGCGAACCCTGGCACCCGCTGGTCATCGAAGGCGTGCAAGAGCTGCGCACGGCAGTGCTCGGCATCGTCCTGCGCAAGGCTGAGGAACTGGCCCAGCTGGCCGGCGAGCTGCGCCGCTCGAACAAGGAGCTCGAAGCGTTTTCCTACAGCGTGTCCCATGACCTGCGCGCGCCCCTGCGCCATATTGCCGGTTACTCCGAACTGCTCGGCGAAATAGAGGGCCAGGGCCTCAGCGAGCGTGGCAGGCGTTTTCTGCAACACATCGAGGAAGCCGCGCATTTTGCCGGAAGCCTGGTCGACAACCTGCTCAACTTCTCGCAAATGGGCCGCTCGGCCCTGCGTCTGTCCGAAGTCGACCTCAACGCCCTGGTCGAAGCCATTCGCAGCGAACTTGCGCCCGACTACCAAAACCGCGAAATTGTCTGGGACATCGCCCAGTTGCCCAAGGTGATCGGTGATCCGGCGTTCATCAACATGGCCTTGCACAACCTGCTGGCCAACGCCATCAAATACACACGTGGGCGGACCCCGGCACGCATCGGCATCAGCGCCGTGCAGCACCCGGGCGAAACCGAGATCTGCATTCGCGACAACGGCGTGGGCTTCGACATGGCCTACGCGAACAAACTGTTCGGCGTGTTCCAGCGCCTGCACCGCATGGAAGACTTCGAAGGGACCGGCATCGGCCTGGCCAGTGTCCGTCGTATCATCGAACGCCATGACGGCCGGGTCTGGGCCCACGGCAAGGTTGGCCAGGGAGCCACCTTCCACTTCACCCTCCCGCGCCACCCCGCTAACACCTGAGGCACCGCTACCATGCTCAAACCCATCCTGCTGGTCGAAGACAACCCACGGGACCTGGAGCTGACACTCCTGGCGCTGGAGCGCAGCCAGTTGGCCAACGAGGTCATCGTGCTGCGTGACGGTGCCGAAGCACTCGACTACCTGCTACGGCGCAATGCCTATGCCGAACGTGACGATGGCAACCCCGCCGTATTGCTGCTGGACCTGAAACTGCCAAAGGTCGATGGCCTGGAGGTGCTGAAGGAAGTGCGCGCCACCGCCGAGCTGCGCAGCATCCCGACGGTGATGCTGACGTCCTCGCGCGAGGAGCCCGACCTGCTGCGCGCCTACGAGCTGGGAGTGAACGCGTACGTGGTCAAGCCGGTGGAGTTCAAGGAATTCGTCGCCGCCATTTCCGACCTGGGGATATTCTGGGCGGTACTCAACGAACCGCCACCCGGCTCGCTGCGCCTGACCCGGCGTGGCAGCATCTGAGGTGCCTGCGACGATGCTGCCGACACCGCTCAAACTGCTGATGGTCGAAGACAATTCGATGGACGCCGAGCTGACCCTGATGCGCCTGGAACGCAGCGGGCTGAATGTGCAGGCGCAACTGGTGTTCGACCATGCCGGTGTCGAGCAAGCCCTGCGCGAGTCCAGCCATGACCTGATCCTGTGCGACTGCGTGCTGCCGGGCTCGTCCGGCACCGAAGTGCTGGCCATTGCCCAGCGCCTGGCACCGGATATTCCGTTCATCTTCCTGTCTGGTATCTACGGCGAAGAACATGCGGTGGAAATGATCCGCCTGGGCGCCACCGATTATGTGCTGAAGAAGAACCTGCCGCTGCTGCCCAAGGCCGTACGCCGGGCCCTGACCGAAGTGCAGGAGCGCCAGCGCCGACGCCGCGCCGAAGAAGCCCTGGCCGACGTCGAGGCACGTGCACGCATTGCCATCGATGCTGCTGGCATGGGCACCTGGGACATGCGCCCGCAAGAAGGGCTGTTGTTGTGGGACGACCGCTGCAAGACCCTGTTCGGCCTGCCTGTCGATACCGAAATGACCCTCGACGTGTTTTACGCCGGCATCTACCCTGACGACCTGCCGCAGGTGCGCGAGGCGGTAGAGCACGCCATGTGCCCGGAAAGTGGCGGCGTGTATCGGGTAGAGTTCCGCATCGCCCAACCCGCTGGCCTGGAACCTCGCTGGTTGCTCAGCAGCGGCCAGAGCCAGTTCGTCAACGACCAGTGCGTGCGTTTTTCCGGGGTGCTGCAGGACATCCATGCCCAGCGCCTGGCCAACCAGGCACTGCGTCAGCTCAACGAGATGCTGGGTGAAAGGGTCGAGCGCCGCACTCGCGAACGCGACCGTGCCTGGGAGCTGTCGCAAGACTTGCTGGCCGTGCTCAACAAGGACCTGACCCCAGTCGCGCTGAACCCCGCCTGGGAAGCCAGCCTGGGCTTGTCCCGCGAGCGCCTGAGCCAGTCGTCCTTGCTGCACCTGCTACCCGAGCCCGACCAGGAACTGCTGCTCACCGAACTGGCCGCCCTCGCCCACGGCCGCACCAGCGCCCGCTTTGTCGGGCGTATCCTGGATGCCGGTGGCCAGCAGCGCTGGTTGTCCTGGGTGGTGGTGCCGGAAGACACCCTGCTTTACGTGGTGGCACGCGACATCACCAGCGAACGCGAGGCCGCCCTTGGCCTGGCCGAAGCCAACGCCCGCCTGCGCGAGCAGATCGCCGAACGCGAACGTATCGAGGCCGCGCTGCAGCAGATGCAGCGGCTGGAAGCGGTCGGTCAGCTGACCGCCGGTGTGGCGCACGATTTCAACAACCTGCTGACGGTAATCCTCACCGGCGCCAGCTTCCTCGAGCGCGACCTGGCCAAAGCCGACCTGGAAAAAGCCCGTGCGCGGCTCACGCACATTCGCGAAGCCGGCGAGCGCGGTGCCAAGCTGACCTCGCAGTTGCTGGCTTTCTCCCGTCGCCAGCGCCTGGAGCCGGTGGCGCTGAACCTCAACAGCACCTTGGCCGGCCTGGAAGAATTACTGCGCCGCACCTTGGGCGGCAATGTCTCGGTGCGCCTGGACCTGGAACCAACCCTGTGGCAGGCGCTGACAGACCCGACCCAGACCGAAATGATCATTCTCAACCTGGCGATCAACGCCCGCGATGCCATGCCCGACGGCGGCCAACTGACGCTGTCGACCCGCAACACGCTGATCGACGCCCGCCCACAGCGCCCGGAAGACCCGGACCCTGGCGAGTACGTGATGCTGAGCATCCGCGATACCGGCTGCGGCATGAGCGAAGAGGTGCTGGCCAAGGTGTTCGAGCCGTTCTTCACCACCAAGGATATCGGCAAAGGCTCGGGCCTGGGCCTGGCCCAGGTGTTCGGCTTCGCCAAACAGTCCGGGGGTGGCGTACGTATCGACACCACGCCGGGGCGTGGTACGCAGGTGGCCGTGTACCTGCCGGCAGTCAAAAGTGAAGCCGTCAACGAACCGATGCCATCGCTGCTCAGCCACTCGATAAGCGAAAGCGGCCGTAATCGCACCGTGCTGCTGGTGGATGACGACCATCTGGTACGGGACATGCTCGGTGATGTGTTGCGCCAGTACGGCTACCAGGTGCGCCAGGCGCACAGTGGCGAACAAGCCTTGGCCTTGCTGGATGAGCAGATCGACCTGCTACTGAGCGATTTCGCCATGCCCGAGTTCAATGGTGCGCAACTGGCACTAGCGGCACGCGAGCGGTACCCGCACCTGCCGGTGGTGCTTCTTACCGGTTATGCAGAATTGCAGGGGTTGGAGCTGCCGGGCAGCCTGGTGATCCAGAAGCCGGTACAGGCCGACGAACTGGCCCGCTTGCTGAACGAAATGCTTGGAACTGCCAGGTGACCGAACAGAGCCCCTGGCAAAACCTGCAGAAACGACAAAGCCCAGCGCTTGTCTTTCCAAGCACCGGACCGAGATACGTTTGAAGCAAGAAAATGGCAGGGGCGGCTGGATTCGAACCAACGCATGGCAGGATCAAAACCTGCTGCCTTACCGCTTGGCGACGCCCCTGTATCGGATGCAGCGCTTGCTGCTCTGACAATTCCAACTGAGTGACAACTGGGTTGTTGTCTTGGAATGCGCGGCACTTTAACAACAAACTTTGGGTCTGTGAACCCCCTGATGAAAAAAAATTACCAAAAAACAGCGAGTTAGTCATTTTTGCGGTTGGCATGGTGACCATCCGTCGTTTTCCGCCCGCTTGGCTTCAACACAATCGCTTTCCTCCCTTCCAATCAGATGAGCCATCTGTATTGACCAAGGAGGACCCCATGCCTGTCTCCCACGACCTTTATCAGGACTTGCACTACCCGCGCGAAATCGTCCAGCAACGCCGTCAGCAGGACAAGGCACTGGATCGGCTGCTGGACGAATACATGGACATCGACAACCAGGTGCTGGCCGCCGAGTCGATCTCGGCGGGCAACTTCGAGGATGAAGACCTGCGCCGCCTGAAAGAACGTCGGCTGGCAGTGAAGTACATGATCGAGCGCCAACTGGAGCACAAGGGTTGAATCAACCCTGCAACATGGCCAGGGTCAGGGCGTCCGGCTCACCATCGTAGAACTGCACCAACGCCAGCTGGAACAGCGGGTTGCCGGGCGCTGCCTTGGCGAACAGGGTCAGGCACGAGCGCAACTTGAGGTGGTCGGGGCTGCCGAGCATTTCACGGGCGCTCTTGTCGCTGTGCTGCAGCAGCGCAGTCACGCAAGCCTCCAGGCGTGGGCCAAGCAGCGGATGAGCAAGGTAGGCACGGGCCTCGTCGATACCGGCCAGCGCATAGCGTTCGGCCATGGCGCTGTGGCCCAGGCCATCGACCTGCGGGAACACGTACCACATCCAGTGGCTGCGCTTGCGCCCGGTCTGCAGCTCCTGCATCACCTGGTCATACACAGGGTTCTGCGCCTCGACGAAACGCTGTAGATCATGGTCGGCGTGCATGCTAGTCCCTCCTCGAACCGATGCCAGCCTTTACTGTACGCCTGCATGGCAAACCTATCTCGTCAGGCGATGATTGCCACGCAATTTCTGTATTGGTCAAAATGGCCGCCCTCGGGCAAGCTGCACACTGCCCCGCCATCGCCCAAGGAGCTTTGCTTTTGCCTGCCTGGATCCCTACCTCGCTACGTCAGCTTGGCCAACGCCTGCGCGGCGCCGCCGCCAACCAGAGTGAACTGCTCGGCTGGTTCGAGGACAAGGCGCACAGCCGCGGTTACCAGCTCAGCGACGGCCAACGCCGGGTGATCCACTGCATGGCCGAACAACTGGCGCAGCTCGAACAAGGCCAGCCTCGCAGCTTGTACCTTTACGGTTCGGTAGGCCGGGGCAAAAGCTGGCTGCTCGATGGCTTTTTCCAGGCCGTGCCGGTGCAAGCCAAGCTGCGTCTGCATTTCCATGACTTCTTCGCCCGCCTGCACCAGGGCATGCACCGCCACCGGGCGCTGGACGACGCATTGGGAGCGACCCTCGACGAACTGGTAGGCGATTGCAGGGTGCTGTGCTTTGACGAATTCCATGTGCACGACATTGGCGATGCCATGCTGCTCACCCGGCTGTTCAATGCATTGTTCAGCCGTGGCGTGTTCCTGCTGGTGACGTCCAACTATGCACCTGAAGGGCTGCTGCCCAACCCGCTGTACCACGAGCGCTTCCTGCCGGTGATCCGCCTGATCAACAGCGCGATGGAAGTGCTGGAAGTGAGTGGCGATACCGATTTCCGCAGCCTGCCGGCCAACCGCGAGCATCAGCGCTTTACCCGGGGCCATTATGTATGGCCGGGCAACGCAGCGCAGCGCCAGGCGTTGAATGTGCCCGAGCCGCAGCCGGTAATGCTGGAAGTGAACAAGCGCCCGCTGCGCGCGCTGGCCGTTGATGGCCGGCGGATTGTGCTTGGCTTTGACGACCTGTGCGAAAAGGCCACGGCAGTTATCGACTACCTGGTGTTGGCCGGGCAGTACGATGAGTGGATCATCGATGGGCTGGATGACTTGTCGGAATGTTCGCTGGCGGCGCAACAACGTTTCGTCAACCTGGTGGATGTGCTTTATGACCAGGATCGGCAGGTGCTGGTGATCGGCAAGCGGCCACTGGAAGAAAGCCTGGGCGGGCCGCTTGCCGA